>CAZZGQ010000128.1:0-8715 GCA_964653765.1 uncultured Elusimicrobia bacterium | reverse complement strand
GTGAAGACGAACGAGTGCGAGCCCGAGAGGGGGTTGCTCGAGGTGTCCGTCAGGCGGCCTTGGAAGCTGATCAGCGACGGCACCGACTGCGCGCGCGAGACGTCGCGCGCGAATAGGAAGAGGACGGCGCAAAGACCCAAGCGGAACCGCCGCTGGGCCGCCACGCGCCACGTCCCCGGCCTATTTGACATTAGACCCCCGCCTCCGGCGCTTGGGGGACCTGCCTTTGGGGGAATAGGACGGAGAAGGACGAGCCCTTCCCAGGCTCGCTGTCCACCCAGATCTTCGCCTGATGCAGCTCGGCCGCCTGGCGGGCGATGGCCAGGCCCAGGCCGGACCCCGGGATCCGCTGCGGCTTGCCGTCGGGACCGGGGGCGCGGTAGAAGCGCGTGAAGATGAGCTCCCGATCCTTGGCGGCGATCCCCGGGCCGGTGTCCGCCACGGAGATCAGCGCGCCGCCCTCGTCGGAGAGCTTCAGCGTCACCGTGCCGCCCGGAGGGGTGTACTTGCAGGCGTTGGAGACTAGGTTGATGACGATGCGGCGCACGAGCTCCACGTCGCCCTCGATGCGGACCGGACGGGGGCACAGCTCCTCGCGGAAGCGGACGTGGTTGGACTGCGCCACCGGGCGGAAGAGCCGGGCGATCTGATCGACCAGGTCGTTGAGCAGGATCGGCTCGCGGCGCAGCTCCGGCTTGGCGTTGCCCCGCAGCAGCGTGAGGGCGTTTGAGAGCGAGAGCTCCATCGCCGAGACCGCGTCGGTCATCGTCTTGTAGGTCTCGCTCGTCTCGCGGTCGACCAGGCGATTGGCGCTGAGCAGGCCCAGGAGGCCCTTGAGCCCCGCGAGCGGGTTGTTCAGCTCGTGGGTCAGCGTGGTCAGGAGGTCGTCGCGCAGCTGCATGTGCTCCTGGATGCGCCCCGACATCGTGTCGAACTGGCTGGAGAGATAAGACACCTCGTCGCCGGCGGCCGTCACGGGCGCCTGCGCCTCGCCGAAAGCGAACGCGCGCAGGCGCGCCGCCAGGCTCACGATGGGGCCGGCGAGCGTGCTGCTGATCCACCAGGCCCCGCCGAGCCCGAGCAACAGGCCCAGCAACCCGAGGCCGCCCACGCGAACCAGCGTCTTGGCCATCTCCTCGCGGAGGCGCCGATCGAGGGCGGCCTTCGAGAGGCCCACCTCGATCTGCACCTGGGCCGGTTTGGCGCCGGAGTCCTCCGCGACGACGTTCAGCGTCCGGTAAAAGAGAGGAGTTCGCACCTCGCCGAGCACCGAGCTGTAGCCGGGCTTGGTGACGACGGCCAGCTCGATCTCCTGCGAGTCCTTGATCAGGTGCTTGAGGTAGCTGAGCAGCATCACGTCGTCGTGGGAGCGCAGCGATTCCTCCGCGATCCGCTGCACGCCGTCCAGCATAGTGTTGATGCGCAGGTCGAAGTTCCTCCGGATCATCTGCCGCTTGTCGACCACGACGCTGGCCAGCGTGCTGGAGATCACGGCCAGCATCAGAACCGTGACGAACAACATCATTCGCGTTTGTATCCGCATGAGCTTGCTCGGCCTAATGAGACCTCAATTCCTCCTGCACGCGATTGAGCGCCTTGCGGACCTCGGTGTTCTGCGGGTCCAGCGAGAGCGCCTGCTCCAGGACCGCCCTGGCCTTGTCGAGCTGGCCCGCCGCGTAGTAGTCCAAGCCCTGCGAATAGAGCTGCTGAACCCGCTCGACCGGCACGGCGCCCGTCGGCGTCTTCGGCGCCGCGCGTTGCGGGCGCTTCATCAGATTGCGCACGGACTTGAGCTGGGTCTCGAGCAGCGCCCGGCGGACCGGGTCCTTCTCCAGCGCCAGGGCCTTCTCCCAGGCCGCGGCCGAGGCGGGATAGTCGCTCTGCGCGAAATAGGCGATGCCGAGGTCCTCGAACGCGGAGACGTTGTCCGGATCGCGCTTGAGGACTTCCTCCGCCAGGGAGATCACGTCGTTGTAGCGGCCTTCCTGGATCGCCGTCGCGGCCTGCGTGAGCAAGCGGTCCACCTCGAGAGCGGCCGGCGTGGCCTTGGGCAGCTCCTTGCGCTTGAGGCCGGTGGCGAGCTCGAGCTGGCTGAGGAAGACGTCGATCTCGTGGCTCTCGGGCGCCAGGCTCAGGGCGTAAGAGAGCTTGTCGACGGCGGCCGCGTCGTCGTAGGCGAGGTAGGACATGATGCCCTGGTGCCAGGCCGCCTGCACGGGGTCGGCCTTGAAGTTGGGCAGCTCCGGGACGAGCGTGGCGACGAAGTTCAGGCGGCCGAAGCTCTTGAGGAGCTTCGGGTCCTCGGGGCCGAGCGCCAGCGCCTTGGACAGCGAGGCGGCGGCCTTGGCGTACTGGGCTTCCAACGCCAGAGCGCGCGCGTGCGTGACCTGCTCCTCGAGGAGCACGCGCTGCGACTCGGAGAGGCCCTGGCTCTTGACCGCCACCTCGGCGGGCACCGTGCCTTCCTTAATGCGGCGCATCGCGGCGAGGACCTCGGTCACCGACTCGTCGGGCTCCTTCGCGCTGCCGAAGCGGATCGAAAAGCTGAATTGGTGCGAGCCTTGGCCGGGCATGCCGTTGATCGGCAGGACGAAGGCATAGTCCACGCGGAAGCGCCGCGACTGGTACGAGGCGCCGGTCGAGAGCTGCTTGTACTCGCGGCTGCCGAAAGAGAGCGCCCCGCGCACGCCCACGTTGCCGACGAGCAGCCAGGGGAACCAGCGCTCCGCGCCCACCGTGAAGCGCTGGTCTTGAGTGCCGATGGGGGACTCGACGGTCTCATACTGCGCGGCGATGTTGGAGAGCAGGCTGCGGTAGCCGAGGCCGAGCTTGACGTTCATCGGCAGCTTGTCCGTGTCGGCGGGGCTGAAGGCGATGTTGGGCTGGGTGACGTGGCTCAAGGACAGCCCCGCGGAGTAGTTCTCGCGCATGCGGTACAGCAGGCCTACGTCGATGTCGGGCGCGGTCATGCTGTGCTTGGCGGCGAGCACCGGATCGGCCTGGCCCGTGGCGATCAAGCTGTCGTTGAACGCATTGCCGGCGCTGCCCCCGGGATCGAACGAGCGCCGCAGCATCTTCAGGTTGGCGCCTCCGTAGAGGTCGCCGGGGCCGAGGTCGCGCGCGAGCGCGCGCCCGTAGCCCAGGAAGAAGGTCTGCTCCTGATAGAGCCCGCTCAAGTCGAACTGCTGCCAGCCGACGGCCGCCGTGCCCCACTCGTCCTTGAGGGGCTGCGCGTAGCCGAGGAAGGAGGAGTTGAGGTTGGAGTTGTCCGTCAGGCCCAGGAGGTAGCGCGTGTACGCCGTGCCGAACTCCGGGCGGTCGAGCAAGGCCAGGCCGGCGGGGTTGTAGTAGAGCGTGTAGACGTCGTCGGCGATCGGCACGAAGGCGTTGCCCATGCCCACGCCGCGCGCGCCCAAGCCCAGGTCGGCGAACGCCGCGGACGCGCGCGCGGGAGCCGAGGCCGCGAGGGCCAGGCTCAGCAGCGCGGCGGCCAGGGCTCTTCTCATCGGATCACCACGATCGTGCCGCTGAAGGTCTTGCCTTCACCCTTGATCGCGTACACATACACGCCGCCCTTCACGACGCGGCCGCCGGCCTTGCCGTCCCACTGGAGGCAGCCCATCCCGGGCTGCGGAGGAACGGAGGGGCAGGAGACCATGTCGGCGACCTGGCCGCCGGTCATGTCGTACACCTTGCCGGTGATCGCCGAGTCCCGCGGGTTCTGGTAGATGAAGAAAGCCTCGTCGTTGAGGTGGTCGCCGTTGGGCGTGATCACCTTGTTGACCTGGCCGGAGAGGTCGAAGTCGAAGCTCGTGGTGCGCGCGAGCGGGCGGACCTCGTAGGTGCCCGTCATCGCCGTGTTCACGGCCACGGTCTGGCTCTGCGGGTCCACCTGGCCGAAGAGCTTCAGATATTGGCTGCCGTTGTTCCAATAGACCGAGTAGCTGCTCGTCGCGTCGGCGGCGGGCCGCGCCCCGCCGGCCGAGTTCAGGGCCAGCGGCCCCGTCCCGCCGGCGCCCGGCGCGTAGGACAGCACGACCTGTAGGTCGGCCTTGGGCAGCTGCGTCGGGATCGAGGACGCCGGTCCCACGGCCGGGACGGCGTCGACGTGGACGGCGCGCACGCCCAGGTCCGTGGGCGTCACCTCGGTCAGCCGCAGCACGGTGTCCGCGGCTCCGAACACCGAGGAATTCAGCACTTGGCTGTAGATGCCGGGCGAGAACTTGATGTGCGTGACGTCGTCCGAGGCGAAGAGGTAGGCCGAGCCGTCGTCGAGATTGACGGCGATGCTGGGGCTCTGGTTGCCCAGCGAGTCCACCGCGACCACGCGGTAGAGCAGCGTCGGGCCCAGGCCCGTGATCGCGTCGGCGTAGGTCTGCGTCCCCACGGCCACGGTGCTCACCGCGACGAAGGCCGGGTTGGCGGACAGCGTCGAGCGCTCGACGCGGTAGTAAGCGAGCTCCGGGGCGATCGGCGTCGAGGTCGTCTTGAACACCGAGCCGTCGGTGTTCGACGCGACGGAGTGCCAGCTCACCGTCGCCGCCGTGCGCCCGACGTTGGCCACGGCCGTCACGTTCGCCGGCGTCATCGGCGGCAGGTCAAGGAAGAAGGAGGTGGAGACGCTGACCGAGTAGGTGGCGTCCGTGTACTCGGTGAAGACGTGGTAGAAGTAGGTCGTGTCGAGCGTCAGGCCGCCGTCGGCCAAGCTCGTCGCGAGGCCCGCCGACTTCACGCGGGCACCGTCGGGCAGCGTCTGCCCCTGGACGAACGTCTGCCCGTCGGTGAGAGACTCGCTCGTGTTGGTGCTCATCAGCACGACGATGTTCTGCGGCGCGGGGGCCGACGGGTTGTTCCAGGTCAGGCGGATCGAGCGCCCCATCGCGTCGCTCGTCGCGAGCAGGCCCGAGATCGTCGGCAGGCAGGTGCCGCTCGGCGTCAGCGTGGCGATGATGACCGAGTAGTTCTTGTCGCCCTGCCAGTTGAGGTTGGCGATCCTGAGGTAGTAGGACGTCCCCGGCGAGAGGCCGGTCAGCGTGAAGCTCAGCGCGCTCGTCGCGCCCTGCTTCGTGGTCCCGCCGGCGAAATTGGTGCTCGAGGCCGCGCTGGCGAAGCCTTCGGAGCCGCCGGCCGGCAGAGGCCAGGTCACGGTGGCGCTGCAGGCGAACACGGAGGAGAACCGCGGATCCGGAGCGTTGGCGAGCGTGGACTCGTCGTCGCGCTTGGAGTCCTCGGCGAACGCCTTGCGCGCGTCGGCGAGATAGATCTTCGCGTAGTAGGTGGTGTTCGGCAGCAGGCCGGAGAGCTCCAGCTCCTGCGCGCTGCCGGCGGTCACCGTCGTCGAGAACTCCGTCCGGAAGACGGTGGGGGAGAACGCATGGGCGGGATCGGAGCTGTAATCGAGGCGGTAGAACCCGCTGACCACGTCGCCCTGGAAGCCGTCGACGCCGGGAGCGCTCCAGGCCAAGTCCAGCGTGCCCGTCGCCTTGCTCACGGCCGAGAGCGACACGACCGTGCCGGGCTGCGCCGCGAGCGTCATGTAGCCCGGCGTCAGCGCCACGCCGGCGCCTGCCACGGGACCACCCGACGGCTCGCCGACGGTTGAGCTCAGGACGAAGCCGCCGCCGCTGACCGACGCGCCGCCCTGCGCGCCGTTGACGTTGCGCCGCACCTCGACGCCGCCGCCCGAGAGCGGGGGGCCCGCGCGGGCGGGGAGGTTCAGAAACGGAAGAGCCAGCAGCGCGCCGAAGGCGGCGAGATGCCGGCGGAGGTGGACCATCGAGCCCTAGGCCTTCGTCCGAAGCGGAGCGAGCAGGCGCTTGAGCCGCAAGACGAGCTCCTGGGCGTCGAAAGGCTTGAGCAGATAGTCGTCGGCGCCCGCCTCGAGCCCCGCCTGCTGGTCGTCGAGAGAGACGGCGTCGCCGGTGAGCATCAGCACGGGCGTCTGCCGCAGGCGAGGATCGGCCTTCAAGTCGCGGCAGACCTCCACGCCGTTGCCGTCAGGCAGGTGGATGTCGAGGATCACGGCGTCCGGCTTGAGACGAGAGCAGGCCTTGCGGCCTTCAGTGGCGTTGTAGGCCACGTTCACCTCGTATCCGGCCGCCCGAAGAATTCGCAATAAAGTCGCACGGACGATGGGGTCGTCCTCGATAGCCAAAATGCTAAACATCTGGTACACCTCCTGGGTCATATTCCGACATGACGATCGCATGACCATGGTATTCCATCGATATGACTAGTCCGTTACCGAGTTGTGATCGAGTTGTAATCGTTCTCGATTTGAAATAACAGTGGCCAGAACGATACTTTTCGCAAGCGCCGAACCGAAGATCTCCACGACTTTCCGCGCTTTTCTCGGCACGGAATACGCCCTGGAAAGCTCGGCTCTCGGCAAGAACGTGCTCGAGCGCCTGCGCTCGAAGGACGTCGACATCCTCCTGCTCGATCACGATCTCGCGGATATGAACGGGATCACGCTGCTGCGGTTCCTGCGCGAGACGCCCTTCGGCGTTCAGCTCCCCGTCATCTACCTTTCTCCCCGGAAGACTCCCGAGTCCCTCGCCGAGACCTTCGAGCTCGGCGTCGACGACTACTTGGTCAAGCCCTGCGATCCGCGCGAGATCCTGCTGCGCGTCAACGTGGCGCTGCGCCGGAGGGGCGAGCGCGTGACGCCCTGGAGCCCCGACATCGCTTCCGGCGAGATCAAGCTCGAGCCGAGCCAGCGGCGCTGCACGGTCTACGGCAAGGAGATCTACCTCAGGCCGCTCGAGTTCGCGCTGCTCGAGCTCCTGATGAAAAAAGAGGGCAGGGTCTTGACGCGTCCATACTTGCTGACTACTCTCTGGGGCGTGGACGCCGAAGTCGAGACCCGCGTCGTGGACGCCAGCATCAGCCGCTTGCGCCGCTGTCTCGGCAGGCGCGGCGCGAAGATGATCCAGACCGTGTCCAAGATGGGCTACTGCTTCCGCAGCGGCGACGCATGATCGGGGAAGGCCGGGAAGACGGTCCGGTCGTGCCCGGCTTCGAGACCGGCCTGGAGCTCGCCAAGCTCAAGCGCCTCATCGCCGAGCAGGCCGCCGAGCTCCAGGAGTACAAGCACCGCTGCGAGCGCATCCAGCGCTTCCTCTCGACGCGGCCCGAGGAAGTACGCCGCCTCGGAGAAGCCGAGCTTGCCGACGTGATCGAGCGCGACAAGAAGCTCTGCGACGAGGCGCGCCGGCTGAGCCAGCGCGGCGAGACTTTGACACGCCGAGAGTCCGAGCTGGACGAACGCGGCGCCGCCCTGGACCGCGAGCAGCGCGAGCTGAAGGCGCGAGAGAAGAGCCTCGACGAAAGCGTCCGCGCCGAGCGCGCCGCCGTCGAGCAGCGCCTGAGCCGGGAAAGAGCGGCGCTGCAGTCCGAGCTCGAGCAGCTGCGCTTGGCCGCGGAGACCGCCGCGGCACGAGAGTTCGAGGCGGCCAAGCGCGTGAAGGAGTCGGCGGAGACGATCAAGCTCTTGATGCAGAAGCTCAAGCTGGCCGAGCTGGAGCAGGCGGCCCTGCGCGAGCGCATCGATTCCTGGGAGCAGAAGTCCCGTGAGATCGAGCTCGCTCGCCAGGAGCTCAAGTCGGAGCGTCAGCGTCTGGCCACCGAAGAAGCCGCCCTGTCGGCCCGCGAGAAAGCCGTGGACTTGCGCGCCTCGCAGCTGGAGCACGACCATCAGCAAAGGCGCCAGGCCCTCGATCATATAAAGGAGCAGATGCGAGCGGAGATCGGGGAGCTGGCGCGGCAGTACCGGCCGAAGGCCTAAGGGAGAAACGCATGTCTGAAAAGAACGGAACCATCCACCTCGACGATCTCTGGCAGAAGCTGGATGCGGCTTGCCAGAAGCTTTGGCAGGAAGACAAGGTGGCGGCGATCCCGATGCAGGCCGTGGCCGATGAAGTGAAGATCGGCTTCCGGCACGCGGAGCAGCTGCTCACTTCGCTGCGCCGCAACGCGGAGGAGCAGGCGACGCTGCTCAGCGAGGAGTTCCAAGGCCGCTACGAAGGCAAGATCACCTCGCTGGAACGGCAGCTGGCGGCGGCGCAGGCGAAGATCGCCCAGCTGGAGCAGGATGGAGCCAAGGCCGCCAAGCATGTGGAGTCCCTGCTCGGCCAGATCGAGACCAAGGAGCAGGAGAACACCGAGTTCCGCGAGAAGTACCTGAAGGTGGAGATCCAGCGCGACTCCGAAAGGGCCAAGCAGCTCGAGTCGTTCATCGCCGAGCTCGAAGCCAAGGAGCGCGAGCGCGAGAACCATTGGAAGCAGCGCCACGAAGCCCTGGAGAGCGACGTGAAGCGGCGCCAGGAGCATAACGAAGCGGAATACCGGCGGCTGCTCGACGAGATCAAGCAGCGCGCGCAGGAGATGGAGGACAGCTACGCGAAGAAAGAGGCCGTCCTTCGGGATCTCCAGCGCCAAGTCCACGCCGAGCTGCAATCCAAGGAAGTCCGGCTCAAGGACCACGAGGCGGACCTCAAGGCGCAGAGCGAGGCCCTCGCCGCCCACGCCCAGGAGCTCGAGCGAGCCTACGGGCAGAAGCGCGCCGAGCTCGACAAGCTGAAGGTCGACCTGCGCGCCGAGATCGCCGAGCTCGCCAAGCAATACCGGGCCAAGAACTGACGGCCGATGGCCGATAAGGACAAGCGCGCCGACCGTCCGCTCGACAAGCTCCTCGATTCTTTCGACGAGAGGCTG
>CAZZGQ010000127.1:0-8731 GCA_964653765.1 uncultured Elusimicrobia bacterium | reverse complement strand
GAGCAGTACGCCCCGGCGATCGTAGAGCCCGTTCTCCCCCGCGATCAGCGCCAGCGTCCCGGCCAGCCCCACGCCCAAGCCCAATGCCGCCAGCTCCTCGATCGCGCCGTCGAGCTCCGCCGCCCCGAGCTTGCGCCACAACCCTCGTCCGGCGAGCCAACACAACGCCAGCGCGCCGGCGGCCAGCAGCGCCGGCCACGCCGCGTACGCGAGCAGATACCGCAGCGATCTCCCGTCGAACGCCCCCGACGCCGCGAAACGCCACGCGGCGCGGTCGTTCCACAGCGACAACGCCGCGGCCAGCGCCGCCGCCAGCGCCCAACGCGCCCCGCGCCTCACGGCCCCGCGTGCTCCGCGATCCAAAGCGCGCGCGCGCCTTCGCGGCTCGCCAGCGCCTGGTCGCCGTCGGCGGCGTAGACGGCCTGGAGCCAGCGGTGGATGCCGGCGTCGCGGCTGATGTCGTAGACGCGGATCGTGCGCCCGACGCGCGCCAGCGGCGTCGCGCGCTTGAGCGCGGCCGGCACGCCGGGCGGCGGCCAGTAGACCTCTTGCAGGTGCGTCACGCTGATCGCCAGCAGCTCGCGCGGCGCGTCGACCGGGGCGGCCCGGCGGCGCTGGATCTGGTTGTTGGAGCGCAGCAGCTGGGCGCGCAGCTTGTAATGCTCGGTCGAGTCGAGGCCGAAGTAGGCGAGCACCAGCGGCGGGTCGCCCTGGGCGTGGACCCACGAGGCGAGACGGCCCAGGTCCTGGCCCCAATCGAGGTTGGAGTCGGCGAGGTAGCGCGGCCCGGCGTCGGGGCCGCCGACGGCCTCGTTGAAGTAGGAGAGCCAATCCGGCCCGGTGGCGAGGGAGGCGCTCGCCTGCCAGGCGATGAGGCAGGCGGCGAGGACGGCGCCTTTGGGCTTCTTCAGCAGCGCGGCGGCCGCGGGGGCCGCGGCCAAGGCGATCGCGGGATAGACGGGCAGGACGTAGCGGATGCCGATCTGCTTGTGGCTGATCGAGGCGGCGAGCAGGTAGGCGCCGCCGACGCAGAGCCCGGCCAGGCCGGCCGCGCGCGCCGCTGGCGAGCCGCGGCGCGTCGAGAAGAAGCCGAGTCCGGCGAAGAGGGCGAGCAGCTCGGGCAGCGTCGACTTCACGCCCACGGCGACGGCGTAGTACCAGGCCCAGCCGCGGTCGGAGAGACGGCCCAGCAGGAACGTCGGGTGGCGGCCCATCAGCGCTTCCCGCAGGCGCTCTTCGAGCCCCAGCCGGAGGTGCGGCCAGAGCAGGAGCGCGCCGCCCGCGGCGACGAGGCAGCCGAGGGCGAAGATCAAGGCCGGGGCGCGGAGCTTGCGGCGTTCTCGGCCGAGCAGGATCGCCGCTCCCGCCCCCGCCGCCGCGGCCAGCGCCGAATATTTGCACAACGCCGCCGCCGCCAGGGCCGCGGCGAACGCCGCCGCCGCCTTGGCCGCGGGCCGTTCGAGCCAGCTCGCCAGCGCCAGCATGGCCAAGGTCACCGCCGCGGTCGACGGCAGGTCGAGCGTGGCGAGCGAGGCATGAGCCAGCACCGTCGGGCTGAGCGCGTACAGCGCCAGCGCGCACAGCGCCGCCCCTTCCCCGAAGCGGCGGGTCCAGGCCCAGAGGCAGGCCGCGACGAGCAGCGAGAGCGCCAGGTTGAGCGCGCGCGCGCGGCGCAGGAACGCGTCGGCGTCGTTGCCGCTCCAGAAGAGCACGCGGTCGGCGAAGGCGTGCACGTAGGCGCCTTTCCATTCCTCGCCGTCGAGCGGCAGGCTCAGGCGCGCCGCGGCGTTGGCCAGGCCGAGCCAGGCCAGGCCCAGGGGCGGGTCCTGGGACTCCAGGCGCAGGTCGCCCGTCTTCCAGTACGACAAGCCGGCGACGGACAGGGCGGGCTCGTCGAAGGTGACGCCTTGCGAGCGGATGGACCAGAGGCCCAGCGCGGCATGGGCCGCCAGGAGCGCCGCGGCGAGCCCCGCGGCACGCCACGGTCCCCTCGCTCCTCTGAGCACGGGACGAGGATACCTAAATTGGATGCCGCTTTTGCTACAATCCGACTTTCCGAGAGAAAACCATGGCGTGGTTCCAAAAGAAAGAGCCGGGCTCCGGCCCCCGGCCACCGGCGGCGATCCGGGTGCACGAGCTGCTGGACGAGCGCTCCATCGTTTTCCCCGCCGCGGCCTTGGACAAGCCGGCCGTGCTCGAGGCGCTCGTCTCGCGGACCTGCGAGGCGCATGACCTCGGAGACCCGGCTCCTTTCCTGCAGCGCGTGCGCGAGCGCGAGCAAGGCATCAGCACCACGCTGGATTCCGGGTTGAGCCTGCCCCACGCCCGCATCGACGGGCTGGACGCCATCGCCGCGGGCCTGGCGCTCTTGCCGCACGGCCTCAAGGACCCGCACAACCCCGACATCCCGATCCGCGCCATGTTCCTGTTCTTTTCCCCCAACCGCCAGGACGCCTTCAGCAAGCATCTGCAAGTGCTGCGCGGCGTCTCCGCCCTCTTCCAGGCGCCGCTGATCGCCGAGCTCTGCGCTCTCAAGTCCCCGGCCGAGGCCCTGTCCCGCCTGGCCGCGGCGGAGGCCTGATGCCCGTCCTGCGCATCACCAAGCACGGCGAGACCGTGCTCAAGAAGCCCTGTCCGCCCGTCGACTACGAGACGATCAAGGCCGACCTGCCGCAGCTCCTCAAGGACATGTGGGCGACGATGTATTCCGTGCGCGGGGTGGGCTTGGCCGCGCCGCAGATCGGCCTGAGCCTGCGCGTGGCCATCATCGACGTCAAGCCGGAGGGAAAGTCCCAAAAGCTCGTCTTGATCAACCCCGAGATCCTGAGCCTCGAGGGCAAGGTCCATGACGAGGAGGGCTGCCTGTCGGTCCCCGGCGTCTACTCCAAGCTCACGCGCGCCTCGCGCGCGACGATCCGGGCCATCGACGAGAACGGCCAGCCCTACGAGATGACGGGCGAGGGCCTGCTGGCGCGCGCCTTCCAGCACGAGATCGACCACCTCGACGGCAAGCTCTTCATCGACCGGCTCGACTTCGTCCACAAGCTGCGCGTCATGGCCGTCATCAAGGACGTCAAGCCGACGTGGTCGTAGGTCGGGCCAAACTTATCCACAAATTTTCAGCGCTGGAAATTTGTGGATAACTCCATGAGAACCCTCTTTTACGGAACGCCGGAGATAGCCGTTCCCTTCATGGAGCTGCTCTCCCAGAAGACGCAGGTCGTCGCTGTCGTCAGCCAGCCCGATAAGCCCGCCGGCCGCTCGCTGAAGATCGAGCCCACGCCAGTGAAGCGCAAGGCGCTGGAACTTGGGCTGCGCGTCCTGCAGCCGAACAAGCCGTCGGAGATTGCCGCCGAGCTGAAGGCGCTGGCGCCCGACTTCGCCCTTGCGGTGGCCTACGGGCGCATCTTGCGCGCTGACGCCCTGGGCGCACCGCGGCTCGGCACGCTCAACGTCCACTTCTCGCTCCTTCCGGCTTATCGCGGAGCGGCGCCGGTCCAATGGGCGCTGGCAAACGGGGAGCCCAAGAGCGGGGTCACGATCTTCTGGCTCGATGAGGGAATGGATACCGGTCCGACGTTCATCCGGAAGGAGGTGGAGGTCGGTCCGGAGGACGACGCCCGCGATCTGTTTGGCAAATTGCAGGGGCCAAGCCTCGCCGCGCTCGGCGAAGCGATAGAGCAGATCGGGCGCGGCGAAATATCAAAGGTTCCTCAATCCGGCGCCGCGTCAGTGGCGCCCCTCATCAAGAAAGAAGATGCCCGTCTCTCTTTGTCTTTCCCCGCCACCAAGCTCCACAACCTCGTCCGCGCCTTCGTCCTCTGGCCCAAAGCCTACTTCGAGACCCCCGAGGGCAAGCGCCTGATCGTCCTCAAGACCCGCGTCGACGCCGAGGGCGGCGAGGGCCGGCCGGGCGCTATTATTCGCGTTGATGGCGCCGGACCCGTTTTGGTACAATGTCCGCTCGGCAGTCGTCTGTGGTTCCTCTCAGTTCAACCTGAAGGAAAAAAACCGGTCAGCGCTGCGGATTTTTGCAACGGCCTCCGCCTCAAAGCGGGGGACGTTTGGCCTGTTTCTCTGTGAACGTGGATACGCCATCGAGCGAGTCGGTCAGGAGTTGGGAAGTCGTCGGCGCCGGCCTGGGGCTGGTCGTCGTCGCTTTCTTCGCTCTGCAGTGGGGCCTGGAAGGAGTCATCCACAGCCGCAAGACGCAGACCGTCCCTGACCTCAAGGGCCGCTCCCTCTCCTCGGCGCTCGACCTCCTCGCTCCCCTCAACCTCGGCATCCGCAAGTCCGGCACCGAGTTCGACGCGTCCGTGCCGATCTCCTCGGTGCTGCGCCAGGACCCGGCCGCGGGCACCGTGGTGCGCGAGGGCAAGATCGTGCGCGTCGTCGTCAGCCAGGGCGGCGAGACCGTGCTCTCTCCCGCCATCGTGGGCTTGCCGCTGCGCAACGCGGAGATGCTGCTGCGCCAGGGCCAGCTGCAACTGGGCGAGGTCAGCGAGGCGTATTCGCTCAAGACCGAGAAGGGCATGGTCATCGCGCAGGACCCCAAGGCGGAGGCCAGCGTCGAGCGCAACTCCCTCGTGTCCGTGACGGTGTCCGGCGGTCCGCCGCCGGCCGGCATCACGCTGATGCCGGACTTCGCCCGCAAGAACATCAGCGAGGCGCAGTCCTGGGCCTCCGGCGCCGGCGTCCAGATCACGGAGACGAAGGACCCCACGGCGCTCTTCCCCTTCGGCACGATCCTCACGCAGACGCCCCCGCCCGACACGGCGCTGCAACCCGACACGAAAGTGGCGTTCACGATCAGCGGCCGCGCCGGCAAGTCCGACGCCTCGCAAGCCGCCGCCAAGACCTTCCACTACGAGCTCGCCCAGGGCGGCTCGGAGAGCATGGTGCGCATCGTCGTCGTCGACAAGTACGGCGAGCGCGAGCTCTTCAACGGCGTGCGCAAGCCGGGCTCGAAGATCGACCTGCCGCTGCAAGAGGCCGGCACGGCGCGCGTGCGCATCTTCGTCAACGGCATCCTCGTCGAGGAGCGGGACATCCAGTGATCATGGCCGCCCAACGCGCAGCTCAGCTCGTCCCGTCGATCCTCTCCGCCGATCTCGCCCGCGTGGGCGACGGCCTCGAGGCCCTCAAGCGCGCCGGCGTCACGTGGGTGTCGGTCGACGTGATGGACGGCCACTTCGTCCCCAACCTCAGCTTCGGTCCGGACTTCACCCGCTTGTGCAAGAAGGCCGGCTTTTTCGTCGACACGCACCTGATGGTGTCCAACCCCGACACGGTCGTGCCCTGGTTCGTCGAGGCCGGCAGCGACATCGTGACCGTCCACTACGAAGCGTGCGCGGACGCGGCCAAGACCCTGGCGGCGATCCGGAAGGCCGGCGCGAAGGCGGGCTTGGCCATCAAGCCGAAGACTCCCGTGGATTCGTTTATTGGTCTGCTCGACCGTATCGACTTGGCCCTCGTGATGACCGTCGAGCCCGGCTTCGGCGGCCAGAAGTTCATGGCCGACATGATACCCAAAGTGGAGCGGCTGGCTCGTGAGCGCCGCGACCGCGGCCTGGACTTCTGGATCCAGGTGGACGGGGGCGTGAAGGCGGACAACATCTCTCAAGTCAAGAAGGCCGGCGCCGACTCCATCGTCGCCGGCAGCGCCGTGATGGCCGCCAAGGACGTCGAGGCCGCCGCGCGCGAGCTCATCGCGAAGATCTCATAAGGGAATCAAGGAGGAAGGAACATGGCTGTCGTCATTCGTCTGCAGAGAACGGGCAAGCCCAAGCAGGCTTACTATCGCGTGGTCGCCATCGAGAAGTCTCGCGGCGCCACGGGCAAGCCGCTCGAGGTCATCGGCTCGTACGATCCGCGCCAGGAAAGCGCGGGCAAGAAGGTCCAGCTCAAGAAGGACCGCTTCGATCACTGGGTCAAGAACGGCGCGCTGCCGTCCGAGACGGTGTCGTCGCTGGTGAAGGCGTACACGAAGACGGCCGGAGCCGCGGCCTAGTGAAGGAGCTGGCGCTTCGCTTGGTCCGTTCCCTCGCCGACTCCCCGGAGCAGGTCTCCGTGGAAGAGAGCGAGCGCAACGGCATGGTCACCCTGCGGCTGCTCGTCGCGGAAAGCGACAAGGGCAAGGTCATCGGCAAGCAGGGCAAGGTCATCAAGGCCATCCGCGCCGTCGTCGGGGTGGCCGCCGCCAAGGCTGGCAAAAAAGCGTCGGTGGAGATAGACTAGGGGCTCCTCCCCTCTTCGCCATGAGGATCGACTTCGTGACGTTGTTCCCCGAGATGTTCCCGCCCGTCATGGGCGCGAGCATCGTCGGGCGCGCCGTGGAGCGCGGCCTGCTGGAATGGGGCTGCGTCAACCCGCGCGACTTCACGGAGGACAAGCACCGCAAGGTGGACGATCGGCCGTACGGCGGAGGCGCGGGGATGGTGATGATGGCCCAGCCGATCGCCGACGCGGTGAAGAGCGTCAAGAAGCGTCGGAGCCGCGTCGTCTTCTTATCGCCGCAGGGAAAGCGCTTCGACGACGCGGCGGCTAAGCGTATGGCCAAGCTCTCGCATCTGGTGCTGGTATGCGGTCACTACGAAGGCGTCGATGAGCGCGTCTGCGACGTCTTCGACGAGGAAGTCTCTATCGGCGATTACGTCTTGACCGGCGGAGAGCTGCCGGCGATGGTCATCGCCGACGCCGTGGCGCGCCAGTTGCCCGGCGTGCTCAAGAAGGAGGACGCGGCCGCCGCGGAGTCGTTCGCGGCCGGCGTCTTGGATTACCCGCAGTACACGCGGCCTCGCGTCTGGAAGCGCAAGTCCGTGCCCGACGTCTTGTTCTCCGGCGATCACCGCAAGATCGCCGAATGGCGCGCGCAGGCGGCCTTGGCCGCCACGCGCCGCAAGCGTCCCGATTTGCTCGACGTAGATCAACGAAAGGCGCTGATGCGCTCAGGAGACTAGTATGGTGGCAGAACCCCAGCAGCAGAAGAAGTCCATTCCGCAGTTCCGGCCCGGCGACACGGTGCGCGTGCACATCAAGGTCGTCGAGGGCGAGAGCGAGCGCGTCCAGATGTTCGAGGGCACCGTGATCAGCAAGCGCGGCGCCGGCGACGCGCAGAGCTTCACGGTCCGCAAGATCTCCTTCGGCGTGGGCGTCGAGCGCACTTTCCCGCTCTTCTCGCCGCATATCGAGAAGATCGAAGTGGTCAAGTCGGGCAAGGTCCGCCGCGCCCGCCTCTACTACCTCCGCAGCCTCACGGGCAAGGCCGCCCGCCTCAACGAGGAAGACGGCGGCAACAAGCCCGCCGCCGGCAAGGAAGGCGCTCCCGAGGCTTCCGCCAAGATCGAGAAGGCGAAGGAGTCCAAGGCCCCCGCTTCGTCGAAGAAGCCCGCCGCCGAGGCCCGCGCCGCCGGAGCCGCCGGACACTAGGGTGTCCCTGGCCCGCGGCCTCGACCTCCAGATCAGAGACGCCTTCGGCGTCAGCGAGCTGATCGGCGTCGACGAGGCAGGCCGCGGGCCCCTGGCGGGGCCGGTCATGGCCGCCGCCGTGCTGCTCGGCCCGGAGCCGCTTCCGGAGCTGCGCGGCGTGCGCGACTCCAAGGAATTATTAGAGAAAGAGCGCGAAGCGCTCTTTCTTCCGATCATGCGCCGCGCCAAGCGCGTGGCCGTCGGCTGGGCGCAGCCGGCGTCGATCGACAAGGTCAACATCCTCGTCGCCACCCTCCACGCCATGCGCCGCTGCGTGCGGCGCCTGGGCAGCGACGCCCTCGTTCTCGTCGACGGCAACTGCTACATCCCGCGGCTCGGCCAGCGCCAGATGACCATCGTCGACGGCGACGCCAAGTCCCTGGCCATCGCCTGCGCCAGCGTCATCGCCAAGGTGACGCGCGACCGGCTGATGGTGAAGCTCGACAAGAAATATCCGGGGTACGGCCTGGCCAAGCACAAGGGCTACGCGACGCGCGAGCATCGCGCGGCGTTGCGAGAGCTCGGGCCTTCGCCGATACACCGTCAGAGTTTCGGACCCGTGCGACTGTCGATGGAAGAAAAGGCGGAATTGCGCGAGGTTGAAGGCATCGCCGCTATCGCGGCTCAGGCTTGAGCCGGTCTCTCGGCGACGCCGCCGAGGACCGCGCCGCCGCCTATCTCGCCGCCAAGGGCTACCGCATCGTCGAGCGCAACTTCCGCGCCAAAGTGGGCGAGCTCGACATCGTCGCCCAGCGGGACGACACGATCGTCTTCGTGGAGGTGCGCCGCCGCTCCAGCGTCGCTTTCGGCCTGCCCCAGGAGACCGTGACCGCCGCCAAACGCCGCAAGCTCATCCGCGCCGCCCAGGTCTACGCCCAGGCCCGCGGACTGGACTGCCCGATGCGTTTCGACGTCGTCGCCGACGGTCCCGACGGCCTCGAGCACATCGAAGACGCTTTCAGCGATTGAGGTACTGCTGGAGCTCCTCGACGCTCATGTCGGAGACGCTCTTCTTGGGCTTGGGCGCCTTGCCCGGCTGGGGAGGCGGCGGCGGGCCGGCTGAGCCCTGGGAGTCCGCGGGAGGCTCGGGGCGGGCCGCGGCGGGAGCGGGAGCGGGAGCCGGGCGCGGCGGCGCGGCCTTCGGCTGCGGCGCGGGGGCCGGACGGGCGGCCTCGAATTTGATCGCCGGCTGCTCGCCTTCCGACGGGGCCGGATTGTCCTGCGCAGCGGGTTTCTTGTCTTCGGCCGCCGTGGGATCGTCGTA
>CAZZGQ010000126.1:0-8772 GCA_964653765.1 uncultured Elusimicrobia bacterium | reverse complement strand
GCGGGCCGAAGGCGCCGCGCCAGATGAAGGGATCGAGGCCCTGGCCGATGCCGGGAGGGAAGTACTTGAACTCGGTCAGCTGCAGGTCGATGAACTGCAGGAAGCCGTAGCCGACGGCCACCCAGGCCGTCCAGATCATGAAGTTGGTCAGGCGATCGGCGGCCGCCGCGTCGAACTCATAGATCACGATCAGCGCCACGGTCCAGAAGAACATGTGGCGCAGGAAGAAATCGGTGCTGGCCATGTGGTACGGCGCGTGGAGGTAGGACAGGATGCCCACCAGCGTGAAGGCCAAAAACGGGGAGAGCGTGACGAGGTCCTGCTTGGAGAAGGCGTCCTTGCCGGCCTCGATCAAGCGGATGCCCCAGAGCGCCAGCAGCGCCAGGCCGCCCATCTGCATCACGGAGATCTTCACCTGCGCCGAATCATAGGTGCGCAGGTAGAACAGCGAGGAGATCAGGAAATAAAGGATGGGCAGCCACCAGATGATGATGCGATGCGCGAAGAGCTCGGGCGTGAGCTTGCGCACGGCGGCTTTCAGTTTGTCGGCCATCCTGAGTGCGCCGATTGTACAAAAAGCCCGGCAGGGGTGGACTAATTCCTAGCTGGCCGGCTCGATGGAATAGCTCTCGGGGCCGGCGCTGAGGCGCCGGACGGAGAGGCCTTTGAGGGAGCCTAGGACGTCCAGTGCCTCGCGGACGGTGACGTTATTGAGGAAGACGGTGATGCGCTTGTCCTGCAGGCCGGACGCGAGCGCGAAGGGCGTCTTCGTCTGCGACGAGAGGACCGCGGCCAGCTCGGAGAGCGGCGCTCCCTTGAGCCGGATGGTGACCAAGCGGTCGAGAGCCGGGCCCGCTTCCACCGTCGTCGGAGCCTGGAGAGCCTTGCTTCCCTTGTCCGCGACGAGAAAGGTGTTGCTGGCGCCGACGCGGCGATAGCCCAAGCCCTGGGCGTCGAGCAGCTTCAGCGCCTCGCCGGCGGCCACGTCGTGGAGAGAGGCCGTGATCTTCTTGTCCGAGTAGTCGCCGCCGAGGATGAAATTCAGCTTGGCTCCCGCGGAGACGTCGTCGAGGAACCAGTTTAGCGGCGCTTCACGCAGCGAGATGTCCAACCGGGCCTGCAGTCCTGAGTTGCCCGCCGCCGCGCTGGAAAGAGTAAGGACCGCCGCCATCGTCGCAAGGATGTTCATGAGCGAAATTTAGCCTTCGCGCGTTAAGGACTTGTTGCGGCCCGCATAGGTGTCCCCGTGCTCTACTGTGTCCGGACACAGTAGAGCACGCAAGCCGCTTACAGCTCCTTCAACATTCGGAGCGCCAAGGCCGACCCCGTCCTCCAGGAGTGGGCTGTGCTCTCGCCTCCCAGGCGAGGGCCTTCATGCGTCGGGATCTCGGCGACGCGCAGGCCCTTCTTGAGCGCCCGGATCGTCATCTGGTACTCGACGGCGAAGCCGTCCTCGTCGCAGGCCAGCGAGAGGAAGGCGGGGCGGCGGATCGCCCGGAAACCGTTGATCGAGTCGCTCACCCACGGACCGCGGTTCCAGAGGATGTTGGCGGCGAGCGTGAACGCCTGGTTCGCCCATTTCCTCGGCCGCCACGCTTGGACGTCCTCCTCGTTGAAGGCGCCCGGCATCATCCGGGAGGCGATGGCCAGGTCGCAGGTCTCGAGCCTCTCGAAGAGCCGCGGGATGTCGCCGGGGTCCTCGTTGCCGTCGGGCGAGAAGAAGCAGAGCGCTTCCGCCTCCGCGGCCTCCGCGGCGACGCGCATGGCGACGCCGCGGCCGCGGCGCGGCTGCCCGAGGACGCGCACCCCATGATCCCGAAGGAAGGCGACGGTGCCGTCGGCGGAGCCTCCGTCGACGGCGAGCACCTCGTCGGCGGCGTCGGAGGGCATCCGACCCCAGAGCTTCTCCAGCGCCTCTCTCTCGTTGAGGGCGAGGATCACGAGCGCGCGCTTCGTCCGAGCCTCCCACGATACCAGTCGATCGAGCGCCGCAGCCCTTCCTGCAGGCGCACCCGCGGCCGAAACCCGATCAGGCGCGCGGCCTTGCGCCCGTCGCAGACGCGCCGCGGCTGGCCCGACGGCTTGGCGCGGTCAAAGCGCAGGCGCGCGCCGGAGCCGGTCAGCTCCACGATCAGCCGCGCCAGCCCCGCCATCGAGATCTCCTCGTTGGAGCCCAGGTTGAGCGGCTCGGCCTCGGCGTGGCGCTCGGCGACGTCGAGCAGTCCGCGGGCGGCGTCCTCGACATAAAGGAAGGAGCGCGTCGCCCGCCCGTCGCCCCAGACCAGCAGCGGGTCCTCGCCCCGCAACGCTCGGTGGACGAGGGCGGGGATGACGTGGCTGTGCCGCTCGCCGTAATGGTCGCGCGGGCCGTACACGTTGTAGGGCCGGGCGATCGCCACCTCCAGGCCGAACTCCCGGGCGTAGGAACGGCCCAGGAGCTCGGCCATGCGCTTGGCCCAGCCGTAGCCCTCATTCGCGGGCTCCGGCGTCCCTTCGAAGCCGGCGGACTCCGGCGTGGGCACGGGCGCGCCGCGCGCGTAGACGCAAGTCGAGCTGACGACGAGGAAGCGGCCCGCCCCCGCCGCGCGGGCCGCCTCGAGGAGATTGAGGGCCATGGCCATGTTCTCCCGGAACATCGTGCCGGGATGGGCGATGTTGTAGGAGATGCCTTCCACGCGGCCGGAGAGATCGAGGACGGCCTCCTGGCCGCGGCAGGCGCGCAGGCAGGCGCGCGGGTCGAGCAGGTCGGCGGAGATCCAGCGCACGTCCTTGGCGAGCCGCGCGAGGTTGGCGCGCGAGGAGCCGGGACGCAGGGTCACGGAGACGCGCGCGCGCGGGGCCCGGCGCAAGAGCTCCTCGACCACGTGGCTGCCGATGAAGCCGGCGCCGCCGGCCACGAGGACCCGCTTGCCGTCGAAGTAGCTCACCGCGCGCTACTCCCGCGGCAGCTGGTTGACGATGCCCAGGGTGACGCCGAAGGACAGCAGCACGGTGCCGCAGATGACGCAGAGCCCGCCCACCAGCACGTACACCCAGGGCGTCTCGATGTGCTTGGTGGTCACGTACTCGACGATGGTGCGCGAATTGAGCGCGATGCCGCCGGCGATCAACGCCGAGCCGAGGGCGAAGCCGGCTCGCCGCAGCCACGGGCTGTCGAGCAGCCCGGGGTCGCGGCCCAGGGCGATGTCTGAGAGGCGCTGCGCCAGCAGCCCGAAGGCCAGCGCGGTGAAGCTGCAGACCGCGAGCGTGACGACGGTGAGCAGGCGCGGGATCATGTCGGGCAGCAGGAGGGCGTGATGCCGCAGGTAGTACGTCACCGGCCAGCTGCCGTAGGCCAGCGCCACGGCGCCGAAGAACAGGCCCAGCGGCCCGAACAGCCGCAGCGGGAAGTAGGCGAAGATGATGCCGAGGATGACGCCCAGGAAGCGCAGGCCGTCGGAGACGACGTTGAGCTTGGAGGAGCCCTGGCGGTCGGCGTACGGGATCGGCTCCTCGACGAGCCGCGCGCCCATGCAGGCGGCGCGCGCCGTCATCGCCGGCGTGAAATGAAGGCCGGTGGGCAACGGCCGCAGCTTCGGCAGGAGGGCGCGGGAGAACAAGCGCATCCCCGAGGCCGAATCATGGACCGTCACGCCGGTCAGCCACGAGATCACCGCCGCGTAAAGGCGGTTGCCCGCCTCACGGATCTTGGGCATGCGCGAAGCCGCATGCAAGCGGTTGCCCACGGCCATGTCGGCGCGCTCGCGCTGCAGCGCCTTGTAGAGGCCGATGAACGCGAGCGGATCGCAGGTGCCGTCTGCGTCCAGGAAGCCCAAGTAGTCGCCCGCGGCTCCGGAGAAGCCCGTCATCAGCGCGGCGCCGTAGCCGCGGTTGACCGGATGGCTGATGAGCTTGGCCTCTTGGAACGTCGCGGCGATCTCGCGGGTCTTGTCGCGCGAGCCGTCGTCGACGAGCACGACCTCGATCGGCGACAGCCCGGTCTCGCGCGAGATCTTCTCGCGCGCGTCCAGGCACTGCGTGAGGATGGCCGCCACGGCCAGCTCCTCGTTGTAGGCGGGCACGACGATGGACAGCGATGGCATCAGGCCGCTCCCCGGCGCTTGTAGACGTACATCGCCGCGTTGGCGAAGAAGCTGCCGTCGTAGACGCGGCCCCAGGCGAGCTCGACCGGCTTGAACGATTCCACGAGCTCGAAGGCGCCGGCCGCCGGCGCCTGCTCCACGGCGCCCCGGCCGGGGCCGTCCACGACGATGAAATCCGGATACCGGGCTGGAGCGACGAGGTCCAGCCGCTCGAAGACGACCAGCTTGTAGCGGTCGTAGCGAAACGCCGGCGTCGACGTCGGCTGCGGGTAGCGCGACAGGCCTATCGAGCCGCCGGGCGGGACGTGCCCCTCGATCCAGGCCGCGGCGCGCTGGCGCGTGCCTCTCGGCGTGTCGTCGAGATGGAGGTTGGCGAGATAGACGCCCGAACGGACCCCGCCGTCGGCCAACGCCGCGGCGACGGCCAGGACCTTGGCCCAGCGCGGCAGCGGGCCGGAGACGGCGAAGTCGGCGGCGAGCACGCAGGCCAAGCCGACCAGCGGATAGAAGAAGCGCACGGCCTCCGGGCCGCTCATGAAGCCCCAGAGGAAGGCCAGCCCGGCCCACAAGATCGCGCCCGCTCCGACGAGGACGGCGGCGACGAAGCGCCGCCGGTCGCGCCCTCGCGAGAGAGCCCGGATCAGCCCGGCCGCGGCGAGCAGCTGGACGACCAAGCCCAGCTCCACCGTGAGCTGCGACCCGAGCAGCGGCAGCAGGCCGCGCAGCGCCGCCGCCGCCCCCGCCTTACGAGCCGTCGGATAGACCGTGGTCTCCCAGACGTAGTCGCGGGCCGCGAGGATCACGTACGGGTTGGTGGCGAGCCACAACCCGGCGGCCGCGGCGCAGCCCAGAGCCGCCGAGACGAGCTCGGTCTTGCGCGCGCGCCTCCAGAGCCAGGCCGCGGCCGGCAGCGCCGCGAAGACGAGGAAGGAGAAGTTCGAGCCGGCCGCCATGCCGGCGCACACGCCGCACCAGAGATAGTCGCGGCGGCGGCCGGAGTCGACCGCAAGCGACGCCAGCAGCACGGCCGCCAGGCACCAGAACGCCGAGTACGGGTGGGGCTTCAAGTCGTGGGCATTGACGATCACCATCGGGCAGAGCGCGTAGAAGACCGCCGCCCAAAAGCCCGCGGCGACGCCTCCGAGGCGACGTCCGAGCTCGAAGAGCACCGCCAAGCTCCCGAGGCTGAAGGCGAGCAGGAACAGCCGCCCCGCCACGTAGAGGCCGCGCATGTCGTCGGGGTGCATGAGGTAGTGGCGCATGTCGCCGACCAGCGTCACGGCGCGCACGACGGCCGCCGCGGCGAGGAAGGCGCCCAGCGGATAGATGAAGGCGCCGCCGTAGTGGATGTAGAGCGGCTCGAGCTCCAGCCGCCACGGGCGCATGCGCGAGAGCACCACGAACGGCTTCTGCTCGTCGGGATTCTCGCTGCGCAGGAGCAAGGACCGGTACGAGTTGGCGAGCTTGGGCGGCGGCCAGTCCCACCCCGGGCCGATGACGTCGACGCCCTGCACGTAGGTCACCGGCTCCTCGGGCCTGAGGTCGCGGTGCGTGGCGACGATGCCTTGATAGAGCTGCTCCCAGCTGCGGGTGAGGCGGTCGGCGACCTCGGCCGTGGGCTTGAGCCGCTCCGGAAAAGCCGCGAGGCGCGCCGAGCCGGGAAGGCCCCAACGCAGCCCGCACAGCCCGGTCGCCAAGCCGAGGGCGAGCGCCCCCGCCAGCGCCGTCTTAGCGCTCATGGCCCGGGCCGGGCTTGCGGGCCACGACGAAGAGGGACAGGCCCACGTCGAGGCCCAGCGCGGAGCTCGCCTTCACGAGCGGCGTCAGCCGGTCGAAGAGGCTCAGCTGCAGGCCCGGGATCACAGTACGCCGAAGCAGCCGGCCGTTGAGGAACCAGCCGGGGACCGCCAGCGGATTGAGATAGCGCGACTCGACGACCTCCAGGCCAGCCGCCTTGATCAGGCCCTCGAAGCCCTCGCGCTCGTAGCGCTTGTGGTGGCCCAAGTGCTCGTCGAGCGACCCGTAGAGCCACTGGTGCGCCGGGACGATCAAGATCGCCTTGCCGCCCGGGCGCAGCAGGCGCGCGATGTTGGAGACGGCGGCGGCGTCGTCCTTGACGTGCTCGATGACGTTGAAGCAGACCGCCGAGTCGAACTTGCTCCACAGGCCTTCGGCGTCCTTGGGGGCCATGATGTCGAGGGGGCGCACGTCGACGTAGCCCCAACCCTTGAAGCAGGCGCGCAGGTTCTCGAGGTAGCTCGGGTCGTTCTCGGTGAGCAGCAGCCGCTCGCGGTCCAGCAGGAAGCGGGAGATGTTGCCCACGCCGGCGCCGATCTCCACGACCTCGGGGCCGAGGTGCTGCTTGTACTGATCGTAGATGAAGCGGTTGTAGCGGCCGGCCTTCGACATGATGCGCAGCGTCTGCTCGCCGACGGCCAGCTCGCCCAGGTCGCCGAAGAGCGCCGTGCGCGCTATGGCCCAAGCGGCGATGAAGGCGTCCTTGAGGCCGATCTTCTTGCCCTCGGCGTAGGTGCGGCCCTGGTAGCTGACGGGCACCTCGCTGATGCGGCAGCCGAGCTTGGCCAGCTTGATCGTGATCTCGGGCTCGAAGTCGAAGCCGCGCGAGGAGAGCGGGATCTTGCGGATGAGCTCCGTGCGGAAGACCTTGTAGCCGGTCCACACGTCGGTCAGGTTGAGGTCGGAGACGACGTTGCAGGACAGGGTCAGCAGCCGGTTGACCAGGGTGTGCCAGAAGAGCAGCACGTTGCGCTTGCCGCCCGCGAAGCGCGAGCCGAAGACGGCGTCGGCCCGACCGTCCGTGATGGGCTCGATGAGCGCCGGGTAGTCCTGCGGATCGTATTCCAGGTCCGCGTCCTGGACGATGACGACGTCGCCGGTGACGGCGGCGAAGCCGTCGACGAGCGCCGCGCCTTTACCGCCGTTGCGCTCGCGCATCAGGGCGCGCACGGCGACGCGGCCGCCCTGATTCTTTTCCACCAGCTGCGTGATCCGCTCGCGCGTGCCGTCGGTGGAGCCGTCGTCGACCATGACGAGCTCGGAGACCTCGGGCCGCGCCAGGACGCGCCGGACGATCTCCCTGATCGTCCAGCACTCGTTATAGATCGGCATCACGACCGAGACTTTCATTGCAGCGCCAGTATAACTAATGCCTGAGCCGGCGCACGAGGGCGAACATCTTAAGGTAAGAGCGCGCGAAACGCGTGAAGCTGGCCTTCGATTCGCCGCCGCGGCGCGGCAAATAATGGAAGGGCACCTCCACGCAGCGGCCGCCAGCGGCCAGCACGCGCGCCAGGACTTCCTGTTGGACGGAGAAGTCGCGCGTCTCGATCGGCAGGCCGGCGATCGCCGACCGCCGGTACAGGCGAAAGCCGCTGGAGGCGTCGCGCGCCGGGAGCCCCAGCGTCAGGCGCGTGAAGGCGTTGAGCAGGCGGCTGGCCCAATACCGCCCGCGCGGCATGTCGGCGGCCCCGCCCGGCACGAAGCGCGAGGCGATCACGATCTCGGCGTCGCCGCGCCGCTCCCACAGGCGCGGCAGGTCGTCGGGCGAGTGCGAGCCGTCGGCGTCCATCACGAGGACGTGCCCGCCCCGCGCGCGAGCGAAGCCGGCGGCGAAGGCGCCCCCCAGGCCGGGCAGCTCCTGACGGATCACGTCGGCGCCCCGCTCCCGGGCCACGGCCGCGGTGCGGTCCTTCGAGCCGCCGTCGACGACGACCAGCTCGTACGAGACCGCCATGGCGGCCAGCCGCGCCTTCAGCGCCGGGAGCAGCGCGGCCAGGCTGGCCTCCTCATCGAGCGCCGGCAGCACGACCGACAGCTCGAGCTCGGAGGCCATGGCGCGGATTATACCATCAGTAGCAGGCCCACCTCGTAGAGAGCGATCAAGGGAACGGCCAGGCTGATCTGAGTCAGCACCTCCGGCGAGGTCAGGACGGCGCCGAGGATGAAGGCCAGGAAATAGAACTCGCGGCGGCGCGCCGCCAGGCTTTGGCGCGTGGCCAGGCCCAGGCGGCCCAGGCCGGCCATCACGAGCGGCGTCTGGAAGGCCAGGCCGAAGGAGAGCGCCAGGCGCGCGGAGAACGCCACGTACTGCTCCACCGAGATGAAGGGCCGCACGCTGCTCGTGCCGAAGGACATGAAGAAGGCGGTGGCCGGAGGAAGCACCACCGCCAGCGCGAGAGCGGCGCCGCAGGCGAAGAGCAGATAGGAGGCGGGCAGCGCGGCGAGGAGCAGGCGCTTGGCCCCATCCGGCAGCGCGGGGCCGATGAAGAGCCAGGCCTCCCGAACGAGCAAAGGCAGAGAGGCGAGCAGGCCCAGGTAGAACGACAGCAGCAGCCTCGTATCGAACGCCTCGAGCGGTCGATAGAAGACGAGCTGGCCCAGCGGCCGCGCCAGCCGCTCCATCAAGGCGCCGGTGCAAGGGTAGGCCAGGGCGCAGGCGGCGGCCAGGATCGCCCCGCCCATGAGCAGCCGCCGCCGCAGCTCGTCGAGATGGGCCAGCAGCGGCATCGCCGCCTCTTCGCTCACCGCACCTCCGCGTGGCGGATCTCGCCGCCCAGGTGCGCCGTCCAGCCGCCGACGCCCGAGCACGCCGCGGCCAGGGCGAGAAGGCCCGCCGCCGCCCAGGCGCGCATCGCCGGGCGCCGCGCATGCGCCGCCAGAGCGGCCGCCG
>CAZZGQ010000125.1:0-8870 GCA_964653765.1 uncultured Elusimicrobia bacterium | reverse complement strand
AGCTGATGAAGACGAGACCCCTCTACAAGGAGCTGGTCGGCATCTCCCGCGACGCCGTCAAGTAGTTAACAAGGGTGTCAGGCTCGAGTGTTAACTGGTTCGAACCAGTTAACACTCGAGCCTGACACCCTTGTTAACTAGTCGCCGGCTTCCAGCCTGTAGCCGACGCCGGGCTCGGTCTTCAGGTATCTTGGGCGCACCGGGTCGGGCTCGATCTTGTGGCGCAGCTGATGGACGAGGATGCGCACGGACTCGGGCGAGGCGTCGGCGTCTGGCGCCCAGGCTTCCTTGATGAGCTGCTTCTGGCTGACGACGCGGCCGGCGTGGCGCACGAGCGCGGCAAGCGCGTCGTACTGCAGCGGCGAGAGGTGGACCTCCTTCTTGCGCACCCAGACGCGCCGCGCCGCCAAGTCCACTTTCAGGCCGTCGTGCTCGAAAAGAGGCTCCTCTTTCTCCGCCGCCGCGGACGAGCGCCGGAGGGCCACCCGCAGGCGCGCCATGAGCTCGGCGACGCCGAACGGCTTGGTCAGGTAGTCGTCCGCGCCGGCGTCGAGCGCCGCGATCTTGTCGCCCTCCTTGCCGCGCGCCGAGAGGATGATCACGGGCGCCGAGGTCCATTGCCGCAGGCGCTCGAGCACGTCTAAGCCGTCCATGTCGGGAAGACCGAGGTCGAGCAGGATCACGTCGGGCTTCTTCGTGGCGGCGAGCCCGAGAGCCGTCTTGCCCGTCGTGGCCTCGAGGACCTTGAAGCGCTGCTCCGTCAGCGAGGCGCGGAGAAAGCGCACGATGGCCAGCTCGTCCTCGACGACGAGGATCGTCTTCTCAGGCATGCGCGGGCTCCGTCACCGGCAGCGAGAAGCGCAGGATCGCCCCGCCGTCCTTGCCGTTCTCGGCCCAGATCCGCCCGCCGTGGGCGTTGATGATGGCGCGGCAGATCGCCAACCCCAGGCCGGCGCCCTTGGAGCTCTTGGCGTGATAGAACTTCTCGAAGACGCGCTCCAGCTCGTCGGCCGGGATGCCGGCGCCATGATCGCGGATCTCGACCGTGAGCGACGCGGCGTCGGCCCGCGCCGCGATCTCGATGCCCGTGCCGGCGGGGGTGTGCCGCGCCGCGTTCTCGAGCAGGTTGAGCAGCACCTGCTCGATCAGCACGGCGTCCATCGGCACGAGCGGCAGGTCCGCCGGGATCGCGGCCTCCACCGGATGCCCCTGCAGCAGCTTCTCCAGGCGGCCCAGCGCCGAGCCCACCAGCTCCTCGATCGAGCCCGGCTCCTTGCGCAGCTGGACGGCGCCGGTCTCGAGGCGCGTCGTCTCGATGAGGTTGGAGACGAGCCGGCTCAGCCATTCGCCTTCCTCCTGGATGTTCTCGAGAAGCTCGCGCGCTTTCGCCCCGGTCAGCGAAGCGCCGCTCTGCAGCAGGCTGCTCGCCGAGCCGATGATGGCGGCCAGAGGCGTGCGCAGGTCGTGGGAGACCGACGACAGCAGAGAGCTGCGAAGCCGCTCCTCTTCCGCCTCGATCTGGGCCTTGCGGGTATCGTCCTGCAGGCGGTCGACCTCGAGCGCGAGGCCGATCTGGTGGGCGAAGGACTCGAGCAGCAGCATCTGATCCGGCACGAGCAGCCGCTCGCGCACGCGCGGCTGGACGCGCAGCACGCCCACCGGTCCCTCGCCGCCGGTGAGCGGCGCATAGAGGGCGTCCACGACCGGCAGCGTTTGCGTGCCCAAGCCTGCGGATTGGCCCAGATCGAAGACCCACTGCGCCACGCTGCGCTCCTTGTCGCTGAGGTCCCGCCGCTCGCCCGAGGCGGCGCGCACCGCCAGCCTCCCATCCTGGCCGGGGATCAGCGCCACGATGTCGGCGTCGAACATGTCGGCCACGTGCTTGACGGCCGCCCTGAGGATCTCGTCGACGCCGCGCGTGCTGGCCAGCAGGCGGCTCAAAGCATGGAGCGCCGCCGTGCGCATCTCGCCCAAACGGGCGGATTCGGCCTGGGCGCGGATTCGGACGGTGAGGTCGCTGATCAGCAGGGCCACGGCGCCCATGACCATGAACGTGAAAAGGTACTGCGTGTCTCTGACGGCGAAGTTGAAGCGCGGCGGCACGAAGAAGAAGTCGAAGCACAGCACCGACGCCACGGAATAAAGGACGGCCGGACCGCGGTGGCCGCGGCTGCCGACGAGCAGCGCTCCGGCAAGATAGACCATCACGAGGTTGGTCAGCGAAAGGAACGGGAAGACGAGGAAGCAGAGCCCCGTCGCCGCCGCGGCGCCCGCCAGCACGACGGCGTACTCCGGCCAGGGCGCCAGGCCGCCGGCGCCGGCGGCCTGAGAGGCGGGGGCGGGAGAGCCCTCGACGTCGCCGCGGATCACGTAGACGTCGATGTCGCCGCTTTCGTGGATGAGCCGGTCCACGATGCCGCCCTCGAGCTTCTCGAGCCAGCGCGGCCGCCCGCTCTTGCCCACGATGATCTTGGTGACGTTGCGCTGGTGGGCCAGGTCGAGGGCGCCCTCGACGATGTCGCGCGTCGTCAACGACAAGGTTTCCGCTCCCAGGCGCTCGGCCAGCCGCAGGTTGTCGATGGCGCTGGCTCGCGACTTCTCGGTGAGCCGCTGGCGCTGCGACTCGATGAACACGGCGAGCCAGGGCGCGCGCAGGCTGGCCGCCATCCGGCGGGTCGCGCGCACGAGCTTGGCCGAGTTCGGCCCCGGCCCCACGCAGACGAGAAGGCGCTCCGCGATCGGCCAGATGGCCTCGGGCGCCTGCCGGCGACGGTGCTCCTCGACGACGGCGGCGACGCCCTCGGCCGTGGCGCGCAGCGAGAGCTCGCGCAGCGCCGACAAGTTGGAGAGCTTGAAGAAGCTCTCGACGGCGCGCGCGGCCATCTCCGGCACGTAGACCTTGCCCTCTTTCAAGCGCTCGACGAGCTCCTCCGGAGGCAGGTCGACCAGCTCGATGTCGGCGCGTTCCAGCACGGAGTCCGGGACGGTCTCGCGCACGGTGACGCCGGTGATCTGCGCCACGATATCGTTGAGCGTCTCGAGGTGCTGGATGTTGAGCGTGGAGTAGACGTCGACGCCTCGGTCGAGGAGCTCGAGCACGTCCTGCCAGCGCTTGGCGTGCCGGCTGCCCGGAGCGTTGGTGTGCGCCAGCTCATCGACGAGAAGAAGGGACGGCTTGCGCTTGAGCGCGCCGTCGATGTCGAACTCTTGGAGCTTCACGCCGCGGTAGTCCATCGTCTGGCGCGACAGTACCTCGAGGCCCTCGAGCAGGGCCTCCGTCTCGCGGCGCTTGTGCGTCTCGATCAAGCCCACGACGACGTCGTCGCCTTCGCCCTTCTTGATCCGCGCCGCTTGCAGCATGGCGTACGTCTTGCCCACGCCGGGCGCGGCGCCCAGGAAGATCTTCAGCCGGCCGCGCGCCTGCTCGCCCTCGTGCTGACGGACCTCGGAGAGGAACGCCTCCGGCTTGGGCCTCTGGCGCGCCATCGCTCACTTAGATAGCAGCAAAAGAGTGTTGCTAGCAACAGTCTTTTTCAACGCCCCTCCTGCTCCTGCAGGGACAAATTGAGTTTGAGCACGTTAACGCGCGGCTCGCCCAGAAAGCCCCACTGCCGGCCTTCCGCGCGCGACTCCACGAGCGAGCGGACCTTGGCCCCGTCGAGCCCCCTGGCCTTGGCGACGGCGTTTACCTGGGCCAAAGCGTTCTCGGGGCTGATGTCCGGGTCGAGACCCGAGGCCGAGGCGGTGGCCATGTCCGCCGGCACCGGCCCCGCGATCCCATACGCCTTGCGCGCCGCGGCGACGTCCTTGTCTACCCGGTCCATGAGCGCCTTGCTCGTGGGGCCGAGATTGGAGCCGCCCGAGCTCGTCGCGTCATAACCCTTGCCAGCCGCCGACGGGCGCGGGTGGAACCACTTGGGGCCGCTGAAGCTTTGCCCGATCAGAGCGGAGCCGACCGTCTTTCCGTTCACGACCGTGAGGCTGCCATTGGCCTGTCGCGGGAAAAGCGCTTGCGCCAAGGCGGTCATGACGCCCGGATATATCAGGCCGAGCAGGATCGTGAGCCAGAAGTTCAGCAGGATCGCTTGCTTGAGAAGCCGTGCCATGGCGTTACCCCAGATGAAGCGCGACGAGCAGCCTATCGATGAGCTTGATGCCCACGAACGGGGCGATCAGGCCGCCCACGCCGTAGACCAGAGCATTGTAGCGCAGCACGGCGTGCGCGCCCCAAGGCCGGTATTTCACGCCGCGCAGCGCCAGCGGGATCAACGCGATGATGATGAGGGCGTTGAAGATCACCGAGGCCAGGATCGCCGACTGCGGCGAATGCAGGCGCATGATGTTGAGCGCCGCCATCTCCGGGAAGATGCCCATGAACATGGCCGGGATGATGGCGAAATACTTCGAGACGTCGTTGGCCACGGAGAACGTCGTCAGCGCGCCGCGCGTCATCAGCAGCTGCTTGCCCACCTCGACGATCTCGATGAGCTTGGTCGGGTTGGAGTCGAGGTCGACCATGTTCCCCGCTTCTTTGGCCGCCATCGTGCCCGAGTTCATCGCCACGCCCACGTCGGCCTGCGCCAGGGACGGCGCGTCGTTGGTGCCGTCGCCCACCATCGCGACGAGCCGGCCGCCGGCCTGCTCCTTGCGGATCAGCTCCAGCTTCTTCTCCGGCGTGGCCTGCGCCAGGAAGTCGTCGACCCCGGATTCCGCCGCGATGGCGGCCGCCGTCAGCGGGTTGTCGCCGGTGATCATGATCGTCTTGATGCCCATCACGCGCAGCTGCTCGAAGCGCTGGCGGATGCCGCCCTTCACCACGTCCTTGAGCTGGATGACCCCGCGCGCCTGCCCGTCGCGGCAGACGGCCAGCGGCGTTCCTCCCGACTTGGCGATGCGCTCCGCCGCCGCGGCCACATCGGCCGGCATCCTCGTCACCAGCCTTGCCACGGCGTCGACGGCGCCCTTGCGGATCGTGGTCTTGCCGATGTCGACGCCGGAGAGCCTGGTCTGAGCCGTGAAGGGCACGAAGCTCATCTGTTGCTCTTGGAGATTGGCCGGCTTCGGCACGAACTGCTTGGCGAGGACGACGATGGAGCGGCCTTCCGGCGTCTCGTCGCTCAGGCTGGAGAGCTGAGCGTCGAGAGCCAGCTCGTCGCGCGTCACGCCCGGCGCCGGGATGAACTCCGTCGCCATGCGGTTGCCGAGGGTGATCGTGCCCGTCTTGTCGAGCAGCAGCGTGTCGACGTCGCCGGCGGCCTCCACGGCGCGGCCGGACATGGCGAGCACGTTGGCCTGCATGAGGCGGTCGATGCCGGCGATGCCGATGGCCGACAAGAGGCCGCCGATCGTCGTCGGGATCAGGCAGACGAGCAGCGCCACGAGCGTGACGATCGGGACGGGCCCGCCGGAGTAGATCGCGAAGGCCTGCAGGCTCGCCAGCGCCACGAGGAAAATCAGCGTCAGCCCCGCCAGCAGGATATTCAACGCGATCTCGTTGGGCGTCTTCTGGCGCTCGGCGCCCTCGACCAGGGCGATCATCTTGTCGAGGAAGCCCTCCCCCGGATTGGCCGTGATCCTGACCTTGATCCAGTCCGAGTTGACTCTCGTGCCGCCGGTGACGGAGGAGCGGTCCCCGCCGCTCTCGCGGATGACGGGAGCGGACTCGCCGGTCACGGCGGACTCGTCGACGGAGGCGATGCCCTCGATCACCTCGCCGTCGGCCGGGATCACGTCGCCGGTCTCGCAAAGGACGACGTCGCCTTTGCGCAGCTGCACGGCGTTGATCATCTCGACCGCCTCGGCTCCGCCGAGACGCTTGGCCAAGGTCTCCGTCTTCGTCTTGCGCAGGGCGTCCGCCTGCGCCTTGCCGCGGCCCTCGGCCATCGCCTCGGCGAAGTTGGCGAAGAGCACGGTGAACCACAGCCACAGCGTGATCTGACCCGAGAAGCGCGTCCGGTCTTGGAGAAAGAACCACGTCGTGACGACGGAGCCGACCTCGACGACGAACATGACCGGGTTCTTCATCAAGTGACGCAGATCGAGCTTCCGGAGGGAGGCGACGACCGCCGTCTTGACGATCGCGGCCTGCCATAGATTGGGGACCTTGTGGCGCTTGAGCGCTTCTTCCATTTCAGTACACCTTGCCCGCGAGCATGACGAAGTGCTCGATGATCGGTCCCAGCGAGAGGGCCGGGAAGTGCGTGAGGCCGCCGACGATGATGATGACGGAGGCCAGCAGCCCCACGAAGAGCGGCGTGTGCGTCGGGAACGTGCCCAGCGAGGCCGCCAGCCGCTTCTTGCCCGCCAGGTTTCCCGCCAACGCGAGCACCGGCACGATGATGAAGAAACGTCCGATCAGCATCGCCCAGCCCAGCGTGTTGTTGAAGAACCACGTGTTGGCATTGAGCCCCGCGAAAGCAGATCCGTTGTTGCCCACCGCCGAGCTGTAGGCATAGAGGAGCTCGGAGAGCCCGTGCGGGCCGTTGTTGGCCAGGCTCGTCAACGCCGACGGCCGCACCGCCGCCCACGCGGCCCCCGCCAGGATCGTGAACGACGGGATCAGGATGCCGAGCGTGGCGTACTTAATGTCGCGCGCCTCGATCTTCTTGCCCAGATACTCCGGCGTGCGGCCCACCATGAGGCCGGCGATGAAGACCGTCATGACGACGAAGAGCAGCATGCCGTAGAGGCCGGCGCCCACGCCGCCGAAGATGATCTCGCCCAGCATGATGTTGAACATCGTTACCAGGCCGCCCAGCGGCGTGAAGCTGTCGTGCATGGAGTTGACGGCGCCGCAGGAGGCGTCCGTCGTGATCGTCGCGAAGAGGGCGCTGCCGGCGATGCCGTAGCGCACCTCCTTGCCCTCCATGTTGCCGCCCGACCGGTCGACGCCGTGCGCCGCCAGGATCGGATTGCCCGCCTGCTCGTAATGATAGGCGGCGGCGAAGCCGACCAAGAAGAGCAGCGTCATGCAGGCGAACAGCGCCCAGCCCTGCCTTGTGTCCCCGGCCATGCGGCCGAACTGATACGTCAGAGCTCCTCCGATCAGGAAGATCGCGGCCATCGCGACGAAGTTGGAGGCCGGCGTCGGGTTCTCGTACGGGTGCGCAGAATTGGCGTTGAAGAAGCCGCCGCCGTTGGTGCCGAGCTGCTTGATGATCTCCTGTGAAGCCACCGGACCCATGGGGATCGTCTGCTCCGCTCCCTCGAGCGTGGAGATCTTCTTATACGGGGAAAGATTCTGGATCACGCCCTGCGAGACCAAGAAGAGCCCGCCGATCACGCACAGAGGCAACAGCACGTAGAGCGTGATCCTGACAAGGTCGGCCCAGAAATTGCCGATCGTGCCCGCGGCATGGCGCACGAAGCCGCGCGCCACGGCGACCGCCACGGCGATGCCCGCCGCCGCCGAGACGAAGTTGTGGTAGGCGAGGCCGGCCATCTGCGTGAGATAGCTCATCGTCGACTCGCCCGAGTAGGCCTGCCAGTTGGTGTTGGTCAGGAAGCTCACGGCCGCGTTGAAAGCGAGCCCGGGCTCGACCGGACCCAGGCCCGCCGGATTGAGCGGAAGCTTGTCCTGGAGGCGCATCTGCGCGTACAGCGCCACCGCCCCGGCCACGCTGAACATGAGCAGGGCGGCGCAGTACTCCCGCCAGCTCATCTCTTGCTGCGGGTCGATGCTCGACAGCCGATAGATGAGGCGCTCGACCGGTCCGAAGACCGGCGACAGGAACGTGCGCTCCCCGTCCATGACCTTCGCCATGAACGTCCCCAGCGGCTTGGCGCAGGCGGCGATCACCGCCAGCACCGCGACGAACGAGGTCCAACCCACGAGAGTCATGTCAGAATCTCTCCGGCCAGAGCATGGCCACGAACAGATACAGCATGAGCGCTAGGCTCACCATGACCAGCACTACATTTGTCGCGCTCATATTCATAACGTCTCCGAGAACCAGGCGTAGAGCTCGCAGACCACGAAGAAGCCCGCGAGCACAGCCAGGTATTTCAGATCGTTCATCACAGCCTCACCAGCATCGCCAGCGTCACGCGGTTCTCCGCCTTGCGCAGGTCGGGCGTGAAGCCCGAGACGGCCGTGCCCGGCGAGCCCGTGTTGCCGCCGACGGGCGTGATGCCGCCGCTTCCCGCGAAATAGGGCTGGTCGGCCTGCCGATGGTTGTACTCGGCGCGCCACGTGATGTATTGGCTCGGCATGTAGTCCGCCGTCACCGACACGTCCCAGGCCTTGAACTTGTCCCCCGGGTTCTGCGTGAAGTACGGAGAGCCCGTCGACGCCGTCGCCCCGTTGATCGGGGGGAGCAACACGAGGTAGCGGCCCGGGTTATTGATGGCGCCTCCGCCCACCGTGAGGCCGAACATGTTCTGGTGGAACCAAGTGCGGTCATACACCATGAAGCCGAGAAAGCTCTGCTTGGGCGTCAATTTGCCGTTGCCTGTGCAGTTGACGCCGCCTCCGTCCTCGCAGCCGGCGTCCACGGTGACCGAGAATGCCATGCGGCTGACCTCGGCCTTGGGCCGGTCGTAATACTTCACCTCGACGCTGTTGTCGGTGTGGATGCGCATGCGGGCGGGATCGCCCAGGGTGTCGTGGCCCCAATAATCGTTGGAGAGCAGCTCCAGCCAGCCGTTCCTACGGTAAAGGATCTGCACGCCCAGGCCCGGCGTCTCGTTGAACATGCCGTACGACTGCCAGCCATTGATCAGCCACGGCTCGATCTTGAGGTTCTCCGTGGGAAAGATCTGCAGGCGCGCGCCGTTGAAGAACCAGGGCGTGTTGGCCGAGACGTACGACGGCGTATACGCCCAGTTCTCGTTCTGGTAGTAGCTGAAGAGGCCGACGTAGGACATGAAGA
>CAZZGQ010000124.1:7246-8873 GCA_964653765.1 uncultured Elusimicrobia bacterium | reverse complement strand
ACGCGGACCATGAAGAACTCGTCCAGGTTCGAGCTGACGATCGTGGCGAAGCGCAGGCGCTCCAGCGGCGGCACCGAGGCGTCGGCCGCCTCCGCGAGGACGCGGTCGTTGAAAGTCAGCCAGCTCAGGTCGCGATTGAGGAAGCGGCTGATGGACGGCGCCGCGACGCCGTCCAGCTTCTCCGCAGGAACGCCCGCCAGGGGCGGAAAGGGCAGCCATTCGGCCTTGCCACCCGCCAAAAACTTGACCATCGAGGCGCTCATTCTAGAATTTTCGCTCCTTAAGCCGCGACCGCTTCGAACGGGGCCGGCCGGCCCAGGGCGCGCAGCGTCTGGGAGACGCGCTCCGCCCGGCCCCAATCGCACCAGGAGACGCCCGCCAGCGGCAGGAGGGCGCAGCTCTCGGGGGAGCGCTCCAGGATGTCCCGGGACAGATTCACGGAAGGCAGGCGGCGATACGCCTCCTCGACCGCCCAGGCCTCCCGGCCCGTGCCGATCGCCTGCTTCACGCCCTCGAACAGCCCCATCATGTCGGGTCGCAGGCGGCAGCCCAGCGCCCAGAGCGTGCGCGCGCGGGCGGCCATGATCATCGTGTTCCAGAGGAAGCCCCGCCGCATCAGGTGCTCGGCCGTGCGCCCGTCCGGCTTCTCGTGGAAGCGCGCCACCGTCCACGCGGCTCCGCCCAGCTCGAGCGGCTCATCGGGCTCGAGCCAGCCGTAGTCGGTCTCGGGCCGCGACGGCGGCACCGCCAGCAGGGCGATCTTCGAGGGCTGGCGACGCGCCAGCGCCGCCGCCTCCAGCGCGCTGGCGGCGAAGCGCGCGTTGGGCGTCATGAAGTGGTCGGAGGGCAGCACGACGACGACGGCTTCGGGATCGGCGCGCAGGATGCGGGCCAGGGGCAGGTAGAGGCCGGGAGCGGTCTCCTTGTTGTCGGGCTGCTCGATCACGGCGCCCGGGACGGGCGGATGATCTTCAAGATAGGCATGATGCCCGGGGCCGGTGACGGTCAGCAGGCGGCTCTCGGGCGAGAGCAGGAGCGCGCGCTCGACGGTGTGCTCGAGCATCGTGCGGCCGCCGGAAAACGCGCAGTATTGCTTGGGCCGGTGCCGCCCCAGCCAGCGCTCGACGACGGGCCGCATCCGCGCCCCCTCGCCGCCGGCCAGCACCAGCGTCCACAGGTCCACGCGGCCATTATATCGGCGCGTCCCTGACGTCCCCGTTCCCCGCGCGTCGCCCCGATGTAGCTTGTGCGTGACAAGCTACTCTTTCAGAGGCTCGCTGCGCGGCCGGCCGTCCTCGCTCCAGCGCGCGGCGTCGCCGTAGAAGCCCAGGCCCGCCGGGGCGCGGCCCAGGTACCTGGCCAGCCTCGGACGGGACGCGTCGGCGAAGAGATAAGCGTCGCGGCCGGGACCGGATATCTGCACGAGCCAGCCGCCGTCCGCGGAAACGTCGGTCTCGTCGCCGCCGCGGTCGAACGCCAGCGCGGCGCGCGGCGTGACCTGCCGCAGCGCCGTCCCGCCCGGGATAGCCGAGACCGAATAGTAGGCGCCGTCGGCCAGCAGCAGGGCGCCGCCCGGAGCGGTCGCGTCCGGGCGCCACCAGTGGCCCTCGCGCCAGTAGAGCCAGAC
>CAZZGQ010000124.1:0-7146 GCA_964653765.1 uncultured Elusimicrobia bacterium | reverse complement strand
CCTTCCGCGACGAGCCGCAGCGCCGGAGGCTGGCCCGCGGGAGAGCGCAGGGCCGGCCGCTCCGGGGTCTCCTTCACCGGCGCTTTGACGGCGTAGGCCTTCTTTTTCGCCGGAGCCTCCTTCTGCGTCGCGGCGCCGGCCTTCGGGCCGCCGCCTTCGTCGCTCTTCGACGCTTTCGCCCCGCCGCCCTTGCCGCCGCCGCCCTTCGCCTTGCCGCCGCCCTTGCCCGACGCGCCCCCGCCGGAGGAGCCGCCGCCGCTCGAGCCGCCGTTGGCGCTCTTCGCGGGCTTGCCGCTCTTGCCCGACGAGGAGAGCGCGTCCTTGGGCCGCTCGCCCTTCGCCGAGGCGCGGGCGGGCGCGTCGCGCTCGGCATTGACCCGCGTCACCGCGGCGGTCGCGCCCGTCACGGCGATCTGGCTCGGCGGCGGCGCGGCGGCGAGCTGGGCCTTCTTTCGCGCCGCCGGCGCGGCGGGCTCCTTGGGCGCCTTGGGCGGGGCCGCTTCCTTCTCCGGCTTGGGCGCTTTCTCGGCCTTGTCGGCCTTCTCTCCCTTGTCGGGCTTGTCCGCCTTGGCGCCGCCCTTGTCGGCCTTGGCGCCCGCCGCGGGGAAGGCCGGCGCCTCGCCGGGCACGGCCAGGGGGCTGGCCTGCAGGTGGGGCGGATCGAACGGCCGCGGCGGCGCGGCCGGGGCGAGCGCGGCCGAGGCCGCGCTCTTGGCCTGCTTCAAGACGCGCTTCCGGAACGCTCTCAGCTTGAGCTCGGTCCGGGCCTTCGCCTTGAGGCTCTTGCGCCTCGCCGGAGATCGGGGCGCGAGCCTCGAGGCGTGCGGAGCGGCGGCGCGCGGATCAGCCCGCGGCACGGGAGCCTCCAGCACGGACCGGGGCACGGGGGTGACGGAGGCCAGGGCGGGGACGAGGAGCAGCGACAGCCACGGCCACAGCATGCCTTTACGATACCAGCGCGGCGCTGCCCGTCCGTCATCGGCCGGTAAACTGAGCATGACACGCTGTCACCGGCGATTTACACCCGGAGGATGCCGGTGTGCCGGGCGCGCGCTACGATGAGCTCATGAACATCGAACCGAAAGAAATCCGCGTGCTGGCCATCATCTCGCACGACGGGAAGAAGATCGAGCTGGTGACGTGGGCCGCGGCCAACAAGGAGCGGCTGCGGCGCTTCAAGCTGGTCGCCACGGCGACGACGGGACACCTGCTGCGCGAGAAAGTCGGGCTGGACGTCGAGACGATGCTCTCGGGCCCGCGCGGCGGCGACGTGCAGATCGCGTCCCGCATCGTCCAGGGCGAGATCGACGCCGTCTTCTTCTTTCAGGACCCGCTCGACGCGCACCCGCACGATCCGGACATCCAGGCGGTCATGCGCGTCTGCAACGTCCACGACGTGCCCATCGCGCCCAACCGCGCGACGGCGGACCTGATCATCGGCACGAAGGGCTTCAACCGCGTCAGCGGCAGGACGAAGCCGAGCGCGCCCACCGCGCTTTCGCGTTGAGGCGAGGGCGCATGCGGTCGGCCGGCATGGGGGCGCCGAAGAGGTAGCCCTGCGCAAGGTCGCAGCCGTGGGAGCGCAGGAAAGCCAGCTGTTCCTGGCCCTCCACGCCTTCGGCGACGACCTCCAGGCCCAGCTCGTGGGCCATCGCGATCACGGCCCGCGTGATCGAGGCGTCGTGCCGGTCGTTCGGAAGATCCTGGACGAAGGAGCGGTCGATCTTGAGGCCGTCCACCGGGAAGCGCTTCAAGTGGGCCAGCGACGAATAGCCCGTGCCGAAGTCGTCGACCATGATGCGCACGCCGAGCGAGCGCAGCTCCGCCAGGCGCTTGGCGGCCTGGTCGGTATCGCGCGCCATGAGGCTCTCGGTGATCTCGAGCTCGAGAGCGGTCGGCTCGAGGCCGGACTCCTCGAGGGCGTCCTCGGCGCGCTCCACGAAATCGTCGTCCTCGAGCTGGCGCGCGGAGAGGTTCACCGCCACGCGCACGGGAGAGAGCTTGGAGCGCCTCCACGACTGCGCCTGCGCGCAAGCGGCGCGCAGGACCCAGTCGCCGATGGGCACGATCAGGCCCGTCTGCTCGGCGAGCGGGATGAACTCCGCGGGCGACACGAGACCGCGCAGGGGATGATGCCAGCGCAGCAGCGCCTCCACGGCGATGACGCGCCCGGTCCGGGCGTCCACCTCCGGCTGGTAGTGCAGCTCCAACTCCTGGTTGGTCAGGGCTTTTTGCAGCCCGGAGGCGAGCACGGCGTAGAGGGGGTCGCGGTGGATCGTCATAGAGCGCGAGTATAAAGGGTCGTAGTGCATAGGTGATGTCAAGGTTGTGAACTGATGGTGACAGTCGGGGCGCCCTACTGCTTGGGTGCCTGGATCGAGCTCGGCAGCGGGCGCCTCGCGCTCTCGACCAGATAGACTCTCAGCTGGCAGCGGGCGATCTGACCGGAGTCGTCCACGGACCTTTGGACGCTGGCCGCCACGAGGTTGTCGCCCTTGGCGAGGCGGGCGATCCACTCACGGCTTTGCGTCACGCAGGCCTGGAACTTCCCACCGACCGTCTTGTCCTCGGTCGAGCCCTGGAAGCTGCGGAAATGGAAGCCCTCTTCGCCTTCGGTCTTGGGCTGATAGTCGACCGTGTAGCACAGTTCGCCGTAGTCTCCCGCGGCGACCGCGGCGATCTCCGCTTTGTAGCCGGCGGCGGCGAGCGCGTCCTGGATCGGCTTGCTGGCGTTGTATTTCATCGCCGTGCTGACGGGATCGACGCCCGGGATGTAGAGATCGCCCCGCAGGCAGACCTTCTCTCGGAGCGCGGCGGGCTTGTCGCCGTCGGCGAACGAGACGACGGGCAAGAGCAAAAGGATGAGAGCGGCTGCGCGGGACTCCATAGGGGTGTTGCCTCCGTGCGACGCCGAAGTATAAGCGGCGTGACGAAACGCGCGCAAGGCCCGCAAAGGGCCTAGAAGCTCGTCCGCGCCCCTAGGCGGCGACGAGGTGGCGGTGGTGGCGCCGCTGGGCGAGCGCGGAGGGCTCCGGCGGCTTGGGCAGGCGCAGGAAGCAGCTGGCGCTGCGGCGGTACTTGTCCAGGCGCTCGGGCTTGAGGTCGAAGCGCTTGGCCAGAGCGGCGTCGAAGGCCTTCAGGCGCGGCAGCATGGCGAGCTTGCCCTCGAGCGAGCCGTCCTCGGTCTTGGCCTCGTTCTCGTACTCGGAGAACGTCGATAGGGCGTGCGGGCCACGCTTGCCGATGTGGAACACGCTGATGAAGTCGATGGAAGGCTCGAGGTTGCCCCCCTCCAGCTCGACGCTGAACTTGTCCTTCTGATAGAGGCAGATGAGAGGGCCGCTGTCGATGGAGTCGATCAGCGCGTTGCCGAGGTGGCGCCGCATGGCTTCGGCCATGGCGGGGTCGGCGTGCTTGTGCAGGATCTCGCGCACGGAGGTCTCGGTGAAGCGCACGACGTCGTGATGGCTCTCCTCGCGCACCAGATCGTCGAGGCGCTCCGTGGCGAACTCCGAACGGTAGAGCAGGCCGTTGCGGTTGAATCCCGGTCCTTTATATTGGAGGTAGACCTGCGAGCCGTTCTTGCGGTAGCGCAGGCGCAGGCTCGCGCCCAGGCGCAGCAAGTCGAGCTCCGGCGTGTCCAGGTACTGGTCGAAGAAAGCCGCCTTCTTCTCGTGGCGCACGCCCTTCATGTCCTCCAGCTTGGCGTGCAGCGGCTTGGCGCGGTCCGGATCGAGGCGCCATTTGGACTCGATCTCGATGTAGCGCGGATCGCCGATGCCCAGCTGCCAGCACAAAGCGGAGACGGTGTCTTTCATTTGCGAGATAGCCTAGCAAAGCCGCCGTGACACGAGCGTGACACGCCCGGCGTCCATGTAATCCGTGCATGACACGCGATCCAGCGCCGGTCCAATTTGCTACTTTGGGAGAGTATGGAAGTGCTCGTGTTCCGCCACGGCCCGGCAGGCGACAAGAAGGACTGGATCGCCGAAGGCCGCGACGACGCCGCCCGGCCGCTCACGTCCGACGGCCGCGACAAGACGCGCAAGGCGGCGGCCGGCTTGGCTCGGATCGTCGACGGCCTGGACGTGATCGCCGCCAGCCCCCTCAAGCGCGCCGCGCAAACGGCGGACGAGCTGGCTCCTTTCTTCAAGCGCGCCAAGCGCGTCACGCTGCGCGAGCTGGAGCCCGAGACGGACCCGGCGAAAGCGGCCGCCAAGACGCTTTCGCTGGGCGGCAAAAGGATCGCCGTCGTCGGCCACGAGCCGCAGCTCAGCGGCCTCATCGGCGTCCTGCTGGGCCGGCCGCAGCTGCCCGTCGATCTGAAAAAGGCGGGGGCCTGCCTCATCGAGCTGAGCGAGGCCCGTCCGGGCGCCGGAAAGCTCGAGTGGCTCCTGACGCCCAAGCAACTGCGGGGTCTGCGCTAGCATGGCCAAGATCCTGGTCGTCGAGGACGAGAAGAACATCGTCAAGATCCTCAAGTACAACCTCGAGAAAGAAGGCTTCAAGGTCTCGACCTGCGCCGACGGCGAAGAAGGCCTGGCGCGCTTCCGCCAGGAGAAGCCGGACCTCGTCATCCTGGACGTGATGCTGCCCAAGCTCGACGGCTTCGCTTTCTGCCGCACCGTGCGCCAGGAGTCCGCGGCGCCGATCCTCATGCTGACCGCGCGCAAGGAGGAGGTCGACCGGGTGCTGGGCCTGGAGCTCGGCGCCGACGACTACGTGACCAAGCCCTTCTCCGTGCGCGAGCTGATGGCCCGCGTGAAGGCGATCTTGCGCCGCTCCTCCAAGGAGGACAAGCGCGCCGTGCTGCGCGCCGGGCTGCTCGAGCTCGACGTGGAGAAGCACGAGGCTCGGCTCGCCGGCAAGCCGTTCTCCATCCGCGCCAAGGAGTTCGATTTCCTCAAGTGCCTGTTCCAGGCCAAAGGCCGCGTGCTCACGCGCGACGAGCTCCTCGAGAAGGTCTGGGGCTACGACCGCTCGATGGAGATCGACACGCGCACCGTCGATCAGCACATCGCGCGCCTGCGCGACAAACTCGGCCCCGAGTCCCACCGTATCGTCACGGTGAAGAGCGTGGGCTACCGGCTGAAGCTCGATTAGCGTGGAGCCCGGCCGGCTGCAGCGCCGCCTGGGCGTGGCCCTGCTCCTGAGCCTGCTCGCCTGCGCCGCCGTCGTCGATCTCTTCGTCGTGCGCGCCCTGCGCCACGGCCTGGCGCCCGAGGCGGCGATCTTTTGGGTCTCCGTCCTCGCCGTGCTCACGGCCTGGCTGGTCGCGGTTTGGCTGGGCCGGTCGCTGGCCCGCCCCATCGAGGAGCTGACCCGCCTCTCTCAACGGGTGGCCGCGGGAGACTACGCCGCCCGCGCGCGTCTTCCCGACGACAGCGAGCACCGGCGCCTGGGAGACGCGCTAAACGACCTGGCCGGGCAGGTCCAGGAGAAGGTCGGCGAGCTCTCGCGCGACCGGGCTCAGCTCTCCACGATCCTGGCCCACATCGTCGAAGCCGTGGTCGCCGTCGACGCCGAGGGGCGCTTGGTCGCCGCCAACCCGGCGCTGCGCGCGCTGCTCGGCTCGGCCGAGACGCCGGCGGCCGGCCGCCCGTTCGTGGAGAGCCTGCGCCACCCGCAGCTGCAGGACCTGCTTGGCGCCGTATTAAAGGAAGGCCGCGCCCGGGTCGCCGAGGTCTCCGTCTTCACGCCGCAGGAGCTCCACTTCGAGGCGCACGCCGTGCCCCTGATGGAGTCGGGACGGAGGACGGGCGCGCTGCTCGTCCTGCACGACATCACCCGCCTACGCCGCCTCGAGAAGATGCGCCGCGAGTTCGTCGCCAACGTTTCCCACGAGCTGCGCACGCCGCTGGCGTCGATCCGCGGCCTCGCCGAGACGCTGCGCGACGGCGCGCTGGAGGACCCCGAGCACCGCCTCGAGTTCGTGGAGGCGATCGAGAACGACGCTCAGCGGCTGTCGGCCCTCGTGGAGGACCTGCTCGACCTCTCCGCCATCGAGTCCGGCCAGCGCAAGCTGCAGCGCGAGCCGCTCGACGCCGTGGCCCTCGCGCGCGAGGTCGCCGCCAGCCTCAGGCCGCTGGCCGAGAAGCGCGGCGTGACGATCGTGGTGGAGCGCGCCGACGTCCCGCGCGTCGCCGCGGACCGGGGCCAGCTCAAGCAGGTCCTGACCAACCTTCTCGACAACGCCATCAAGTTCAACAAGGAGGGCGGCGCCGTCCGGGTGTCGGCCGCCGTCGAAGGCGGCGGCCTCGCCGTCACCGTGAAGGACACCGGCCCCGGCATCCCTCCCGAGGACCTGCCGCGCGTCTTCGAGCGCTTCTACCGCGTCGACAAGGCGCGCACGCGCGAGGTCGGCGGCACCGGCCTCGGCCTGGCCATCGTCAAGCACATCGTCGAAGCGCACGGCGGCGGCGTCTCCGTCTCGAGCGTCCTGGACGAAGGCTCCTCCTTCCGCTTCACCCTCCCCTTAACTTAACTGCGGGCAGCCTTAAGATTTAAGTTATTAACTTAAATCTTAAGGCTGCCCGCAGTTAAGTTTCCGTCGAGGTGTCATGGGCGTGTCACACACGGGTGACGTTCGGGGCATGGGCGCTCTCCTCCGCCGTCGCTACCATGATGGCACCATGAAAAACAAACTGAAGATCAGCCTCATGCTGTCGGCGGCTCTCGCCGTCGTTTCGGGCGCCGCCTCGGCCGCGACCATCACGCTCAACGCCGCCGGCGCGACGTTCCCGTATCCCATCTACTCCAAGTGGTTCGACGAGTACAAGAAGGCGAACCCGGGCGTGGAGATCAACTACCAGTCCATCGGCTCGGGCGGCGGCATCCGCCAGGTCACCGAGGGCACCGTCGACTTCGGCGCCTCGGACGGCCCGATGACGGACGAGCAGCTCTCCAAGGTGAAGGGCACGCTGCTGCACATCCCCACCGTGCTCGGCGCCGACGTTCCGGTCTACAACGTCGAGGGCGTCTCCGGCCTGAAGTTCACGGGCGAGGTCCTGGCCGAGATCTTCCTCGGCACGATCACCAAGTGGAACGATCCGAAGATCGTCGCCCTCAACAAGGACGCCAAGCTGCCCGACGCGGCGATCACCGTCGTGCACCGCTCGGACGGCTCGGGCACCAGCTACATCTGGA
>CAZZGQ010000123.1:2229-8889 GCA_964653765.1 uncultured Elusimicrobia bacterium | reverse complement strand
GCAGCAGCTCCTTGGGCAGCTCGATGCGGTTGACGACGATCTCCTCGTCCTCCATTACATACGCCTTGCCGATGGCGATGCCCGGAGACGCGGCGATGCCCTTGATGACGATCATGTCTCGCGAGGCGGCCTCCAGCCGCCGAGCGAAATATCAAGGAGAGGGTCGTTGTTCCTCATCAAAGTTATCCACCAACTGGGCCAGTGGCCCAGTCGGTGGATAACTTTCGACGCGGACGGCGCCGTGGCGCTAATCCTCATCGAATTTCCGGGAGAAGATCTTGCCCAGCGCTTCCATCGCCTGCGCCTCGTCCGGGCCTTCCGCTTTGATCCTGAGACGCGATCCGCATTCCGCGGCGAGCAGCATCAGGCCCATCACGCTCTTGCCGTTGATCTCGAGGCCGTCCTTGTTGACCAGGATCGAGCTGCGAAACCGCGCGGCTTCCTGCACGAAGAGCGCCGCCGGCCGCGCGTGCAGCCCCAGCTTGTTGGGGATGACGAATTCCTTCTCGATCATTGCTAGAGCCACCCCCCGAGTGCCGCGACGAAGCCGGCCGCGCAGCCGGCGCCGTAGAGGCGAAGCGCGTTCACGCGCGCCGGAAGCAGGGCGCAGGCGAGCCAAGAGGCCGCCAGCGCCGCCGCGCCGAAGGCGCGCTGCTCGCGGCCAGCCTGCGCGGCGAGCGTCACGGCCAAAGCCAGGGTCAGCGCCACGCCGGCCGCGCGCGCGCCGGTCACCCACCGCTGCACGCGCAGGCTCTTGAGCCGCGACGGCAGCTGCTCGGCCCAGGCGTAGCCGAGCGCCAAGCCGCGCCACCGCAGCCAGAGCGCGGGCACGTTGTAGGCGAGCAGGTAGGTGGCGGCCATCCACAAGCCCGCGTGGCGCGGCGCAAAGGGCAGGGCGGCCACGCCCACGAGCACCGCCGCGGCCGCCGCGGTGGGCCGCAGCGCGCCCCAGAAGAAAGCGTCGCCGATGCCGGCCAGGGAGGCGCCAAGCGTCTTCTTGACCGCGCCAAGCCGCTCGTATGCAGGTCCCCGCTTGTCCGCGGGCAGCGCGGAGGCCTTCTCCTCGAGGGCGCAGAGGAAGCCGACGATGAGCGAGGCCACGTAAGGCTGCGTGTTGAAATACTCGGAATGGCGCTTCAGCGCCGCGCGGCGATCCGCGGCCGAGGGATAGAGCCGCTCGAGCCATGGCTCCAAGGCCCAGGCCAAGCCCAAGCCCTGCATGCGCTCGAAGCTCAGCGTCGACTGCAGCAGCAGCAGCCGGCCGAACTGGCGCGCGCGCAGGCCGGCGGGGACGCCGCTCATGCCACCACCTTCAACGCCCGGGCCAGGCCTACGCAGCCGATCCACGGGCACGCCGCCAAGCCCATGCGCAGCGCCGCTCTCAGCGCGTCGGGCGCGGCCGGCCAGCGCGCCGCCAGCCATGGGCGCGCGCACAGCAGCGCGCTCAAGACCAAGAACGTCATCGCCGCCTGCAGGCCGAGCTCGCGCAAAGCGACCCAGCCGAGCCGCGGCTTGCGGCCCGTGGCGAGGGTGTCGTCGCAGCGCGCCCCGCACGAGGCGCGCCGCCGCCGCAGCCCCAGCTCCAGGCGCTGGTGCGCCCAGCCGACCAGCATGCCGCAGGCCAGCGCCGCCTCGGGCGCCACGCCGCCGCCGCCGAGACAGAGCAGCAGGCAGCCGCCCGCCGCCGCGGTGGCATTGATCGAAAGATGTCCGCCGATCGGGGCCTCGTCGAGCGTGACGAGCTCCCAGAGCGCGCCCAGGCCGGTGCCGAGCTCCGCTTGCCCGAAGGCGGCGCCCAGCGCCGGCCCGAATACGGCCGGCCGGCAGAGCATGACTTGGCAGGCCGAGGCGGCATCGAGCTCGAGCAGCGCCAGCACCGCCGCGGCGACGAAGAGAGGAGCGGCGATCATGATCTCATGCCGTCCCGCCCCGGGCGCCGCGGGCGTCGAGCATCTCGATGAGATCTGTCTCGCGCTCGCTGGGCAGGGCGCGGCCCTCGAGATGGACGCCTCGGTGGCTGATCTGCACCAGAGCCTGACGGTCGTCCTCGCTGAGATAGATCGCCTTGCCGAGCTGCACCTTGCCCGCCGAATAATGGAGGCCGCCCACGTTCACGGTCGAGAACTGCGCGCCTTGCTCCAGCAGGCGCAGCACCTCTTGCGGGCCCGGAGCCAAGACCAGCGCGCGCTGGGTGAAGCCGGGCTTGAACACGGGGTGGCCGGCGGCCTGAGCCACGGGCAGCACCTCGAGCGTCACCTCGTCGGGCAGGGCCATGCGCATCAGCGACGCCTGGAGCTCGTCGGCCGCCGCCGCGTCCGAGACCACGAGCACCAGCTGAGCGTGCAGGAAGGGAACCCAGCCCTCCACGACTTGGCCGTGGACCAGCCGGTCGTCGATGCGCACCAGCGACAAGGGCATCAGCGCTTGGCTCCCGAGAGGAACATCTGCCGGATGTCGCGGATCGACTTTTGGCCGTCTGAGATGATCTTGTCGATGAGCCGCTCGAGCGGCATGTCGTCGCGGTGATTGAACGCCGAGACGAGCATATAGAGGTTGACGCCGCTGATCATCTCGACGCGCGGCGCGTCCTTGATGATCGGGAACGAGAGATTGCTGGGCGTGCCGCCGGGCATGTCGGTGAAGACGACCAAGCCGTCGGCGGCGGAGAGCTCGCGCACCGCTTTGTGGATGCGCTCGCGGATCTCGGGGACGCTCAGGCGCGGCGATATGCCGAGCACGCGCACGCCCTGGCCCTGCCGGCCCACGATCGACTCGGCCGCCTCCACGAGGTAGGCGCCGAACTCGCCGTGGGTCACGACCAAAATATTGATCATCCCATCCCTTTGGTCATCGGCCGATGTCCCGATGGAACTCCATGATCGGATGCCCGCTGCCGCGCAGCTTCTTGGAGAGATAACGCGTGATGAAGACGCTGCGGTGCTTGCCGCCCGTGCAGCCGATGGCCACGGTCAGATACGACTTGCCCTCGCGCACGTACTGCGGCAGCAAGCCGGAGACCAGCGTCATGTACTCGTTGAGGAACTTGCGCGCGGCCGGCTGTCCCAGGATGTAGCGCTGCACGGGCGCGTTGAGGCCCGTCAGCTTGCGCAGCGACGGCACGTAGTTGGGATTGGGCAGGAAGCGCACGTCCATCACGATATCGGCATCTAAAGGAATCCCGTATTTGTACCCGAACGAGACGATGGACAGGGTCATCTCCTTCGTCCTGGTGAGCTCGAGCGTCTGCGAGAGCGCTTCCTTGAGCTCGCCCAGCGTCATGTTCGAGGTATCGATCACCTTGTCGGCGATCTCCTTGATCGGGAGCAGGTGCTTGCGCTCCTCCTTGATGGCTTCATCCACCTTCATGCCCAGCGGATGGCGGTGGCGCGTCTCGGAAAAGCGGTGGATGACGACGGCGTCGCTGGCGTCCAGGAAGAGCACGCGCGGCTCAATGCCCTTGCCCTTGAGCGCCTTGAGCGTGTCCGGCAGTTGGGACAACGACTTGCCCTCGCGGATGTCCATGCCGAGCGCCACCCTCTTGTGCGAGGCGGTGGACGGCAGATCGGCGAACTGGTCGACGAGCTCGACCGGCATGTTGTCCACGCAGGCGAAGCCGAAATCCTCGAAGCACTTCAGCGCCTGGCTCTTGCCGGCGCCGGAGATGCCCGTGATGATGAAGAACTTGCGGTCGGCGGTCATTCCGATTTTGCCTTCATGCGCTCGATCAGGCGGTCGTTGAAGGTCTCCGCGGAGAAGTAGCCCTGGCTGCGCAGGCGCTGGTTGAGCGCGGCCACCTCGATCAGCACGGCCAGGTTGCGGCCCGGGCTGACCGGGATGCGGATCAAAGGAAGGTCCACGTCCAGGATCGTCGTCTTCTTGCTGTCGAGGCCGGTGCGGTCATAGTGCGTCCCGGCGTTCCACGGCTCCAGACGTATCGCGAGCTCGACGCGCGTGCGGTCCAGGATCGAGCCGATGCCGAAGAGGAGCTTCACGTCGATGACGCCCAGTCCGCGCACTTCCATGTAGTGCTTCAGCGGCTCCGGGCAGTAGCCGCGCAGGTAATTGCCGCGGCGCTTCTGGATCTGCACGGCATCGTCGGCGACGAGGATGTGACCGCGCTTGAGGAGCTCGAGCGCGCACTCCGACTTACCGATGCCGGCCTCGCCCTGGATGAGCACTCCCAGGCCGTACACGTCGACGAGCACCCCGTGCACCGTCGTCATCGGCATCAGCCGGGCCTCGAGGACCTCCGAGAGCTCGCCCACGAACGCCGCGGTCTCGAGCTTCGAGCGCAGCAGCGGCACGCCGTGCTTGCGGCAGGCCTGCACGAGCACGGCCGGGGTCTTCAGGTTGTGCGTCATCACGACGCAAGGCAGGTCGTCGAACTTCAGCATGTCCGACAGCGCGGAGGCCAGCTTCTTCTCCGGCGACTTCAAGCAGTAGGTCTGCTCCCCGATGCCCATGATCTGCACGCGCTCGGCGCGGAAATGATCGAGGAACCCGGCCAGCGCCAGGCCGGGCCGGTTGAGCTCGGAGACGGTGATCTTGCGGCCGAGAGACTTCTCGCCGGTGACGAGCTCGAGCTTCAGCCGCTCGGCCTGCTCCTTGAGCAGGGCGCCGACCGTCAAGTTCATGGGCGGCCCGCCTTAGCGGCCGGCCTTCTTGACCGGCTGAAGGATGCCGTACGTCTCGTCGTCGCGCCGATAGATGACATGGATCTGATGGGAGCCCTTGTCCTGGAAGAGGCGGAAGGTCTGGCCCGCCGCTTCCATCTCGGCGACGGCCTCTTCGGGCGTCATCGGATGGACGGGTTGCTTGATGACGGCGGCCTTGATCCCCGCCGCGCCGTTCTCGGCCGCGGCGACAGGCTCGGCGGTCTGCGACTTGCCGGGCTTGTGGCGGTCCTTGAGGCGCTCCTTGTATTTCTTGAGCTGCGCGTCGATCTTGTCGGAAGCGAGGTCGATCGCCGAGTAGAGATCGGCGGCGGTGGCCAGGGCCCGGAAAGTCTGCTTCGGCGCGTGGATGACGAATTCGGCGTTGTGGGCGCGTTTCTCCACGGAAAGGAACGCCTGGCCCCAGACGATGTGATCGAAGTACTTCTGGGCCTTCTCCATCTTCTCGTGGACGTAGTCGTTGATAGCGGGGGTGACTTTGAGCTGCTTGGCCGTCAGTTGGATCTCCATGGGATTCCTCAATAGCGCGAAAAGACACGCCGCGCCATTTCGCATTGAAGCACTTTGAAAAAAGAGTGTCAATTTAGGCGGCGTCACGACGAAGAAGCGGCGTCGCGGCGGTTTGACTCGAGGGTTCAAATTAGATACATTTCTGCGTCGCTTGAGCGACGCAATTTCGGCGGTTTTGGGGCGTCAAAACCACTTTAACGGCGTGTAACGACCTTGTAACATGGCAGGTTTTAAACTAAAGGCACCGCGTGGGAGAATAAGGAATTATCTTTATATTTCCGCCGTTTTTTCAAACGGCGGGACTTATCCACCCCTGTGGATAGAGTGTGAATAACTTGGATCCCCATACCCTTTGGGCCCAGGCGGTCGATAGGCTGCGGGGCGAGATCAGCGACGAGCAATCGGAGCTGTGGCTCAAGCCCGTCGAGGCGCTGAAATTGGATAACGGCATCCTGCAGGTGAAGGTGCCCAACAAGTTCTACTCCAACCACATCAAGGAGCATTACCAAAAGCGCTTGGCGGCCGTGATGCGCGAGCTCGCCGGGAGCAACATCGACCTCGATTACGAGGTGTCGAAAGATCTGCGCACCGTGCTGCCGCCGAGCGATCCGGTTCCCGAGGCCAGTCCTCAGTCCGATTTCCCTCTGAGCGAGCTCAATCCGCGCTACACGTTCGCTCACTTCGTCATCGGCGACTCCAACCGCTTCGCCTGCGCCACGGCGGAGGCGATCTCGAAGAAGCCCGGCACGCAGTACAACCCCTACTTCATCTATGGAGGCGTGGGCCTCGGCAAGACGCACTTGATGCACGCCATCGGCAACGCGATCCGCCAGGACCATCCCCGCGCGCGCGTCCTCTATACGACGAGCGAGCAGTTCGTCAACGACTTCATCAACTCGCTGCAGCAAAACAAGCCCGACGAGTTCCGCGCCAAGTACCGCAGCCTGGATTGCCTGCTCATCGACGACATCCAGTTCCTCATCGGCAAGGACCGCTCCGAGCAGGAGTTCTTCCACACTTTCAACAGCCTCTTCGACGCGAAGAAGCAGGTCGTGATCTCCTCCGACCGCTCGCCCAAGGAGATGGCGCCGTCCGAGCAGCGCCTGATCTCGCGCTTCGAATGGGGCGTCGTCGCCGACGTCAAGGCGCCCGACCTCGAGACGCGCATCGCGATCCTGCGCAAGAAGGCGGACACCGAAGGCTTCTTCGTTCCTGACGACGTCATCCTCTTCGTCGCCTCGGCGGTGAAGACGAACATCCGCGCGCTGGAAGGCTCGTTGATCCGGCTGAAGGCGTTCGCCTCCATGACCGGCAGCGCCCTGACCGTCGAGGACGCCAAGGAGATCCTGAAGGACTCCCTTTCGCCCGAGGACGCGCCCCCCGTGCGCATCGAGACGATCCAGCGCGTGGTCGCCTACAAGTACTCGGTGGACGTGAAGGACCTGAAGGGCCACTCGCGCACGGCGTCGATCGCCCT
>CAZZGQ010000123.1:0-2129 GCA_964653765.1 uncultured Elusimicrobia bacterium | reverse complement strand
AATTTCAATGAAAATCCACTGTAGCAAGGAAGATCTGGCCCAAGGTGTGCAAACGATCCAGTCTGCCCTATCGGCAAGGACCACTTTGCCCATCTTGCTGAACTTCTTGCTTGAGACCGAGAACTCCAAGGTGAAGGTGGTCTCCACGGACCTGGAGATGGGCGTGAAGCACTACATCAACGCTCAAGTCGAGAGCGACGGCAGCATCACGATTCCCGCCAAGCGGTTCTCGGACATCCTCCACAGCCTGCAGGACGGCCAGGAAGTCGAGCTGTCGGTGGACGCCGGCGGCAAGGTCCAGCTCAAGAGCGGCCGGTCTCGCTTCGGTATCATAGGCGCTCCCAAGAGCGAGTATCCGATCCTTCCGGAGTTCAACAAGCAGAACGCTTTCGAGGCGCCGGCCGGCGCGATCGCCGACATGGTCAAGAAGACGATCTTCGCGGCATCCTCGGACGAGACGCGGCACGTCCTCAACGGCGTGTTCTGGGCTTCCAACAAGGGAAACCTCGAGATGGTCGCCACCGACGGCCGGCGCTTGTCCATCGTGGGGCGCAAAGGCATCGCCAAGGACCGCGACTTCCAGGTCATCGTCCCGACCAAGATCTTAGGCGAGCTGCTGCGGCTCTTGACGCACCACGAGGTCAAGCCCGAGGCTCAGTATCCGCTGCTCATCGGGGTCACGGAGAACCAGATCGCTTTCCAATTCAAGGATACGACGCTGCTCTCCCGCTTGGTCGGCGGCACGTTCCCGCACTACCAGCAGGTCATACCGGCCAAGAAAGACATCGTGGTGGCGATCAACACCAAGGACCTCCTGGCGGTGACCAAGCGCGCTTCTCTTTGCGCCGTCGACCGCGGCGGCTCGGTGAAGTACACGCTGCGCACGGGCGAGCTCCAGGTGACGGCGGCCAGCCAGAACCAGGAGTTCTCGGAGGAGCTGCCGATCGAGTACAAGGGCGACGAGTTCCAGGTCGCCTTCAACCCTCAGTTCGTGATGGACGCGCTCAAGCATATCGACACCGACAAGGTGACGCTGGGGATGACGACGCCGGTCAACCCGACGCTCGTCGAGCCCGTCGGCGGAGGAGAGTACCGTTTTGTCGTGATGCCGATGCGGCTTTGATGCAGCACGGCAAGCCGAAACGGCCGGCGTGGTCTTCGGCCGAGGATCTGGTCCGGTCTTTCAGCTTTAAGACCGGGGTGCAGGACGAGAAGTTGTCGGTGCTCAGCGCCGTGTGGGAGAAGGAGCTTGGCCACTTCTCGAAGCATTGGTCTTTGTCGGGAGTGAAGAAGGGAGTGCTGTACGTGAAGCCGCGCTCGGCGGCGGCCGCGCAGGAGCTGCAATTGCGCGCGGCCGACATCGTGCGCAGCCTGAATAAATACTTCACCCGCCCGTGGATCAAGGCGGTGAAGGCGGCGTTGTAGCGACAGAAGCCTCATCGGAGGATGAATGTCCGACTCGACGATCGAAGCAGCGGAGGGAGTGGTGGCGAAGACTGACGGCGACAATTACGACGCGTCAAAGATCCAGGTCCTCGAGGGCCTGGAGGCCGTGCGCAAACGCCCGGCCATGTATATCGGCAGCACCGGCCCGTCCGGCCTGCACCACCTGGTTTATGAGGTCGTCGACAACTCCGTCGACGAGATCCTGGCCGGCCGCTGCACCAGCGTGACCGTCACGATCCATCAAGGCAACTCCATCACGGTCCAGGACGACGGCTCCGGCATCCCCGTCGATCCGATGAAGGATCCGAAGCTGCCCCCCAACATCCGCGGCAAGTCGGCGCTCGAGGTCATCCTGACCGTCCTGCACGCCGGCGGCAAGTTCGACAAGAGCGCCTATAAGGTCTCGGGCGGCCTTCACGGCGTCGGCGTCACCTGCGTCAACGCCCTCTCCGAGTGGCTCAAGGCCGAGGTGCACCGCGAGGGCAAGATCTGGGTCCAGAGCTACAAGCGCGGCAAGCCCGATCACGAGGTCAAGTCCATCGGCAAGACCGACGACCACGGCACCAAGATCAGCTTCAAGCCCGACCCCGACATCTTCAACGGCCACATGTACTCGTTCGATACGCTGGCCAACCGCCTGCGCGAGCTGGCGTTCCTCAACGCCGGCGCCAAGATCACGATCG
>CAZZGQ010000122.1:0-8929 GCA_964653765.1 uncultured Elusimicrobia bacterium | reverse complement strand
GGCGCGGCGGGGCGGCGCCGGCGGCCCCCGCGTCGCCGCCCACATGCGTCGCCGCGGCTTGGCCGGCCAGCGCCAGGGCCGCGCGCTCGGCGTCGCTGTCGAAACGGCGGCGGCCCTCCTGCCAGAGATCCTCGAGCTCGCGCGAGCCGGGAGAGAACGGGACGCCGCCGGGGCGGGCGCCCACGGCGTCGCGCAGCGGCATGGCGGGCAGGCCGGCCGTCCCCTCAGCGCCCGGCGGGCCGGCCAAGACCGGGTTGGAGCCCTCCGGCGCCGCGGCCGGAGCGGAGCGGGCGCCGGACTCGGAAAGGACGGAGGCCGGCAGGGCCGGGATCTCGCCCAGGGTCCGCAGGCTCAAGGCCCCGGCGGGGACGGCCGAGCCGGCGCGGGCCTGGCCCAGGAAGCCTTCCAGCCAGACGCCGGCGGCGGCCCCGGCCGCGGCAGGCGACAGCGGCAGGGCCGCGCCCGGCAGGGCGGCGGCGAAGACGGCGGGGGCGGCGACGGCCGGCGCCTGAGAGGCGGCGGGCGGCGGCCCGCCCGCCTGAGCACGGACGGCGAGGGCGATCCCGAGGGCCCAGATCGACATTAGGCCCAATGTTAACAGGGACCTAGGCCCTCCGGTTTGGGCCCTCTAGGCCCTCCGCCTGGGCCTCCGGCCGATACTACATCTTTTTATGCCTGGCACCTAAGGATGTGACAGATGTGGACAAGCGGTGGGCTGCCGAGAGTGGATAACTCGGATATGGCCTCTATGCTATTTCTTTATCTCTGGCACCGATCTAGGCCCTTTAGGACCTAGGACGTAGGTCTTAAGACCGGGCCCCGACGGCGTTTCCAGTGGAAGGCGGCGGCCACGGCGGCCGCCACGGCGAAGGCGGCGGCGGCCCAGGCCCAGAAGCCCGTCGGGGAGGAAGTCGGCTGGGGCTCGGTCGGCCGGGAGGGCTGCGGGGCGGGCGGCGGCAGAGGCGCCGCTCCGCCGCCGAGGCGGGCGATGTAGGCCTGCCACCAGGCCAAGCGCTGGCGCAGGTCCAGGATCTGATCCTCGACGCGGCCGATCTCCCGCTCGAGGGCGTTCTCGGCGTCCACGCGCAGCGCCAGCGCGTGCAGGCGATCGGCCAGCTGGTTCGCCTCGGCGCGCGCGTCCTGGCGCCGGCGCAGCGAGTCCAGGCGCGCGCTCTCGGACGCGGTCAGAGCGCGCTCGGTCTCGGGGACCTGGGCGGCGGACTTCTTGAGCCGCTCGGCCAGGCGGTCGCCGTAGCCGTCGAGCGCCTTGAGCTGGCGCTCCAGCCCTTCCGCGCCCGGGTCCACGGCCACGCGCTTGACCACGCGGTCCACCGCCACGTTGTCCGGATCGGCGCTCCGCTCGCCGCGGCCGTCGATGGAATCCGAGACGATGGGATCGTTCAGCGCCTTCTTCACGGCGTCGGGGCCGGAGCTGCCGCGGCGAACGGTCTCATGATAAGTGCCGGCGGCGCCCTCGTCGCCGGTCTTCGGATCGGCGAAGCGGCCGCGGCCGCGCAGCGTGCCGACGACGACCTCCTGCACGCCGCCGTGGAAGTGCGCCAGCGTCCGCTCGCGCGCCGCCGTCAGGTCTTCCAGCGATTCGCGCGCGGCGCGCTTGTAGGCCATCTGGCCGTAGAACACGTCCTTCTCGCCGTCGGCGCTCGTCACCGACTTGCTCTCCACGCCCTGGCCCGGCAGCACCGGCGAATCCACGCGCACGCGTTGCGGGAACTGGCTGGGATCGTAGAACCGGTCGACGGGGTCCGGCAGCCAGTCGAGCACATCGAGGAAGCCCGCCACCTTTCGGAAAAAGCCGTGATGCTCGGTCGAGCCGCCCTCGGTCTTGTAAGCCCAGACGCGGCCGAGATAATGCTCTTGGCGCGGATCGCGGCCCGTGGCGAGCTCGACGGGCGTGTTGAGGACCTCGCGCGGGACCTCGAGCAGCAAGTTGCCCCAGTTCCAGAAGCTCAAGCCGTAGTACTCGGCGCTCTTGACGCCCTTCTGCGAGTCGGCGGCGCGCTCGATCAGATAGCGGCGGCTCAGCAGGATCTTGGCCGCGCCGCCGCCCTTGAGCGGGATCTCGTAGTGCGCCAGGCGGTAGTGGGGCGCCGTCTGGCTGGTCCCGGCCGGGCGAGAGGGCTCGCCGGCGCCCATCTCCTCGGCGCGCAGCGACCAGGTGGGCGCGTCGGCGGCCAGGGCCTTGGGGTCCTGGTAGTAGCGAACGATGCGCCCGTCGGCGTCCACGGCCGCGGCCAGGATCTCGCCCTGCACGAGCGCCGCGCGCGCGCCGCCCGGCACTCGCTCGACGACCTCGGCCGCGCCGTACGCGGGCGAGGCGGCCGCCGAGATCACGCCGCCGGAGGCGTCCAGCCCCAAGGACAGGTCCTTGCTGCGGTAGGCGCTCCAGGTCTTGGAGCGCTGCAGCGTGACCTGGGCCTCTTTCTCCCCTCTCGCGGCCTTGTCCAGCCGGGCTTGCCCGGCCTTGAAGGCGTCGTTGGCGGTGGTGAAGGCCTTGGCGATGGGATCGAACTTGGCCTGAGCCCTGAGGAAGGCGTCGTCCTTGGCCAGCCGCTTGTCGATCTCGAGGAGCTGGCGGTTCTTGAGCTCGGAGTCGCTCTCGTTGGGCTTGGGCTTCAGCTCCTTCTCGACGGCGTCGCTGAGCGCGGCGCGGCGGGCGGCCTGCACCACTTGGTATTCCAACGAAGCCTTACGGGCCAGCTCGCGTTGCTGTTCCATGGCCGTTTTTAGGGAAGGCAGCGCGGACGAGGCGCTTTCGCGTTCGGCCCGCGCCGCGGCCAGGTCGGTCTCGGCGTTGGCGAAGGCCTTGAGCTGGGCGTCGAAGTCGTCCTTGGTGAGGTAAAGCTCCGAGAGCCGTCCGTGCTCGTCGCGCGCGAAACCGTAGCTGTTGAGCTTGACGTCCACCCAGCCCACGCGCAGCTCGGCGGCGCGCTGATCCGCGATGCGCCGGCCCAGGGCTTCGGCGCCGCGCGCGGAGAGGACGAGCTTGGAGAAGTCCCCGGCCAGCGAGGACGCCTTGAGGCTCTCGAGCGTCGGGAAGCGGTCGCGCGCGATCGGGCTGCCTTTCACGTTGTAGACGTAGACCTCGTATTTCTCGGGCGGCAGCTCCAGCGCCTGCAGCGGGTGCAGCGACTCGGCGAGGTCGCCGGGCCGCGACGGGACCCTGAAGAAGAACACGCGGCCCTGGGCGAGCAGGCCGCGGCCCTGCGCGTCGTCGGGATCGCGGCGGAAGACCGCGTCCACGGCATAGCCGGCCGGCGCGCCGGGCGCCGCGCGCTCCACCGCGTAGTCGTTGGCGGCCAGGCGCTTGCCCAATTCGACGTCCTGGCGGTCCTGGTCGAGGGCGGCCTTCGCCCGGTCGCGGGCGAGCTCGGCGGCGTCGACGCCCCCGAAGATCTCGCGCGGGCCGGCCTGCGTGGTCCAGCTCATGCGGCCGTCGCTGAGCGTGACGAGCTTTTTCTGGCCGCTCTGCTCGTCCTCTTTCTTGATGCGCTCGAGGTCGGAGGCCGTCAGCCATTCCTTCACCGTCCACACGCGCTGGCCGTCGGCCGTGAGCTCGGTGGCGGCGTAGAGCGGCTCGAGATCGGCGGCGCCGCGGCGCCATTCTTCCTTCTTCAGGCGCAGCGACTGCAGGGCCTCGGCGATGGCGTCGAGCTCGCCCGGCGGCCGGCCCTGCCAGCGGGCGGCGCGCAGGCGCGAGTCCTCGAGCGTGATCAAGGCGTCGAGCGCGAGCATGCCGCGGCCGGCGCGCGCCACGTCGATCTGGCGGTCCAAGGTGTCCTGGAGGTCGAAGAAGGAGTCCAGGCGCCAGGCCAACGCCGGGTCGGCGCGGACCTCGTCGGAGTCGAACGTCCGCACCACCTCGGCGTCGTAGGCTTGCTGCGCCTTGAGATAGGCGTCGAGCTTCAGGTCCTTGAGCAGGAAGCGCTTGGGATCGCCGCCCGGGTCGGAGAGAAAACCCTGCAGCAGGTCCTGGCGCGCGTCCTCGGCGGACTGCCGCGCGCGCTCGAGGCGGTCGAAGGTCCCGCGCAGGTCGAAGCCGGCGGGCAGGGCCTCGAAGGCGCCCTCGCGCAGCGCCGTCGACAGGTCCATGTAGTCCCGGCGGTCGGCGGCGTCGCGGTCGGCCTGCGCCTCGATGTCCCGGATCAGCCACGGCATGAGCGGATCGGCGGCGCCCGTCCCGCCCGCGGCGCCGAGCACGGCCCGCAGCGTGGCCACCAGCTCCTGGCGCTTGCCCTCGCGGTTGTAGTTCGTCAGGCGCGTGAGCTTCTCCTCCGTGGAGAAGCCGCGCTCGCGCACGAGCTTGTCGAGCCGGTCCGTGTAGGCGAAGAGGTCCATGCGCTGGGACAGCGTCTCGCGCAGCGGGCCCGGGATCCTCTGCCCCAGGCCGTCCAGCTGCTCGAGCAGCGCCTGCCGGAAGTCGCCGTCGAGCGCGCGGTCCGCCATGTAGGCGAGCAGCAGCTCGCTGGGGTCGCGCTTGAGCGACGGCCAGTCGGCCAGCGGGTGCGTCATCGGGCGCAGCGTGCCCTCGCGGCCCTGGCCCAGAGCCTCCAGCTCGCTGACCAGGGCGATGAAGTCCGACTTGGTCCGCACCATCTGCTGCGAGAAGCCGAGCCAGGCCTCCACCAGCCGCTGCCGCGCCGCCTCGACCTCCGCCGCCTGGCCGGGCTGGCCCAGGCGGCCCATCTGGGCGCGGAAGTCGGCCTCGGCCGCGGCGACGAGGTCGCGCCGGCGCTCGAGCTCGTGGGCGCCGTCCTCGACCTTGGCCATCTTCGAGTGCAGGTTCAGCGTCAGCTCCTGCAGGCGCCCGGAGGCCTCGAGCTGCTTGCGCAGCACGTCCGAGAGCACGTTCTCCAGGCCCTTCTGGATCTGGCGCGGGTCCGGCGCCTCCAGGAAGCCGCCGGTCACGAACTTATCCCGGAAGACGCCGAAGGCGGCCACCGGCGTGAAGCCCTTGTAGCTCATGCGCTCGGCGATCATGTCGGCGCGCAGCTGGTGCATCAAGTCGTCGTCCTTGCTCGCCGCGTCCGGCAGGCCGCCCTCGAAGAGCGTCTTGCGGATCTCGTCGATCTGCAGCCCGTGGATCTGGTCCACGAAAGCCGCGGACAAGGCGGCCAGGTCCTGGGAGCCGGAGGCCTCGTCGGGCACGAGGGCGGCCAGCGACTCCACGCTCGTGTCGGGCGGGAGGTTCAGCAGCGCGGCGATCTCGTCGCGCTGCGCCGCCAGGCGCTCGCCCAGCTCGGCGGCCAGCTTCGCAAAGCCCTGGCTGAGATGCTCGGGGCTGACGCGGCGCACCTCGTCCTTCTTGGCCTTCTCGGCCCGCTGCTTGGCCCAGCGCCACATCCGCACGTTGGTCTCGAAGTCGGCGGAGAGGATCTCCCCCTTCGCGCGCGCCCCGGCCATCTCGGCCTGCAGGATGTGATCGGCCTTCTGCCGGCGCAGCTCGGCCAGCTTGAGCAGCGCCTCGGGATCGGTCTCGAAGGAGCGCATGCGGAACTCGAGCCAGCCCTCGCCGAAGCTCTGGTTGATGTCGACGTGGCCCAGGGTCTGCTTGGCGTAGTAATAGCGCAGGAAACCCTCGGCTTGGTGCTTGAGCACGTCCGGCGAGATCGAATCCACGTCGCGACCGGGCTGCGGGGCGGACATGGCCTGCTCCGCGCTCGCCAGCTTCCGGCGCAGGTCCTCGATGCCCGACGGCAGCGCGTCAAAGGCGCGGCGGCCGGCGTCCGAGGGATCGGCGCCGAGGGCCACGAGGCCGCCGATCAGGTCCAGCTCTCGGCCGGCCAAGAGGCGCCAGCGCAGGCGGACCTCCGGATCGGGATCGTCCTTGGAGGTCTTCTTCAGCTCGGCGCGCACGGCGCCCAGGGCCGCCCACAGCCGCGCCTTCTGCGCCTCGCGCGTCTTAGGATAGGCGGCCTGCGCGCGCTCCTCCTCCAGCGTCTGCACGCGCGCGGCGGCCACCTTATCGGCGTCGCCCACGCCGTCCTTGCTGAGGGCGTCGATGAGCCGGCCCAGCGAGCGCACCGTCAGCGAGACGGGCTCGACGGAGAGCTGCTCCACCTTCTCGTCCTTGTCCACGGCCTGCTCCGCCAGGCGCGCGATCTTCACGCGCGAGGCCAGCAGCGCCTCCTGCGTGCCCACGGGGTTCTGGCGGGCCATGATCTTCTGCAGCGAGGCCAACGCCGCCGCCGGGTCGGCGTCGATCTGGAGCTGGGCCTGCGGCGGGCGGCCGAGCAGGTAGTTGATCGTGGCGTGCGCCTGGACCAGCGCCTGCTCCGCGCGCTCGCGCCGCTGGCGCGCCTCGTCCATGCGCCGCTGCGCCTGGATCGCCTCGGCCGAGGACTTGTCGGCCGAAGCCTGGCCCGCCTCCGAGGCCAGGCGCGGCAGGACCTCGTCGTCGAGCTGCTTGAGCGCCAAGCGAGCCGTCTGATACGCGACGATGTTCTGATAGAGCTGCAGGGCGAGGTTCGACTGGATCTTGCTCTTGAGCTGCTCGTAGTATTCCTTCTGGTGCTGGCCCTGGCGCACCTGCAGCCAGCGCAGCTCCTCCGGCTTGAACTCGAACGCGGGGATGGGCAGGACCGGGAAGCCGGTCAGGCCCAGCACCGGGATCCAGCCCACGCCCGACGTGGTGAAGCCCGTGCCGACCTGCAGGTCGATCCAGAACTTTTGGATGCGGTGGTCGTTGGCCTTGGCCATCTCGATCGCCGCCTGCTCGCGCGCCGCCACCTCGGCCAGGCTCTTGTCCGAGCCCAGCGCCTGCGCCACGGCGGAATCCAAGTCGGCCAGGCGCAGCGTCCGGCCGTCGTCGGGGGCGGCCTGGCGGGCGAAGCGCGCGTCGACCAGGGCGTTGGCCCGGGCCACGATGGAGCGGCTGTCGGCCTCGAGCACGGCCCGCGCGTACCAGCGCCACGAGTCGAAGGCCCGCTGCAGGTCGGAAGCCCCCACGCCCAGGCCGTTGCGGTAGCGGACCACGGCCTCTTGGAGCTCGCGCGAGGCGCGCGGCAGCGCCACGCGCGCCTGGTCGCCGGCGATGGCCGCCAGCCGCGCCTCGTCGGACTCCTTCTGCGCGGCGAGCAGGCGGTCCGCGCGGTCCTGCGCCATCTCGAGCTTGGCGGCCTGGCTCTCGAGCGTATAGGCGTGGTCGGCGGCCTTGGAGTGTGGGTCGTAAAAAGGGAGGCGGATGGTCACGGCCGCCGACACGGCCTGGTTGGCCAGCGCGTCCTGGAGCTGGGCGCCGAAGCCGATGGAGAGCTTGTCGACGAAGGGCATCCAGTCGAGGAGGTTGAACGGGTTCTTGCCCAGGCGCGCCTGCATCTCCTTGGGATCGAGCTGCTCGAAGAGGTGGGTGAGGCTGCCGCCGATCGTCACGGTCTGGGCGATGGAGTCGGCCAGGGTATCCAGGTCGCCCTCGGCCAGGCCGTCGAGGTCGAAGGGCGGCGGATCGGTGGCCTGACGCCCGGTCAAGGAGTTGTAGCGCAGCAGCGCCTGGTGCAGCCGGTCCTCGGCCTCGGCGATGGCCACCTCGCCCTGCTGGCGCGTCGCCGGGCTCGGCGCGTTGTCGCGGATGTAGGTGGCGACCTTCAGGTCCCACTGGGCCTGCGCGATCTCGCCGACGGCGGCCTGCCACTGCTTCGAGAGGTCGAGCATGCGCGACTGCAGGCGCAGCGACTCGCGGTACAGGATCGCGGCCTTGTCCTCGATGAGCGCCTTCTGCGTCTTGGTCAGCGTCAGCTCCGTGAAGGTGCCCGCCATCACGCCGCCGCCCACGGCGCGGTCGGCGATGTCCTGGGAGATCGGGTTGCTGACGAAGCCGACCATGCCTCGCACCCGCGTGTTGTCCATGATGGCGCCGGCCTTGCGCAGCTCGTCGATCTCGTGGCGCAGCACGCCCACGTCCTGGGTCAGCAGCTTGCGCGCCACGTCCTGCTCGAAGACCTTCTTGAGCTGGGCGAGCTTGACCTCGTTGCGGCCGCTGTCCTTGGACGGGGCGAAGAAGTCGTCGAGCGAGCGATTGAAGGCCTTGAGCTGCGCGCCGCCGGCCAGGTCCTGCTTGGCGTCGTCGACCACGCCCTGCCAGAGCTGGCCCAGCGTGAAGGACGTGTTCATGGCGAGCTGAAGGCGGTTGGGCATGCCCACGTACTGCGAGCCGTAGCCCACGGAGACGCTGGAGGTGTCGCCCAGCTTCTTGGCGATCTCGCCGTAGTAGGTCTTGGCCGTGCCGAGCAGCTGGCCCTGGCCGCTGACCACGATGCCGGAGTTGGGCAGCGTCACCGAGAGCTTGTCGGTGAAGGTGTTGTACTGCTGGCCGAGCTCGCCGGTGGCCTTGTTGTTGATCACGGCCCAGGGCCTGCCGTCGGCGTCCTTGATGGTGAAGCCCTTGAGGATGGAGGCGCCGATCGTCTGCTGGTTGTAGTCGTCGGTGCCCGTGGTCCTCGACCAGAAGAGGTCCACCAGGAAGGCATCGCGGTGACCTTCGTCGTCTACCGCGTGCTGGCCCATCAGGCGCGCGACGTCGATCTCGGGGCCGATCTCGGTCCGATGATAGTTCTTGTTGGCGCCGACCGCCTTGATGTCGTAGGTGTTGTTGAGCGTGGGATCGTAGCCGGTGAAGTCCAGGTTGACAGTCTCCAGGAACTGCCTCGGGTCATGGGCGAAGAGCCATTGGTCCTTCGCATTGAGGCGGGCGACCTCGGTGAGCTTCAGCGACGTTCTGAGGTTGCCGCCGTAGTAGGAAGGGCTGCCCTTCGGATCGCTGGGCGAGACGTCGGCGAAGCCGGCCACGCCGACGTACAACCGGTCCCCGAAGAGCATCATTGCGAAGTCGTCGAAGATCATCATCCGGCTCTCGCGGATGTTGGCGAGCGGCGTCGCGTCCTGCGGGATGTCGAAGGCGAAGCGGTGCAGGTCG
>CAZZGQ010000121.1:0-9060 GCA_964653765.1 uncultured Elusimicrobia bacterium | reverse complement strand
GCCCGCGCATCGCCTTACTCGTCGCGGCGGACCGTCTGCGGCGAGAACGCCGGCAGGCAGACGGCGATGTATTCGGCCCCGCCGGGCTCGGGCGAGGAGTAGCGCACCCACTCGCCGGCGCGCGTCACCACGGCCTGGCCGGCGCGCACGTCGAGCGCGCCCTTCTCGTGCTCCACGCGCAGCAAGCCGCGCAGCACGACGGTGTACTCGTCGAAGAGCGGCCTCTGGCCGGGCTCCTTCCAGCCGTCGGGGCTCTGCATGTGAGCCACGCTGACGGCCTCCGTCTTGGAGTTGACGCGGCCGAAGTACTCGCGGATGATCTTCGGCTTGTTGCCGGCGGCCTCGATCTGCGTCGGGGCCTTGATCAGCTCGGGCATGGTGCCCGGACTATAGCAAACCGGCTATTCGGCTTGCGCCTGCTGGATGAGGCCTTCCAGCGCCTCGCTCTTCTTCATGAGCGTGCCGGCCTTGGCGGCGTCGATCGCCTTCAGGAAGCCGTCCACGTCGTCGAAGCGGTTGAGGCCCAGGCTCTCGCGCGTCAGAGGCTGGCCGCCGAGCTGCTTGCGGCTGGCGAAGGGCCAGGCCGCAGGCTTGGCGCTCGTGTCGAGGCAAAAGGCGATGCCGGGCGGATCGTCCTGGTCGTGCACGCAGAGCTGCATCAGCTTGTAGCGGTAGCAGATCTTGCCCGGGACCTTGTCGACGATCACGAACTCCTTGGCGCCGGCGCGCTGCACGATGACCTGCATGGCGCGGGTGAAGCCCTCGACGTCGTCGAAGCGGTCGGAGCCCAGGGCCTCGCGGGTCAGCGCGAGGCTGCCGAGCTGGGCGCGCTTGATGTTGTCCCACTTCTCGGGCTTCTGGCCCTTGTTGAGCGTGTAGGAGATGCCGGAAGGCGCGTCCTCGTCGTGGACGCAGAGGCTCTCCGTGCCCAGGCGATAGCAGATCTTGCCGGCGGGGCGCTCGACGACGACCTCCGAGAAAGCGCGCGGCGCGGCAAAAGCGAGGAGCGACAGGGCGAAAGCGATGTAGCGGGGACCGTGTTTCATGGGGCCATGGTACCAGGGGTCCGTCGGCCCGACCTAGGGTCTTCCGGCTCGCGAACAATGGGCTTTCGTCCTAGCTCCACGCGGGCCCAAAGGGAGGCGCCAAAACAGCCTTGACGCCCACCGCCTCCCCCGCTATATATGGAAGGTGCCGGACCAACCCCTCTTCTGCGCCCGTCCGTTCAAGCGTTTCGAGGTCTCCCACGGCGGCCAAGTTTACATGTGCTGCAAGAACTGGCTGCGCACGCCCATCGGCGACCTCAACAAGCAGTCGGTGGAGGAGATCTGGAACGGCCCCGTCGCCAAGGACATCCGGCGCTCGATCCTCGACGGCTCCTTCGAATACTGCAGCCGCGAGCGCTGCCCCTTCCTGCAGACGGCCTCCGGGCCGGTGAAGCCGGTCGACCGGCTTTCCGACCCCGATCTCCAGGCGGCGGCGGCGCAGCGCCTGACGGCCCTGCCCTACGGCCCGCGCGAGATCGACTGCGCTTACGACCGTTCCTGCAACCTGACCTGCCCTTCCTGCCGCACCAAGCTCATCGTCGAGACGGAAAATGAAAGGCAGATCCTGGAGCTTCAAGGTAAATTGGAGAGCGAGGCGCTCCAGGATGCCCATTACCTGGGCATCACGGGGTCCGGCGACCCCTTCGGCAGCCCGTATTTCCGCCGCTGGCTGCAGACGATGCGGCGCGCCGACATGCCGAAGCTGCGCCTGATCAACCTGCAGACCAACGCCGTGCTCTGGACGCCGGCGCTCTGGAAGACGATCCCCGAGGACATCCGCGCCCTGATCAAGGGCGCCGACATCTCCATCGACGCGGCCGCGCCGGCGACGTACGCGATCAACCGCCGCGGCGGCGACTTCCGCAAGCTGCTGCGCAACCTCGAGTTCATCTCGACCCTGCGCCGGGAAGGCCCGCTGCGCTGGGTCGTCATCAGCATGGTCGTCCAGGAGAACAACTTCTCCGAGATGCCCGCCTTCGTGGAGCTGGGCCGCCGTCTGGGTTTCGACGTCGTCTATTTCAGCCAGCTCACGGACTGGGGCACCTACTCCAAGGGCGAGTACGAGCGGCGGGCGATCCACCGCCCGCAGCACCCGCGCCACGCGGAGCTGCTCGCCGTGCTCGACGATCCTCTTTTCGCCTCCCCGCTCGTCCAGCTGGGCAACCTCACGGCCGCGCGGCGGCGCCAGGCGGTGCCCTGACATGTTCTCGGCCGCCGACGTCCGCGAGATCCACCTCGAGGTCACCTCGCGCTGCAACGCCAGCTGCCCCATGTGCCCGCGCAACGTCTCCGGGGGCGCGCTCAATCCCAACCTGCCGCTGACGGAGCTCTCGCTGGCCGACGTCAAGACCATCCTGCCCGAGGCCTTCGTCCGCCGGCTCAAGCGCCTGTACATGTGCGGCAACTACGGCGACGCCATGGTGGCGCGCGACACGCTCGAGATCTTCCGCTACCTCCGCGCCGCCAACACGTCGATGGCCCTGCGGCTGTTCACCAACGCCAGCGGCCGCGACGCGGCCTGGTGGTCCTCGCTCGCCAAGACGATCGACACGTGCGTCTTCAGCGTCGACGGCCTCGAGGACACCAACCACCTTTACCGCAAGGGCACGGACTGGAAGAAGATCAGGACGGCGATGGACGCCTTCATCGGCGCCGGCGGCAAGGCCGAATGGCACTTCATCGTCTTCCGCCACAACGAGCATCAGGTCGAGGAGGCGCGCGCCCTCGCCAAGCGCCTGGGCTTCGTGAAGTTCGTCACGAAGAAGACCGAGCGCTTCCTCAAGGACGGCCGCCGCGTGGACCGCAAGGAGGTCGTCGACGAAGAGGGCCGGGTGCTGTATTGGCTCGAGCGGCCGCTCGCCGAGCGGCACCAGAACGAGGCGCTGGGCTCCATCGAGGCGCTCTCCGGCCAGAGCTCGAGCTACGACGACTACCTGCAGACGACGCCGATCGACTGCAAGGCGGTCAAGGACCGCCAGCTCTATATCACGGCGGAGGGCCTCGTTTTGCCGTGCTGCTGGACGGCCAAGCTCTACGACGCCCGGCGGCCCAACGGCCAGGGCGAGCTCTGGCGCCTGCTGCAGCGCTCCGGCGGAAAGGACGCCGTCGACGGCCGCAAGCGCTCCATCGAGGACATCGTGGCCGGGCCTCTCTTCCAGGCCGAGGTCCCCGCCGCCTGGGAGCCCGGCTCGGCCGCGCGCAAGGGGCTGCTCGCCTGCGCGCGCGCCTGCGGAGCGCTCGACATCATGAAGAACCAGCGGGACGCCGCGCCCAAGAAAGAGGCCGCGGAGCGCTGATGTACCGCTACGCCGACATCCGCGTCGTGCACCTCGAGATGACCTCGCGCTGCAACGCCGCCTGCCCGATGTGCGCGCGCAACATCCAGGGCGGCCGCGTCAACCCCAACATGCCCCTGGACGAGCTCACCCTGGAGGACATCAAGAAGATCTTCCTCCCCGATTTCGTCGTCCGCCTCAAGCGCATGTACATGTGCGGCAACTACGGAGACGCCCTCGTGGCCCGCGACACGGCGGAGACCTTCGAGTACTTCCACGAGCATAACCCCAAGATCGACCTGCGCCTCTGGACCAACGGCAGCGGCCGGACGGCGGACTGGTGGAAGCGCCTGGCCGGCGTGCTGGACGCCTGCGTCTTCAGCATCGACGGCCTCGAGGACACCAATCACCTGTACCGCCGCGGCACTCATTGGCCCAAGATCATGGCGGCGATCGAGGCTTTCATCGGAGCGGGCGGCGCGGCGGAATGGGAATTTCTGGTGTTCCGGCACAACGAGCACCAGATCGACGCCGCGCGCGAGCTGGCCGCCAAGCTAGGCTTCAAGAAGTTCACCCCCAAGCGCACCGACCGCTTCTGGCGCGACGGCCGGCGCGTGGAGCGGACGGAGGTCCTCGACGAGGAGGGCCGCTTCCTGTACCACCTGGAGCAGCCGCAGTCCCCCGCCTGGCGCAACGCCGCCTTGGCGGCGATCGACAAGGTCACGGAAGGCCAGAAGGATTATCAGTCCTATCTCGACACGACGGAGATCGACTGCAAGGTGCAGAAGGACGGCCAGATCTTCGTCAGCGCCGAGGGTCTGGTGCTGCCCTGCTGCTGGACCGGCAAGCTCTACGTGCCCGAGCGCAAGCCCGGCGAAGGCCAGCTCTGGCGCATGATCAACGGCCTGCCCGCGGGCAAGGATTCCCTGTCCGCGCGCAAGCACACGCTCGAGGAGATCGTCGACGGCCCCTTCTTCCAGGACCGCATCCCCGGCGGCTGGCGTCCCAACGAGGGCAAGGAGAAGCCGCGCCTGGCGATCTGCGCGCGTCTCTGCGGCAAGTTCGACCTGATCAAGGCCATGCGGGAGCCCGCCTCCTGATGTACGGCTACGGCGGCATCAAGGTCGTCCATCTCGAGATGACGACCCGCTGCAACGCGAGCTGCCCGATGTGCCCGCGCAACATCCAGGGCGGCCGCGTCAATCCGATCGTGCCGCTGACCGAGCTGTCGCTCTCCGACGTGAAGACGCTCTTCCCCGACGAGCTCATCGCGCGGCTCGAGCGCATGTACATGTGCGGCAACTACGGCGACGCGATGACGGCGCGCGACACCCTGGAGGTCTTCGAGCACTTCCGTCGCGTCAACCCGAAGATGCGCCTGCGCCTCTACACCAACGCCAGCGGCCGCGACGCGGCGTGGTGGGCCCGCTTGGCGAAGACGGTCGACGTCTGCACCTTCAGCGTGGACGGCCTGAAAGACACCAACCACCTGTATCGCCGCGGCACGGAGTGGCCCAAGATCATGGCCTCGATGAAGGCCTTCATCGGCGCCGGCGGCGAGGCGGAGTGGGAGTTCCTCATCTTCAAGCACAACGAGCACCAGGTCGAGGCGGCGCGCGCCCTGGCCGCCGAGCTCGGCGTCGCCCGGTTCATCCCCAAGCGCACCGATCGCTTCCTCACCGGCGGCAAGGTCTCGCCGACCTTCCCCGTGCTGGACGCGGAAGGCCGCGTCGAGTACGAGCTGGAGATGCCGACGGCGGCGGAGAACCGCAACGCCGCCGTGGCTTCGATCGGCGGCATCCTGAAGCAGAACCGCACCTTCGGCTCATACCTGGAGGAGACCCAGGTCTGCTGCAAGGTCGAGGCCGGCGGGCCGATGTACGTCACCGCCGAAGGCCTGGTCTTCCCGTGCTGCTGGCTGGCCAATCTCTATCCCCCGGGCAAGCCTCTGCAGAGCGGGGAGGTCTGGGACCTCATCAAGACGCTGCCCGAGGGGAAGGACTCCCTGAACGCGCTCAAGCGGCCGATGCGCGAGATCGTGGACGGCCCTTTTTTCCAATCGCTCGTGCCGGAACGCTGGCAGCCCAGCGCCCCGGGCCGCAAGAAGCTCACGATCTGCGCCCGCATCTGCGGCCAATTCGATCCCAACGGCGCGATGCGCTCCGCCGGCGCCGCCTCCGACGAGCGCTACCGGTCCACGAGATGATGTACCGCGGCGACGAGGTGCGCGGCGTGCACCTGGAGCTGACCACGCGCTGCAACGCGCGCTGCCCGATGTGCCCGCGCAACGTCTCGGGCGGGCGCACGACCGATTTCCTGCCGCTCGCCGAGCTCTCCTTGGCGGACGTCAAGACGATCTTCCCCGCGGGCTTCGCCAAGCAGCTGCGCTGGCTCTACATGTGCGGCAACTACGGCGACGCCCTGGCCGCGCGCGACACCCTCGAGATATTCGCCTACCTCAGGCAGGCCAACGCGAAGCTCGAGCTGAGGCTCATCACCAACGGCGGCGGCCGCGACGCCTCGTGGTGGCGCAAGTTGGCGGGAGTAGTGAACTGGTGCACCTTCAGCATCGACGGCCTCGAGGACACCAACCACCTTTATCGCCGCGGCGTCGACTGGAAGAAGCTGATGACGTCGGTGGAGGCCTTCATCGGCGCGGGCGGCAAGGCGGACTGGGACTACCTCGTCTTCAAGCACAACGAGCACCAAGTGGAGGCCGCGCGCGCGCTGGCCAAGAAGCTCGGCTTCGGGCGCTTCAACGTGAAGCGGACGGCCCGCTTCCTCGTCAACGGGCGCCCCGTCTCGCGCAAGCCGGTCCTGGACGAGCAGGGCAACGTCGAGTACCATCTCGAGATGCCCTCGGCCGAGGAGCTGCGCAACTCCGCCTTCGGCGAGTTCGAGAGCGCCGCCGCGGCCGGGCAGGCCTACCGTTCTTACCTCGACGAGACGAACGTGACCTGCAAAGTGCTCGAGCCCCGCCAGATCTACGTCAGCGCCGAGGGCCTGGTGTTCCCCTGCTGCTGGACGGCCAAGCTCTACGACAAGCCCGAGCGCAAGGGCGAGGAGTGGCGCTTGGTGGAGAAGCTTCCCGGCGGCGTCGCCGCATTGGACGCCAAGCGCATTCCGATCCGCGAGATCGTCGACGGCCCCTACTTCCAGACGCTCGTCCCCGGCACCTGGGAAGCCGGCTCCGCGGCCCGCCGCGAGTCCGCGGTCTGCACGCGCGTCTGCGGCGCCCGCGACGCCGTGCGCGCCCAGAAGCTGCCCGATCCTCCGGCGCCGGACCCCGCCCGCTGACATGGCCGACGCGCGCATCGCCGTCTGCGTGGCCACGCTGCGCCGGGCCGAGGGCTTGGCGACGCTGCTCGGGGCGCTGGCGCGCCAAGGCTTCGAGGAGAATCCGGACGCCGCCGCTACCGTGATCGTCGTGGACAACGACCCGCTCGGCTCCGCAAAAGCGGCCTGCGCGGGCTTGCCCGGGGTCGTCTACGAGGTCGAGCCCCGCCGCGGCATCCCGCAGGCGCGCAACCGCGGGCTGGCGCTGGCCCGCGAGGCGGGCGCCACCCACGTCGCCTTCATCGACGACGACGAGGAGCCGGCGCCGGACTGGCTCGACAAGCTTCTCTCCGCCTCCCGCGCTTGGCGGGCCGACGTGGTCCAGGGCCGCGTCGTGCCGCGCTTCACCTGCGAGCCCGCTCCGTGGATCCTGCAGGAGTCGCTCTTCGAGCGCGTGACCGGCGAGACGGGCGACCTGCTGCCCTTCGCCGCCACCAACGCCACGCTCGCCGCGATGGAGGTCTTCGACGCCGTCGGCGGCTTCGAGGAGAGCTGGGCGCTCAGCGGCGGCACCGACACGCTGCTCTTCGCCAAGGCCGCGCGCGCGGGCTTGCGCATCGTCTGGTGCGACGAGGCCGTGGTCCGCGAGGACGTGGGCGCCGACCGCGCCAACCTGGGCTGGCTCTGCCGCCGCGCGCTGCGCGTGGGCATCACGCAGAGCCGCGTCAAGCGCGCTCTGGCCGAGGAGTCCGGGCTCGACAGGATGCAAGCCGTCTCCGGGCTCAGGCTGTCGCTCGGCGCGCTGCGCCGGGCCTTGCCCGGCGTCGAGAGCCCGCACTCCCCTCCGATGTGCCTGCGCATGGCGGCGATGGGCCTGGGCATGACCCTCGGCGCGCTCGGCTTCGACTACGCGGAGTACGCCTCGCGATGAAGAAGCGCTTCGCCATCATCCGCATCCTCGGCAACGAGCTGCCGCCGCGCGACCGCCCCGGGCAGCGCCTGGAAGCCTTGCGCTTCCAGCTCGAGAGCGAGCCCGTGCCGGAGGGCGTCGCGCGCCTTTGGGTGCTCAACCGCATCCACGATCCCGCCTATCGCCAGAGCCTCGTGCGGCTGCTCGAGTCGGCGGGCGAGCGCTGGAGCGAGCTGCCCTTCGAGCCCGAGGAATACGCCCGGCAGCGGAGCCGCCGCGCCCGACTGCTCTACGCCATCAGCGTCAACGTGGCGCGCAACCGGGCCATCGAGCTCGGCCGGGCCGAGGCCCGCTTCACGCTGGTCCTCGACGGCGACTGCTGGATGGGCCCGCGAGAATGGGAGCTGCTCGCCGAGGGGATCGACCGCGATCAGCGCGAGCGGCCCGACCGGCGCTACTACAGCCTGCCGATGCTGCGCGGCACCTTCGAGGAAGCTCTGGCGGGCGGTCACCGCCACAAGCTGCGCGAGGAGCCCCAGCTCGTCTTTCGCGACGACGCCGAGCTGCGCTTCGACGAGAGCCGCGTCTTCGGCGACAAGGACAAGGTGGAGCTGCTCAATCGCCTGGGCCACGCCCCGTACGCGCCCGGCGGAGCGGAGGAGCACAGCCTGGGCGCCGACGCCCCCTGCGCCTCGGTCGGGCGCGTCATCCACCTGCAGACCGGCGGCGACGCCGTGGAGGACAACCGCATCGAGCGCGGCCGCCAGCGCGAGCTCTCGCTGCGCCGCCTCCTGCGCGACCTCGACGAGCGCTGCGCCGCGCCGCGCGGGCTGCTCGCCTCGGCGGCCCGGCTGCTCGAGAAGGCTCCGGCGCCCGACGACGCGGAGCTCTCGGCCCTCCGCTACCGCGCCGAGTTCCGGTCCTTCGACGCCGGCGACGGCCTCTCGCTGGTCTACGGGTCCGAAGGCCGGCCGCGGCTGCTCCCGGGGGCCCTCCTGCTCGCGCTTTCCCGCTGCCAGCGCTTCAAGACGCTTCGCGGGCACGTCGAGACCTGCCTGAAGGCGGCGGGAGCCGCCGGGCGCGCCGAGCTGCGCGCCGCGCTGCGGCGCTGGCGCGCCGAAGAGGGCCTCGCGCCCCCTCCGCGGCCGCTCGAGGCCGATCTGCTCCAGACTCTCGGCTTGCTGCGCGACGACGGCCTCTTCATCGCGGCCGAGGAAGTGCTGGCGCTCTGCCGCAAGAGAGCCGCCCCTCCCGCCGTCTCCTCCGTCCTGCTGATCGCCGGAGGGCCCTCGGAGCGCACGGCCGACGTCCTGCGCGAGGCGCTGGCCGGCGACAACGCGGAGCTCGAGAAGCTCGCCGTCTGCCCCCTCACGGACGATCCCGCCCTGCTCGCGGCCTGCCGTCGCGCCGCCGACGACCGCGGCCTGTCGCTGGACTGGCTCGACGAGGCGGCCCGCCGCGACCTGGCCGCGCGTCTAGCCTCCCGCGGCGCGGACGCGGAAACGGCGGCGACGGCCGTTTGCGGCTCATCCCCCGGCGCCGCGCGCAACGC
>CAZZGQ010000120.1:0-9068 GCA_964653765.1 uncultured Elusimicrobia bacterium | reverse complement strand
CGCCCGGTATCGGGAAGCGGCTCACCCACCAGGCGGAGCGGAAGCGGACCATGTAAGCCAGGTGGAAGGAGCCCGCCACGGCCAGGCCGTCGAGGAAGAGCTGCAGGGCCGTGCGCAGCGTATGGCGCAGCCACGGGGGCAGGGGCGCGGGGCCGCCGGGGTTCGCGGGCTCGGTCATGGCAGGGGCTGAGGAACGCAGGCGCGGGGTAGCGCTCATGGTTTTCCTCCCGTATGACGAGGAGTCAAACCATTTCCTTCGGTCACCCGACGATTATAACAAACTGACCTCAGGCGGCGGGGCGGTGCCGGGCCTCGGCCAGGGCCCAGATCAAGAGCATGACGGTGGCCACCTGCTCGGTCTGGAAGGCCACCTCGGTCAGGTTCATGACGATGAAGGCCCAGCTGGCGGAAAAGGCCCAGAGATTGAGGGCGCTGGAGCGCTGGCGCACCCGCTTCCAGGCGCGGCCAACCATGGCGGTCAGCACGGCGAAGAGGGCGGCCAGGCCGACCAGGCCTCTTTCCGCGGCCTGATGGATGAAGAGGTCGTGCGCCGAGCCCCAGACCCGCTGGTTCTCCAGCGTCCCGCTATAATAGCTCGCGAAGACGGTCTTGTAGTTGCCGATGCCGACGCCGACCCAAGGATGGTCCTTGAAGATGCGCCAGCCCACGTCCCAGAGGGCCAGCCGGACGGCTTGCTGGTTGTGCTGAGGATTGAGGCCAAAGTTCTCCGTGGCCTGGAGGATGGAGCGATGCGTGGGCAGGACGAACTCCCAGAACGCGACGACGACGGCGCCGGCGACGATCAGCGGCGCCCACCACCGGCGGATCGTGCGGTCGAGCGCGCCCAGGCAGGCCAAGCCGACGGCGACGCCCAGGAAGGCGCCGCGCGTCTGGTTCAGCACGAAGGCCGCGCCCACGATCAGGAAGAACGCTAGCAGACGCCGCGGAGAGGCGCCCACCTCCTCGGCCTCTTCGGGCCGCACGAGCAGGCAGGCTCCGCCGAGCAAGCCGAAAGCGAGCACTTCCCCGAAGCTCACGGGATGGATGAAGCCGTGGGCGCGCGTCCAGGTCTCGCCCTCCCGCAGGATGAGAGCCTGGCCGATGCCCAACGCCGAGACGCCGATGAGAGCGGCGCCGAAGGCGAGCAGCGCCGGGCCGGCCTCGGCCAGGCCGGCGCCCGCGATCACGAGCCAGAAGATCCAGAGCTTGTGGAAGTCCTTGTTGAGCTGGTGGAAGCTCACCGCGGGGGCGATGCTCGTGGCGCAGACCAGGGCCGCCGCCAGGAAGTAGGCGATCAGCGCGTAGGAGAAGGAGCCCAGGCCGCGATCCCAGCGCACGTCCTCGCCGGAGGCGTCGGCGAGCAGCACGAGCAGGGTCAGGGCGCCGGCGGCGATGTTGATGCCGGCGATGGAGATCGGCGCCGCCGCGCAGAGAGCGGCCAGCGTCCAGGCCACCACTTCGCGCAGGCTGAGCGCGGCGCTGCGGGACCGCGCGGGCTTGCGCTCAGCCGGCATGGCCTTGATAGAGCCCCTCCAGCCGCGCCACGGCGGCTTTCCGATCGAACTGTTGTTGGACCCGCCGGCGTCCGGCCTCGCCCATCCGCCGCCGCAGCGCCGGATCGTCGACGAGCTCGAGCGTCAGCTCCAGCAGCTCCTTCTCGTTCTTGGCGAGGAAGCCCGTCTCGCCGTGGACCACGGCGTCGCGGCAGCCGGGCACGTCCGAGGCGACGACGGGAAGGCCGTGAGCCATGGCTTCCAGCACGGCGTTCGGCAGGCCGTCCCAGCGCGAGTAATGGACGAGGACGTCGAGCTCGGCGATGCGGCGGCGCGCCTGCTCGCCCGGCAGCCAGCCCGTCACCTCGACCTTGGCGAGCAGGTTCATGTTCTCGAGGTCGCGCTTCACGGCGCTCTCCAGCTCGCCGCCGCCGATCCAGACGCACTTGAGGTCGTTGCGCGAGTCGGTCAAGCGCTGGGACAGGTTCACGAAAGCGTGCGGCTGGCGCGCCGTCGTCAGGCGCCCGCAGGAGCCGACGAGCATCCCCTTGCGCGGCTCGGCCTGGCCCTCGGCCGGCAGCGCGCCGAGATACGGATCGCAGACCGTCTCGACGGCCTTGCCCCAGGCCAGCGGCTGGGCGAAAGAGGCCTCGCTGGGCGAGACGGCCACGATGGTGCCGATCCAGGAGACGGAAAGTTCGGCGAGCTTGTAGAGCAGGCGCGACAGGGCGCCGCGGTCCTGCTGAAGGAAGCCGTAGCCGTGCGGCGTGTAGAAGATTCGCGGCACGCCGGCGAGCCAGGCGGCGGGCCGGGCGAGGGCGCCGGCCTTGGAGCTGTGCGCGTGGACGACGTCGGGCTTCTCGCGCTTGAAGAGGCGGTAGAGCGACCAGAAGGCCCTCAGGTCGCGGACGGGCGCGATCTCGCGGGTGAGCTGCGGGATAATGAAAGCCTGGGCGGCGCCGCTCGCCGAGCGCCGGAACTCCTCGGCGTCGCAGCCGGGGCGCACGTTGTAGACGAGCTGCGTCTCGAAGCGGTCCTTGGGCAGCGCGTTGCAGAGGGCGGCGACCTGGTTGCCGGTGCCGCCGGCACCGCCGCACTCCAGCACCTGCATGATCTTCTGACGATCGGAGCGAGCCACGATCAATTATAGGAACTTTGCCGGCCGGCGGCGTGGGGGGCGGGGGCTTCCTTGACGGCGGCGAGGAGCCTCGAGAAGACGGCCGCGTGCGCGTTGGCGGCGGCGCGCTCGATGCGCAGGGCGCGGCGCCGCTCGTCGTCGAGCCCCGGAAGCCGAGAGGCGACGGAAACCCATTGCTCTGGGGAGCGCGCGAAGTAGAGGACCTCGCTCATGCCCTCGAGGGCGGGCAGCGGGCTGGCGATGACCGGGCAACCGGTGGCGAGGCACTCGTACAGCTTGGCGGGGACGACTCCCCGGTTATATTCCGAATCCAGGCGATACGGGAGCAGAAGAGCGTCGAATCGCCGGAGCGCTTCCGGGAGACGGTCGTAGGGGAGGGGCGGCTCCGTGCGGACGGAGCGAGGCAGGGCCGGTAGAGGCTCCTTCCGCGGTCCGATCAGCGTGACGTCGAAGCCGGCCTCGGCGAGGGCGACGATCGGCGCGTAGTCGAGCGCGCTCCAGAGCGTGCCGAAGTAGCAGAGCTTGCGGTAGGACGACCGCATAGGCTGCTCGAGAAAGAACTCAGGAGCGACGCCCTGGTGCAGCTCGATCACCCGGGGGTGCCGATCGGCCTTGTCGGCGCGCAGCGTGGACGAGGTGGTGACGACCAGCGCGCTGCGGGCGAGGAGAAGCCCTTCGGTGCGCGCCAGGTCTCGCGGCGCGGAAGGATGGCCGTAAAAATTGTCGACGCAGTCGTAGACGACCTTCGAGGGCTTCAAAAGATCCAGGAGCTGAAGGGTCGTGACGGTCGGCAGATAGGCGACGGCGAGGGCGGCCGGCCTCAGGTCGGCCGCCCGCAGCCGCTCGGCGAGCCGCGGGACGAAGAGGAGCCGGTTCAGGCCGCGGAAAACGCCCGTGGGCGGGAGGACCAACGGGTTGATCACACGCAGGCCGGCGGGCAGCGAGGCGCTCTCGGAAGACGCGCGGCCGCGCGCCAAGCGCGACAGCTTTTGCCGGACGCGGGCGAGATCGGACCAGTGGATGTTGCGAAAGCCCGTGTTCTCGACGAAGAAGACGTCGTAGCCGGCCTTCGCCCACTGCACGGCGAAGACTTGGTGGCGCTGCCAAGTCGCGGCCCACTCGATGCTGCTCAGGATGACGACTTGGGGACGCGCCGAGCCGGCGGACACGTCAGAGGCCGCGGGCGCGCAGGTCGTGGATCTGGACCATGCCCACGGCGCGGCGCTTGGCGTCGACCACGGGGAGGACGTTGAAGGGGTTCTTGCGGTTCTCCATGATCTCGACGGCGCGCATGGCGGGCTCGTCGGGGCGCACCGTCGTGGGCTTGGCGTTCATCATCTCGGCGATGCGCAGCCGGAGAGGGTTGCGGCCGGAGGCGAGCGCGCGGCGGATGTCGTAGTCCGTGACGAGGCCGACGAGCGTGCCCTTCTTGTCCACGATGGAGGCGGCCCCGGCCTGCAGCCGCGTGATGATGACGAGGAGCTCGGAGACCGTCGCGCCGACCGGCACGATCGGGTTGAGCTCCCCGCCGCGCATGATGTCCGAAACCCTTAGCGTGAGGCGCTTGCCGAGGCGGCCCGCCGGGTGGTTGCGCGCGAAGTGGTCGGGGCCGAAGTTGCGCACCTTCATGAGGGCCACGGCCAGCGCGTCGCCCACGGCGAGGGCGACCGTCGTGCTGCTGGTCGGCGCGAGGTTCAGCGGGCAGGCTTCCTCGTCCACGGGCGTGATGAGGACGATGTGGGCCTGCTTGGCCAGGGTCGACTGGGCGTTGGCCGTGATCGCCACGAGCTTGGCGCCGATGCCGCGCAGGTGCGGCAGCAGGGCGTTGAGCTCGTCGGACTCGCCCGACTTGCCGATCGCGACGACCATATCCTGCTTCTGCACGAAGCCCATGCCGCCGTGCATCGCCTCCGTCGGATCGAGATAGACGGCGGGCGTGCCGGTGGAGGAGAAGGTGGCGGCGACCTTCTGGGCGATGAGGCCCGACTTGCCCACGCCGGTGACGATGACCTTGCCCCGGCAGCGGGCCAGGGCCTGCACGGCCTGCGAGTACGCGCCGTTGACGGCGCCGCGCACGCGCTTCAAGGCGGCGGCCTCCACGTCCAGGACGCGGCGGATCTCTTTGTCGATGTCGCTCGGTCTCATCAGTCGATCCTGAAGTCGATGTTGTCGAAGTCCACGAGGCTGACGCAGCGGCGGCCCTTCGGAGCCTTTTCGAGAGTCGCCGTCAGCAAGAGGTCCGTGCCGTCCGCCTCGGCGAAAGAAGGCGCGTATGAGAACGAGGCGTCGGCAAGGCCGAGCCCGACCACCGTCTCGCGGATCAGCGTGAGCATCTCGTCCTGAGCCACGACGACGAACCGGCGGCGGCCGGCTTCATACTCGCGCCGCACGGCCACCGTGATGTTCTCCTGGATCTGCTTGAACAGGCGCATCGTGTAGAGCGTGTAGTGATAGGCCTTGTTCATCTTCTCGGAGGCGCCCTTGAGCGTCAGGAGATACTGCGTGCGCTTCCAATCGAGCTGGTTGATCTTGATGAAGCCCTTGCGCGCGAGGCGCTGGATCAGGAGGTTGGTCGTGCCCAGAGAGAGACCCACGCTCTGGGAGAGGCTGCGCTGCGTGTGGGTGGGGCGCTTGGCGATCTCTTGGATCAGCACGTACTCCTTCTCGCGCAGCTTGTGGCCGGTGCTCGTCATGTGCGTTCAGCGATTGAACATTCTATCATTTCGCCGCCGGATCGGGGTGGCGGCGGGCGAACCAGTCCCAGTGCCCGTCGACCTTGAGGAGCAAGTCGTCGACGCTGTCCCAGGCCGTGATCTCCGTGCGGCAAAGGAGCAGGGGATCGCGGTCCGGCGCGTTCAGCCCGTAGCGGCTGCAGCCCGCGAGCGTGAAGCCCGCCGCGGCCGCCGCGTCGCGCACGCGCCGGTCGACGCGGCCGTGCGGGTAGGACATCGTGCGCACCGGCCGCCCGATCAGGTCTTCCAGGAAGGCGCGGCTGTCGCGCAGCTCCGCGGCGAGCCGGTCGTCGGGAAGCTCATCCAGCGGCACGTGGCGGCTGCCGTGGGCGCCGACCAGCACGCCGGGCAGCGCGGCCAGCGTCTTGAGCTCCTCCGGCGAGAGATACAGCCGGCCCGGGTTACGGACGTGCTCGGCGGAGACGAAGACGGTCAGAGGGATGTCGAGCTGCTGCAGCACGGGGGCCGCCGTCGTCAGCGTGTCGCGGTAGCCGTCGTCGAAGGTCACGGCGAGCTGCCGGCGGGCCTCGGAAGGCGAGGTGAAGGGCGACGGCTCCCAGCCGCCGCGCTCGGCCAGCCGGCGCATGTGCTCCTTGAACAGCTTGGGCGGGATGCTCGTTCCGTACGGGTCCTCGGGCAGCGCGCCGCCGACCGAGTGATACATCAGCACGCGCAAGCCGGGCCCCGCCGCGCCCTTGCCCGCCAGCTTCCAGGCGCGCGACAAGAGCCGGTACGCCTGGTGCTTCATGCCCGCGATCAAAGCCCGCGACCGCCCCGCAGCCAGAGGCCGAGGTTGAAGGCCCGGCGCGTCCAGGGCGAGGACGACCATTCCCACTCGCCCAGGTTCTCGACGGCGGGCGCGCTGAGCCCGCGCTTGAAGTTGTAGACGCCCCAGTTCGCCGCGGGGTCGATGCCGGTGAGGTCGAAGGATTCGAGACCCAGGCCCTTCAGGTGCTCGATCATGCGCCAATAGAACGCGTTCGGCAGGTTGAGCTTGAGGCCGAAGTCGTTGCCCGCGGAAAGGGCGAACCACGCTCTCTTGCCCAGGATCCAGGCCGCGCCGCCGCAGCCGTCGCGGCCCTGGGCGGAGCCGACGATGAACACGATCTTCTCGCCGAGCTCCTTCACCATGGCCTCCAGGTCCTGGAGGGACAGCTTCTGGTCGGCGAGCTTCTTGCGCTCGCAGAGGGCGTTGTGCAGCGCGAGGTAGCGGGAGAGCAGCGGCGTCTCGCGGCCGACCGCGAACTGGGGAGCCGCTTCCTCGGCCTGGCGGAGCTGATTGCGCCACTGGCGCTCGAGCTTGGCGCGCGTCTCCTCGAGCGGCTTCGTGAGATCGACGACGTAGGTCAGGCCGCTGTCGAGCGGCTGCAGCGGCCGCACGAAGCCCGCCTCGCGCAGCAGCAGCTGCTCCTCGAGATCGTTCGGCCGGGCGAGATAGAGGCGCAAGACGGTGCGCGGCGCCTTGAAGCGCTCCTTGAGCGCCTTGAGCATCTTGGCGAAAGCGGCGAGGTTCTGGCCGTGAGGGCGGTTCTGCACGAAGGCCGGGCCGCCGTTGACCCAGACCACCGTCGCCGCCCCGGCCGGCGCGCGGCGCGCCAAGCACAGCGACATCGACAGCGGCGAGGGCCCGTTCATGACGGCGAGATGCGCGGGGCGCCAGGCGCCGCTCTTGAGGCGCGCCCAGGCGCGCGTCTGGCGGATGTGGGCGTCGGAGAACCTCGAGAGCCAGGCGTCCCAGTCGCGCTCGGCTTCCTCGGCGGACAATTCCTTCCAGCTCACCATAGGAAGTGCGCCAGGCGGACGTCGCGGTAGTGGGCCGGCGCGTTCGGCGCGACGGCATCGGGCAATTCGGGCCAGGGCAGGCTCGAGAGGCCGACGCTCGCCAGCGCCGCCTCGACGGCGTCCTCGCGGCCTGGGGCGCGGTAGGGAAACCCGTACGGCACGGCGCGGCGCGGCAGCCGGTCGAAGACCGGCACGGCGCCGGCGGGGACGAGCAGGGCCTGCAGCCGCTCGTAGAGCGCGCGGCGGCGCGGCGGCTCCGCCTCGGGACCGCCGACGCGCAGCTTCTCGCCGAGCTCGGCGCAGGGCGGCGTCGCAGGGGCTTGCCGCGTCTCGCCGTCGGGCGGCGAGACGGGGATGCGCCGGCCGGTGGCGGCCCGGCGCGCGCTCCTGAGCAGATCGAGCCCGAGCAGCCCGGCGCGCGCGCCGACGACGCCGGAGAGGGCGCGGTAGCCTTGCTTGGCGACGAACCGCCGGCTGCGGCCCGGAGCGAACGGCTCCTGCGGGGGCAGCGCGTAGCGGCTCCCCTTCGGGGCGACCAAGGCGCCTCCGTTGGGGATGGGCAGCGTCTTGCGGATGCTCAAGAGGCCGAGGTCGCCGCGGCCGCCCAGCGGCCGGCCGCCTTCGTCGCGCGAGAGCAGGGCGTGCGCGCCGTCCTCGATCAGCGTCGCGCCGTTACGGTCCGCGTACTCGCGAAAGGGAGCGAGGGCCTGCGGGAAGCCGAAATAGTCGACGGCGAGGACGGCTTTCGCGGCCGGCCAGGACGAGGGGGGCGTCGCCGGAGCCAGCCCCGGCGTGAGAGGATAGTAGACCGGGACGGCGCCGAGCTCGTGCAGCGAGGCCAGGACCTCGCGGCAGATGTACTCCGGCATCAGCACGTGGTCTCCGGCGGCGGTCCCGCAGGCCCGGAGAGCCTCGGTCAGCGCGTGGCGTGCGTAAGAGAAATAGCGCAGCTCGCAGCCGGCGAAGAAATCCTCGAGGCGCCAGCCCGCCGGCTCTTTCGGCGGCGAGTAGACGCTGGCGAAGAGCCGCGACTCGCCGCTCATCCGCGGACCTCGCCGACCGCCCAGAGGAGCGCCTTCACCGCGTTCTTCGGCTCGAGCGGGAACTCCGCGAGCATGCGGCGGGCGCAGAGCCGCTTCTCCTCGCGGCTGCCGTCGTACTTGAGCAGCAGCCCGAGCGCCGAGCGGTAGGCGGCGCCCATGCGGCGCCGCATGCGCAGGCGCTGCGCCAGCGTCGGCGTCTGGCCGAAGAGCGAGCGGAAGTGGTCCTTGAGCATGTGCTCGAGGTTCTGGTGGTGATAGAGCACGCGGCGCGACGCCCCGCGCTCCTCGAAGTGGTAGTCGCCCAGGACCTCCGGCCAGAAGTGGAAGCGGCACGTCTTGGCCAGGCGCAGCCAGAGATCGTAGTCCTCGACCGTGTTGAACTCCGGGTTCTCGCGAAAGCCGCCGACCCGCTCCAGGGCCGCGCGCCGCACTGTCACCGCCGATGCCGAGAGCGCGTTGCCCCGGAACAGCAGGCGCTCGTACATGTCGGACGTCCAGGCGGGGCCGTTGCGGCAGACGCGGACGAGCCGGCCGTTCTCCGTGATGTTCTCGTTGTGGCAGACCAGCTCGGCCTCCGGGTGGGCGGCGATCTCCTCGAGGGTCCGCGCCAGCTTGCTCGGATACCAGGCGTCGTCGTGATCGAGGAAGGCGATCCAGGGGGCGCGGGCGGCGCGCCAGCCGGTGTTGCGGGCGCCGGCGATCTTCTTGTTGGGCTGCTTGATGGCCTGGCCGGCCAGGCCCTGCGCCTTCAAGAAGCGCTCGGCGACGGCGGCCGTGTCGTCCTTGGAGCCGTCGTCGACCAGGATGATCTCGAAGTCGCGGAAGGTCTGGGCGGCCACCGTGGCCAGCGTCTGCTCGATGAAGGCGGCGGCGTTGTAGG
>CAZZGQ010000119.1:0-9182 GCA_964653765.1 uncultured Elusimicrobia bacterium | reverse complement strand
GCGCGAGAGACGATGCTGGGCGACGAGGATTCCGAGCGCATCGAGCGGCTGTTCCATCAGGCGCGCGGCGATCGGGCGAAGGCCTTCGAGCTGAAGAAGGAGCTCGACCGTCTGGGCGTCTTCGCCCGCTACGAGGACCGGTTCTTGGACCTTTTCGAGGACAAGCCCTGAGAGGACGCCGTCGCCTGTAGTAGACTTGGCTATGGCGCGCTACCGCTACCTGCTCGGAGACTCGTCCGTGGAAGCGCGCCGGCTGCGCGCCCAGGCGCGGCTCTGGGATCCCGTCGCTCAGGACCTTTTCGACCGGCTTGGGGTGCGGCGCGGCTGGCGGGTGCTGGAGGTCGGTCCGGGGCAGGGCTCGCTGCATTTGGAGCTGCGGCGGCGGGTCCGCGGGCCGGTGGACGCCGTGGAGCGCTCTCCGGCGTTCGCGGACCGGCTGGAGGGCCTGTGCGCGCGCGACGGCTTCGGCGCGGGGACGATCTGGCGCAGCGATCTCGAGGCCGCGCCGCTGCCTCGGTCGGCGTACGATCTGGTTTTCGCGCGCTGGGTGTTCCTGTTCCTGCCCCGGCCGCTGGAGCACCTACGGCTGCTGGCGCGCGCGCTCAAGCCCGGCGGGCTGCTCGCCGTCGAGGATTATCAGCGCGACACGCTCGCCCTCGTGCCGCGGCCGGAGGAATGGGACGATTTCATGGCGGCCGACCGCGCCTTCTTCGCGTCCGAAGGCGGCGACGCCAGCGCCGGCGCGCGGCTGCCCGCCCTCTGCGGCCGGGCCGGGCTGAAGGTCGTCGACGTGCGGCCCACGATCAAGCTGGGACGTCCGGGCGACGCCGTCTGGGATTGGCTGTCGACGTACTTCCTCGGCGTGATGGGCCGCTACGGCGCGCAGAGGCCGTTCACGCCGGCCAAGGCCGCGAGCCTCTCTCGCCGATGGCGCGCAGCGGCGCGGGAGAAGACCTCGCTGCTGATCGCTCCCTGCGTGCTCGACGTCGTCGCGCGCAAGCCGCGCTAACGAGCCTGGAGCCAGGCGTCGTCCTCGGGCGTGAAGACGACCGGGGCCCGCGGCACCTTCGCCAAGTCGAAGGCGCCCAGGAATTCCGCGGAAGACATCGCGGCTCGCCGAGGCTGCAGCCCGCACCACCAGGCGAGCAGGCCGATCACGCGCTCGGCGGCGACGCCGCGGGCGCGGTATTCATGGAGCCGGCTGTCGCCGTGGCGCTTGGCGAGGCGCTTGCCGTCCGGGCCGATCACCAACGGCAGATGGCAGTAGGACGGCTCTGGCGCCGCGCCAAGCCCTCGATAGATCAGCAGCTGCCGCGCGGCGGAGTCGAGCAGGTCCGCCCCGCGCACCACGCGGGTCACGCCCTGCCGGTGGTCGTCGACGACGACGGCCAGCTGGTAGGCCGGCGCGCCGCGCTTGGTCCAGACCACGAAGTCGCCGACGATCTCGGCGGGATCGGGGGCCTGCGGGCCCAGGCAGGCGTCGTCGAAGGGCACGGCTCCGGGCGGCACGAGCAGCCTCCAGTTGGTCTGCGCGTCGACGAAGCGCCGCTCCCACGCCGCCGGGCGCAGCGACGACGGGTAGCGCAGCTCGTGCGCTCCTTCCTGCGGCGCGGAGGCGGCCGCGGCGATCTGGCCGCGCGTGAGCGCGCAGGGGAAAGCCAAGCCGCGCTCGGCGAGCGCCGCCATCGCGGCGCGGTAAGGCTCGAGGTCGCGCGATTGCACGAGCGGGCCCTCATCCCACTCGATGCCGAGCCAGCGCAGGACGTCGATGATGCCGTCCACCGCCTCCGGCTTCACGCGCGGGCCGTCCAGGTCCTCGATGCGCAGGAGGATGCGCCAGCCGCCCCGGCGAGCCAAAGCCCAGTTCGAGAGGAAGGTGCGCGCGTTGCCGAGATGAAGCGAGCCCGTGGGGGAGGGCGCCAGGCGCGTGACGGGCGTCGTCATACGCCTCTTGTATAAAAAAGCGTGACCCGGCGCCCATGCGCGGCTCGTCGGGCCGGCGGTAGACTGGAGAGGAAGGCGAAAAACGCCGGGAGGCGGTGATGAAGGCTCTCGTATTCCACAAACCGAAGGACATCCGCATCGAAGACGTCCCCAAGCCTAAGATCGAGAACGTGCGCGACGCGATCCTGCGCGTGACGGCGACCTCGATCTGCGGCTCCGATCTGCACATCTACAACGGCTATTTCCCTCAGGCCAGGTCGATGATCTTGGGGCACGAGTTCATGGGCGTCGTCGAGGAAGTGGGGCCGCGCGTCGCCAATCTCAAGAAAGGCGACCGCGTCGTGGTCCCGTTCCCGATCGCCTGCGGCCAGTGCTTCTTCTGCACGCGCAATCTTCCGGGCCATTGCGAGCGCTCCAATCCCAAGCACTACGGGCCCGACGGCTCGATGACGGAGAAAGGCGGGGGGCTGTTCGGCTACACGGACCTCTACGGTCCCTACCAAGGCGGTCAGGCCGAGTACGTGCGCGTGCCGTTCGCCGACTTCGGGCCCCGGAAGGTCCCCGACGACGTCACCGACGAGCAGGCGTTGTTCCTCAGCGACATCATCCCCACGGGCTGGTGCGGCGCCAAGTGGGCCAACGTCAAGCCGGGAGACAGCGTGGCGGTCTTCGGCTGCGGTCCGGTCGGCCTGATGGCGCTCAAGTCGGCCAAGCTGCAAGGCGCCACCCGGCTGTTCGCGCTGGACGTGCTGGACTACCGCCTCGAGCTGGCCCGCAAGCTCACCGGAGCGGAGATCATCAACGACGACAAGTCCGACGCCGTGGAGGAGCTGCGCAAGCGGACCGACGGGCGCGGGCCCGACGCCTGCATCGACTGCGTCGGCATGGAAGCGGAGCACGGCTGGCTGGAATCGGCGACGAACGTGCTCAAGGCCCAGGTCGGCTCGCTCAAGTCGCTCAAGGCCGCGATGCGCGGCGTCCGGCGGGGCGGCAGCGTCAGCGTCATCGGCGTCTACGGCACCGACGTCGACTTCCCGCTGGGGCAGTTCTTCGACAAGGGGTTGAGGATCCAGGGAGGCCAGGCGACCGTGCACGCCTACATCGACGATCTGATGGGCCTGGTCGGCTCCGGACAGATCACGGCGGCCGACATCGTCACGCATCGTCTCCCGCTCAGCGAGGGAGCCAAGGCCTATCAGATGTTCAACGAGAAGAAGGACGGTGTCGTGAAGATCGTCCTCAAACCGTAAACGACTTAACTTCGGTGTCAGGCTCGCTTGTTAAGTCGTTGGCCGAGCGAGTTATCCACCGACTGGGCATATGCCCAGTTGGTGGATAACCCACTAGGCCCGTCGACCCATGCGCCCGTCGGACCGACGTGCTATCGTTTACGGGATGACGAAAGCCCTCCTGATCGCGGCGCTGTCGCTGACGGCGCCCTGCGTCCGCGCCGACACCTTCGAGCAGCCGCTCAACGGCCTGCTGCAAAAGGCGCATTTCGAGCGCGGCGAAGGCCGCCGGGACTGGCACGACCGCGACCGCGACCGCCGCGAATGGCGCGAGCGCGAGGAGTGGCGGGAATATCGTGAGCGCGATCGCGAGCGGGGGGAACGGCTGCGCAACATGCCTCCCCACGTCCACGAGGACGAGCCGCGCCCCTCGCAGCCGCGAGAGCGGCAGGACGACGCCCGGGGTTCGCACGGCGGCTGGGGCGCTCATCACGGCGATTGGGACGGGACTCGCCGACGGGGCTGGCGCTGGGACGGCCAGTATCCGGTCTGGTGGGGCTGGGTCGCTTGGACGGCCTCCGCGCGGGCCGGTTGCGCGTCCTATTACGACTCGCTCGAGACCGACTGCGAGATCGCTTGCGGCGATGAGCGCGTCGACTGCGTGACCGCTTGTGGGAATGGCGACGCCTGCGTCGCCCAGTGCCGGGTCAACGACAACGCCTGCAACCAGTCCTGCCTGGACCAGCGCGCCCAGCAGGTCGGCTTGTATTGCCGCTGACCGTCGCCTTCGAGGCGGCCGATCAGGCTAGCGCGTCGACGACGCCGGCCACGAAGGCGGCGTGGTTCCAGGCGTCGATCCGTATGGACAGGCCCAGCCTCGCCACGACGAGATCGAGCGACGGGATCATCGTCAGGCATTGGCCCTCGTGGCCCAGCGCGTGGAAGGCGTCGGGCGGGATGCGCGCCTCCGCCGGCGTGCCGCCGCCGAGCTCCGGGTTGAGCTTGAGCCACCAATGCGCGCCGTAGCGGCCGTTCGATTGCGGCGTCGGCGTCGTCGCCCAGCGCATCCAGCCCTCCGGCAGCAGGCGCCGCCCTTCGTGGAGGCCGCCGTCCGAGCAGAGCTTGCCGAAGCGCGCCCAGTCGCGGGCGGTCGCCGTCATGTACGAGGACGCCACGAAAGTGCCCGAGGCGTCCGGCTCCATTACCGCGCTCGCCATGCCGAGCGGATCGAAAAGGGCGCGGCGGGGCAGCGCGGCATAGGCGGCGTCGCCTAGAGACCGGCGCGCCAGCAGCGACAGGATGTTCGTCGTGCCGCTCGAATAGCGCCACTCCGTCCCCGGCGGCCGGGCCAGCGGCAGCGAGGCGGCGTAGCCGGCGGCGTCCCCCGACAGGAACAGCATGCGCACGACGTCGGATGTGGGGTCGGAGTAGACCTCGCGAAAGCGCAGGCCGCTGCGCATGCGCAGCAGGTCCTCGAGCGTGATCGTCCCTCGCGCGTCTCCGTCTCCGCTCCATTGAGGCAGCAGCTTCGCGGCCGAGACCGCGAGCTTGCCTTCGCCCACGAGAGCGCCGATCAGCGCGCCCATCACCGCTTTTGTCATCGACCAGCCCGGCAGAGGGGTGGTCGCGGAGAAGCCTTCGGCATAGCGCTCCGCGAGCACGCGGCCGCCGCGCGCCACGAGCACGGCGCGCGTGCGCCGCACGAGCTTGGGGTCCGGCTCGTCGAAGGCCGAGGCGACGAGGCGTTGGAGCGCCTCCGGCCCGGGAGCGTCGGGCCAGGGCGCGCCGGCCGGTCCGGCGGGGGGAAGCGGCAGCTCCGCGACAGGTCCGAGAGCCAGGGTGGCGCCGGATCCCGGCCGATACACGGCGCGCCGGGTCCTGACGCCGAGGGCCGTGACGGCCACTTCCCGGCGCTCGCGGTCGACTCGCGCCGGAAAGAGGCGCATCGCCTTGTAGGCCTCGGCCGAGACCTCGGGAGCGCGGTCCGGATCGAGAGGCAGCCCGCTGCCGAACAGCGCCGTGCACAGCACCTTCGCCTTATAGGCCGCGCCGACGGCGGCCAGGCGCCAAAAGCGCAAAGCCGCGGCGCCCGCTCCGGCGAGCGCCGCGGCTCCCAGCAGCCCGGTCAGAGCATGGCTCATGCCGGGCCGTCGTCCATATTACTTGCCGCCGAAGGCCGCGCGCAGCGACTCGAGACGGGCGCCGATCCGCTCCACGTCCTTGTCCGAGAGGCGCGAGGCCAAGTCGAGGGCGGCGGGCTCGTCGACGGGCGGCTTGTACCAGCAGCGCGGCCGAAGACCGACGGAATAGCCCTGCTTGCGCGTGCAGGTCCCGGCCGTCGCGTCCGAGTTCGAGACGTCCTCGTCGGCGGACTTGCCGCACAGGGCGCCCTGGAAGTAGGTGTCGAGGCGGCACTGCGCCGCCGGGTGCGAGTCGTCCATCGCGCCGACCACCGACTTGTCCGGCGTGGCGAAGGAGATCGCCGCGCTGCCCGCGAGCTGCTGGAACAGCGACGCGCCGGAGAACCCGGCCATCGCCGAGGCCTTGCAGCGGTTGCGGTCGGCCGACCTGCGGAACGAGGCGTCGCAGGCGCGGGCGGCCGCGGGATCGACGTTCGCCGGCGCGCTGGCCGGCATCATGCGCCGCATGCACTTGAGCGTGGCGTAATAATCCGCGCCGCCTTCGTTGGTCGCCCAATCGTTGCCGTCGATCTTCGGATGGCCGCCCAGGTGGTGGCCCAGCTCGTGGCAGGCGACGAGATAGAACGCGTTCTCCGTGATGACGGGATGGCGCGCCAGCCCGCCGAACATGGAGATCTTCCACTCCTTGCCGGTCTCGGTGGCGTAGGCGTTGACGGTCCCGTCCGTCCAGTTGCGCTCGATGACGAGATGGCCGCCGTGCCTCTCCACGATCGGGCCGTAGACGGTCTGGATCCGGTCGAGCACGTGGTTGAAGCTGCTCTCCGTCAGTCCCTCGGCCGAGAAGCCGACCGGGATCTGCAGATTGTTCTCGGGCAGGAAGCTCGCCAACACCTTCGTGCCGTCGGCGGCTCTCGACGGCGAAGCCGACGCCAGGACGGCGGCGGCCAGCAACGACAGTACGCTCAGTTTCATCATGTCCCCCTCAGACGCGATGGGCCCTCGGCGGGGCCTTTGAACGGCCCGGCATTCTGACTCTTGCGGGGGCGCCGATGCAACTACTTTTTGAGGACGGGGACCGAGCTCCAGAGCTGGACCGGGTCCGTCTCGGCCTCGTCGCCAGAGGCGTAGATCACCGGCGAGGCGACGGCGCCGTCCGGCCGCGGCAGGAAGGTCCACACTTCGAGCTGCGCGTATTTCCCGGCCTTGTCGAGCGCTTGCCGCGCCGTCGCGGCGGCCTCGCCCGCCGCGATGCGCTCGAGGCCCTCGAGGAGGGCCGTCTCCTGCCAGCCCCAGATCTGGACGCCGTGGTAGGCTTGGCGGTTGAAGAGAGAGTAGTCCTTCGGCCGGTCGCTCAGGGCGGGATTGGCGATGACGAGGCCGACCTCGGTGGACAAGCCCAAGGGGAAGGGCCTCATCAGCGTGTCGAGGAGCTCGGCGCGGCGGGCCGCCGAGGGCTCGCCCAGCAGCAGCTCGAGCACGCCGTCGCTGGACATGACCGGGATCGGCTTGCCGCGGTCATCGAGAGAAAGCGCGGTGAAGCGGACCGGGCCGATCTTCTCGAGCGGGCCCAGCCGCGTCTCGTAGTAGCGCCTCTCGTCCGGAGGGACGGAGGCCAGGAAGTTCCGCAGGCGCTTGCGCGCCTGCCCGGCCGAAAGCGAGACCTCGAAGGCGGCCTGCGCGCCGCTCCACGCGCGGGAGAGGCGTTCGAGCGGCTCGCCGCCGAGGGAGGCCGGGTCGATGCCGGCGGCCTTGGCCGTCTCGGCCAGGCGGCTCAAGGCCAAAGGGGCCAGGTAGGCGTCGACCGAGCCCGCGTAGCGGCCGAAGCCGTTGCCGGCGTTCGAGTCGCGCCAGTCGCCGAAGTCGAAGCGGAGGGCGATGAGGTTGGTCGGCTTGGGCGAGCGCGCGTAGGGTCCGGCCTCCTCGGCTAGGCGCCGCAGGGCGCGGGCCAATAGGTCGCGGTAAGGGACGCCTTGCGCGGAGGCCGCGGACAGCACCGCCTCGCGCCGCTCGGGGCTCGTGTCCGGATCGGTCAGGTAGCGGTGCGCCAGCAGCGCGAGGAGAGGCTCGCCGTCGACCATCCGGTAGTCATAGGAAGGGGCCTGCGAGTCCTCGAGGGCGCGGCGAGCGCCGCCCTTGTCGCCTTGGCCGAGCAGCTCTAGAGCCCGCGTCACGTGATCGAGCTCGGCCTGCCCGCCGATATCTTCTTCGTGCGCCACGATGCCGTCGGGCGAGAGCCGGTCGAGCACCGCGCGCAGCTCGGCCTCGCGCGCCTCCGGGGTGAGCTCATCCCAGGCCAGCAGCGCCGTGATCATGGTGTCGCGGCCGAAATAGGTCAGGTAGCGGTGGCTGCCTGCCAGCATCTTCTCGCGGTAGGTCAGGAAGCGCAGATGGTCGAAGGATCGGCGGACGGGCGAATCGGGAGCGGATTCCCGGTAGGCCGCCAGCGCCAGCGGGGCGAGCAGGCGCTCCGGCGAAAGAGGCGTCAGAGGCGCGTAGTCGACGCCGGCCGAGAGGCGCAGCTTCAGCGGCTTGCCGTCGCGCGAGGCGACGGACCAGCGGCCGTTCTCCAGGTCCTTGATCACGGCGCCGTCCTGGAAGGCCAGCTCCGCGCGGTAGTGGTTCTTGCCGTCGAGCGTGCGACGGACGAACGTCAGCGTCGAGCCGGACGCCGAGGCGCGGGCCTCGTTCCAGCCGATGGAGTCGAGGCCCAGCGCCTCGCCCAACTTGCGCCGGTCGGCGACGTGCTTGGGATAGAGGGGGAAGTCGCGGATCAAGCGCACGCTGTCGAGGATGGCGCCGGTGAGAACGAGCTTCGGGCGGTCGGCCGCGAGCTCCGCCTGCCCGCCTCGGATGCCGTCGGGCCCGTCCCAGGCGGTCCAGCTGGAGGCGGTCCAGGCGAGCCCGGCGTTCTCGGGCAGCGAGGGATCGAACGAGAGCAGCGCGCCGGAGTTGCCCGCGGGAAAGGCGAACAGGATGCGCGGGTTCTTGGGGTCGGACAGGCGCAGGTGGTACGCGTTGGCGTCGGACTGGTAGAAGAGGTTGACGTTGCCGCCTTCCTTCACCTGGAAGGAGAGCGCCGCCAGGGCGGCCGCGGCGGCTGCGGCGGCGGCGTTCACTTGCGCAGGAAGGGCTCGAAGAGCCGGCGGATCTTCTCGACGCTCTGCGGCGTGGGCGTCTTCACCATCGAGCCCACCATGTCGAGGATGACGACGGAGTTGACGAGAGCGTCCTCGGAGGCGGCCTTGGTCAGGCGCTGGCAGAACGCCACGTTGACCTTGTTGATGTGGTCGTAGAGCTGGCCGATGCCGCCGAGCTCCCAATCGGGCTCGAGGCCGTCCTGCATGCGCAGGTATTGCGCCATCACGTACATCGTCAGGACGCGGTAGATCGTCTCGTCCACGCTGGCGAAGGGCAGGTGGAAGCGCAGCAGGGGCTTGAGCTTCTCCATGCTGGGGCAGCCGCTCGCCGTCATGTAGATGCCGAGCAGGGGAAAGAGCGCCTCCTGGACGGTGCCCTTCTTGTAGAAGTTGCGCTCATGGCTCTCCACGATGACCTCGGCCTTCTTGCAGGACACGACGTCGCGGAAGACGTCCACGACCTCGGCCAGCGCCACGGCCGTGGGGCAGTGCGTGACCGAGGGGTGCAGCGGGCAGTGGCTGCACGGGGAGAAATCGAGCCGGGTCCAGTCGGGCGGCGCCTTGGCGTCGGGCTTGCGGATGATCTCGAGGGTGCGCGGGTCGAGGGTCACCTCGAAAGAGCGCTGCTGGCCGTTCTCGAGCGTGAAGGTGTACTTGAACCAGAGCGGTTCTTGTTCGGCCGGCATATGCGGCGAGACTATAACAGGAGGGGACGCGGCTGTCCAGTCCCG
>CAZZGQ010000118.1:7464-9209 GCA_964653765.1 uncultured Elusimicrobia bacterium | reverse complement strand
TCTACACTGCGCCTATGCTCCGCCGGCGCCCCGCCTGGGTCCTTCTCGTGCTCGCGGCCCCCCTCGCCTTCGCCTCCGCCGACGACGCCCCGCGTCCGCGCGACGGCCGCCTCGCCCCCGCTCCCCCGGCCGCCGGCCGCGTCTCCCATGACGCCGTCAACAGCGTCTCCTATGAGAACGCCAATCCTTATAATCCGGCCGGTCTGACCGGCCGCACGCCGACGATCGACGCTGTCCCCGGAGCCGCCCGCGTCCAGGACCCGGCCGCCGTCCTGTCCGACCTGGCTCATCGCCGCATCGAGCTCGGGGACTACGCGGCCGCCATGGACCCGCTTTCGAAACTCATCGTGCTGCGGCCTGAAGATCCCGCACCCTACATCGACCGCGCCCGGGCCGAGAACGAGCTGCAGCAGTACGTGCAGGCCCAGGCCGACGCGCGGGAAGGCCTGCGGCGCGCGCCCCAGATGGCGCGCGGCTGGTCCCAGTTCGCCTACGCCACCGCGCGGCAAAAGAGCTGGCTGCAGGCGCTCAAGGCCTCCGAGGAGGCGATCCGCCTCGATCCCAGCGACGCCACCGCTTATTACGTGCGCTACCTCGGCGCCGGCCACGCCGGCGACATGCCGGCCGCCCTCTCCGCGCTGGAATGGGCGGCGCGCCTGGACCCGCGCTACATCCCGCTCAACGAGCGCGTGCGCCAGAGCGGCCAGTTCGTCGATCCCAAGGACGACGCGCCTCCCGAGACGCCCAAGCGCCCCTGGGACGGCCTGCCCTTGTGGCAGATCGCCGCCGGCTTGGTCCTCGTCTTCGGCTCTTCCGCCGCCGCCGTCTCGATGTCTTGGTTCAAGAAGATCCGCAACAAGGTCCACTCGCTGGAGGTGACCGCCCCCGCCTTCGCCGTGGGCCTGCCCGGCCGGCGCCGCCGCATGATCGGCAAGTACGAGGTCAGCCACCTGCTCGGCCGCGGCGGCATGGGCGACGTGTACGAGGCCAAGGACCTCGCCCTCGAGCGGCCTGTCGCCATCAAGCGCATCTCCGACCAGCTCTCCGACATGGCGCCCAAGGCGCGCTCCATGCTGATCCAGGAAGCCAAGGTGGTGGCCAGCCTCCACCACCCCGCCATCGTCGACATCTACGAGATCCTGGAGGACGGCAAGGACGTCTACCTCGTCTTCGAGTACGTCAAAGGCGTCACCGCCCACCAGATCCTGGCCGAGCGCGGCCGCCTGCCCGTCGCCCGCGCCGCCGAGGTCCTGCGCCCGGTCTGCAAGGCCCTGGACTTCGCCCACGGCCACGGCCTGGTGCACCGCGATCTGAAGCCGGCGAACATCATGGTCACCGACGACGGCTACGTCAAGCTCATGGACTTCGGCATCGCGCGCTCGCTGCTGGAAGGAGCGCAGGGCGGCGCCCAGGGCCCGGCCGCCGCCGCGCCTGCTCCGACGTCCGGAGCTTCCTGGGAGCGGCCGTGGGGCAGCACGATGGCCCAGTCCTCGAGCGTCGTCGGCACTCCCTCTTACATGGCCCCCGAGATGGAGACGGGCGTGGTCAGCCGGCAGGGCGATCTCTACGCCCTGGGCGTCTGCCTCTACGAGCTGGTGACGGGGCGCGTGCCGTTCTACTCGAACGACCAGAAGATGCGGCTGGAGTATCCTAAGGCGCGCGCTGTCGTCCCCGCCCTACCCGCCGGCATCGACGAGCTGATCTCGCTCTGCCTGCAGCCCGATCCGCGCCAGCGCCTGCAGAGC
>CAZZGQ010000118.1:1356-7364 GCA_964653765.1 uncultured Elusimicrobia bacterium | reverse complement strand
TGGCGGCGGAGATGTCGAACCAGTGGGCCGTGGTCATCTCCTTGAGCAAGAAGCGCGTCAGCGGCGGCTCGTCCTCGCGCTTGCGCAGCGTCCACCAGCCTTCATAGACGGCGGCGGCGGTCTTGGCGAGCCAAACCGGAGCTTGGCGCGTCACCGGCGGCTTGCCGGCGGCGGCAAGGAGGCCGTTGATCATGAACCAGATCGGGCGGGGATCGCCCTGGGAGATGAAGTAGGCCTTGCCCGCGATCGCGCTCTTGGGGCTCAAGCGCGCGGCGGCGAGGCAGTGCGCCTCGGCGGCGTCGTCGATGTAGGTCGTGTCCACTTTCTTGTTGAAGGCCCCGATGCGCTTGAGCCGCTCGGCCTGGGCCGCGAGGCGCGGCAGGAGGTTGGTGTCGCCCGGGCCCCAGACGAGATGCGGCCGAAGGGCCACGGTGGAGACGACGGCGCCGTTGGCGGCCAGCACCATCTGCTCGGCCATCGCCTTCGTGCGCGAGTAGTGCGAGTCGAAGCGCGCCGGGTACGGCATCGTCTCGTTGCCCCCCTCGCAGTCCTTGCCGTCGAAGACGACCGACGGCGAGCTCGTGAAGACCAGCCGCGGGATGCCGGCGTCGTGGCAGGCGTGGATGACGTTCTTGGTGCCGTCGACGTTGACGCGGAAGTAGTCCTCGTAGGAGCCCCAGAGGCCCACCTTGGCGGCGGCGTGGAACACGAGGTCGCGGCCCTCGCAGGCGCGGCGCACGGCCGCCCAGTCCGTGATGTCGCCCTGGACGCCCTCGCAGCCCGCGGCCTCGGCCCCGGCGTAGCGGTGGCGGCCGAAGACGCGCACCTGGTTTCCCGCGGCGAGCAGGCGGCGGGCGATCGCCCCGCCCAGGAAGCCCCCGCCGCCGAAGATGATGGCCTTTATAGCCTTCCCTCCGCCCAGCGCGCGAGCTTCTCGCGCTGGATCTTGGCGTTGTGGCGGGCGTCGACGGGGAGGCTCGGGTGGAAGAGCACGGCTTTCGCGGGAGTCAGGTCGGCCAGCTCCTTCTTCAGGGCGGCGTCGGCCTTGCGGCCGGGCTCGAGCTCGACGACGACGGCCGGCGTGCCGCGCACGCCCACGAGAGCGCTGCGCCGCACGGCGGGATGGGCGTCGAGCACGCCCTCCACGCAGGCCGTGTAGAGCGTGGCGCCCCCGCGCCCGGGCACGACGCGCTGGCTCTTGCGCCCGCAGTACCACAGGCGGCCCCGGTCGTCGAGCCGCCCCAGGTCGCCCATGCGGTGCCAGAACGCGTCGCCGTCCTCGATCTTGGCCAGGCGGTCGGCTTGCGGCCGGTCGAAGTAGCCGGGGCTGACGACCGGGCCGCGCACGCAGATCTCGCCGATCTGGCCGGGCGGCAGCGCGGCCGCTTCCGAGAGCGGCCCGTCGTCGACGGCCACGATGCGCACCTGGAGATCGCCCACCGGCCGGCCCACGCAGACCCCCTGGCCGCGCGCCGTCTCGGCGGCCGTGTGGCCCAGCTCGTCGTCGCTGATGCAGGCGACGGGCAGCGCCTCGGTGGCGCCGTACGGCGTGAACACGCGGCAGTCCGGGGGCAGCGCCGGGCGCAGGCGGGCCAGCACGCGCGCGGGCACGGGCGCGCCGGCGGAGAGCACGCGCTTGAGCGAGGGGATCTTGCGGCCCTTGGCCTCGCAAAAGCGGGCGACGCGGTCGAGCAGCGCCGGGGAGCCGAAGAGCTCGGAGGCGGCGTGCTTCTCGATGGGGCCGAGGATGGTCTCGGGGTCCACCGAGCCCGGCTTGGTGGAGTCCATGCGCGGCAGGACCACGGTCATGCCCATGGCGACGTCGAAAAGGCCGAAGAGCGGGAACGTGGCCACGCCGACCTGTCCCGCCGCGCAGCCGAAGACCTCGCGCAGCCGGTCGATCTGGGCGCAGAGCATGCGCTGCGTGTAGACCGCCCCCTTCGGCGTGCCCGTGCTGCCGGAGGTGAAGAGGATGGCCGCCGTCTCGTCGGGGTCGGGCCTCTCGGGCGCGCGCAGGCCGCCGGCGCCGCGGCGCAGCTCTAGAAGACCTCTGGCGCCTGGGAAGAGACCTCGCGCCACGATCTTGAGCTTCAGCGTGCCGCGCGCCCACCCGCCCAGCACGCGGCCCAGGTGCGCCTTCGGGCTGCCGATGAAGGCCTCGGGCCTGGCCTGCCCCAGGCAGTCCTTGAGGTGGGCCCAGCCCACGCCGGGATCGACGAGCACGGGCACGGCGTTGATGCGGAAGAGGGCGAAGGCCAGCGCGTAGAGCTCGATCGACGGCGGCACCATGAGCACGACCCGCGTCCCGGCGGCGATCCCGGCGGCCTGCAGCCCCGCGCCCAGGCGCGCGCACTCGTCATCGAAGGCGCCGAAGGAGATCGAGCGCCCATCTTCGATGAGCGCCACCGATAACGGGCGCTCCGCGGCCCAATGGGCCAGGCGCCGCGCGACGTCGGATGCAGGCTCAGCGGCGAGCGGCGGCATGCTTCTTGGAGAAGTCCCGGATGGCGGGCAGCAGCTCGAAGGCGGCGTCCTCGAGCACCAGGTGGCCCGCGGACGGATATTCCCGCACCTCGGCGCCGGGCAGGCGCGCCTTCCATTGATTGAGGAAGTCCGGCGTGAAGACGAAGTCGCGCATGCCCCAGGCGATCAGGGTGGGCACGCTCTGGAAGTTCTGCACGTTGTTGCCCAGCCACAGCATCAGCGGGTACGCCGGATCGCTCTCCGAGCGCGGGATGTCCTGGACGAAGCGCATCACGGCGCGGCGATGGGACCAGCCGTCGTAGGGCGCGCGGTAGCCCGCCTCCACGGCCGGCGCCATCGGCCGCATCACGCAATGCTTGATCATGCCGTCGACGAAGGCGTTGGCGCCCTGCAGCAGCAGCGGGCCCAGGAACGTGCGCGAGGCGCCGAGCTGCCACGGCAGCCGGTAGCCCGGCGGCGGCAGGAAGCCCGCCGTGTTGAGCACGACGAGCGATTTCACCCGCGAGATGTCGCGCAGGGCCCAGGAGAGGCCGATCGGCCCGCCCCAGTCGTGCACGATCAGCGTGACCGGCCCCGGATTCAAGTGCGCCATCAGGCGCTCGAGGTCGTCGACGCGGCTCTGCAGCGTGTACCGGTACTGGGCGTCGGTCGGGTGATCGGAGAAGCCCATGCCCACGTGGTCCGGGACGATGACGCGGTGGCCGCAGCCGACGAGCGTCTTGGCGAGATCGCGATAATAGAAGGACCACGTCGGGTTGCCGTGCACCATGAGCACCGGCGCGCCGCTGCCCTCGTCGAGGTAATGCATGCGGATGCCGTTGCCGCGGTCGAAGCGCCGCTCCGCGAAGCGATAAAGCGCGCGCCAGGAATCGTCAGCCATGGTCCGATGTTACCATTCCCAGCCCAGCATCAGGCAGTTCAGGCCGCTGCCGATGCCGAGGAAGGCCACCTTGTCGCCCGGCGCCAGGAACTCGCGCTCCTCGGCCAGCGCCGCCGTCAGCGGCAGCGAGACCGTGCCCACGTTGCCCAGGAACTCGTACGTGGAGAAGTCCTTCGCCTGGTCGATGCCCAAGGTCTCGAGGACCTGGCTCTTGTGGGCGCCGCCCACTTGGTGGCAGATGACCTTGTCGACGGAGCTGCCTTGCCAGTTCAGCTTCCCTAACAAACTTTGCCAGGTTTGGCGGCCGAGTTGGACGCCGTGCTTGAGGACCGCCGCCGCGTCGGTGCGCATGAAGTCGCGGTCCCAGAGGCACAGGTCGTGGTGCTCGGGCGCGGCCTTGTAAGATCCGCCCAGCAGCCGCCGGCGGCCGCTGCCGAAGCTGCCGTCGGTAAGCACCGCCGCCACCGCGCCGCTGCCGCCGGTGAGCGTGGCGATCGAGAGCCGGAAGTGGTCCATCGTGGGTTGGGCCTTCATGCTGGCGATCATGCTCTCGTTGATCTCGCGCGCGGATTCGCAGGAGACGACCAAGCCCGCGCGGATCTGCCCCAGCTCGATGCGGTTGGCCACGTCCAAGATGCCGTTGAGGACCCCGAGGCAGGCGTTGCTGATGTCGAAGACGGCGGCGTCCGCCCCCACTCCCAAGCCGTTGGCGACGGCGCAGGCGGTGGCGGGCTCGCTGCTCTCGCGGCAGACGCCGGCGTAGATGACGCAGCCGAGGTCCTTCCCGCTCAGGCCGGCGCTCGCCAAGGCTTTCCGCGCCGCGGCCAGCGCGCCCTGGGACAGCTTGAAGCCGGGGTCCCACCAGCGGCGCTCTCGTATTCCGGTCAGCGCTTCCAGCTGTCCGCTCGGCAAGCCCAGCTTCCTGTAGACCGGTTCGATCCTTTCTTCCAATTCCGCCGACGTCACGACGTTCGGCGCCAGCTCATAGCCCAGAGCATCCAGATGGACCTTGTTGTATTTCATGGCCAAACTCCGCGGTGCGGAGTTATCCCCAGACTATGCACGCGTGCATAGTTGGTGGATAACTCTCGACTCTTCGGCAGCAGGAGCGCTCTCATCGAAGGGTCACGGCAAAATCCTTCATGCTATAGATGGTGAGCCCGTCGACGGAGAGATAGCCGTCTGCTTTCACCGTCCTGGTCGCCTCGTCGACGCCCGTGATCACGGCCTGCATCTCCACGCCCTTGTTCACCGGCGTGTATTGGCCGCGGTAGAGCCAGGTGTGCGCCTGGCCGAGCGTCAGCGACTCGTAGCGGCGGCCACGGTTGGGCCAGCGCACGGCGGCGTAGGTCTTGAGCAGCTCGACGAAGGACTCCAGGCCCAGCGAGCCGGGGCAGACCGGGTCCTGGTAGAAGTGGGCTTTGAAGAACCACTCGCTCGGGTTGACGGCGCGCTTGCCGAGGACGTAGCCGTGGCCGTGCGGCCCGCCTTCCAGGGCCAGGGCCGCCTCGTCGAGCAAAAGCAGGCGCGCGTCCGGCATGAGCGGCCACAGATCTTCCAAGGTCGGGCGGATCAAGCCCACGCGCTCCGCCGCCAAAGGCTTCGCGCCGCGGATGCCCACCTGCTGGGAGAGCGCCTCCTTCGTGAAAAACCCGAACTCCGTGCTTCCTTCGTAGACGACGCCGCGCGCGTCCGACAGCTTGAACGTGTAGTCCTGGATGATCATGCCGCCGGACTGGGAGACCTTCGTGATCCGGATCTCCGTGGACAGCGTGCCGGAGTCCGGCGTCACCTCGCGGCGCAGCGTGGCCGTGCCGCCCAGGTTGCGGAACTTGAGATCGATCGGCGACGTCAGCGCGCTGCCGAGGTAAGCCGCCAGCCAGCCGCACGGTTGGAGCGCGGCCTCGAGCAGCACGGAGAAGGGCATCGTCGGCTGGTTGTGGCTCTTGAAGTACCATGCCTCGCGCGGCACGTCGTACTCGGCGACGATCTTGCCTCCGGAGGAGAGCTCGAAGGGCTTGCAGCCCTGGATGTCGACGATGCGGTCCAGGAACTGGTACGGCGGGCCGGGCAGGCGGGCGATGACGCGCTCCTCGTCGAAGGGCTTGTAGGGCTCGCCGAACGCCTCGGAGGGCTTGCCCACGGCGAAGGCGAGGATGCGCTCGTGGTCGAACAGCGGCTTGCGCGGGGCCGGCACTCTCAGCGCTGAGAGTTCGGTGGATAAGTCCTGCCGCGCCGCCCCGGTCAGCTGCAGCGACATGTCCGTGATGAAGACGATGGGCTTGCCGTCCGAGTACATCATCGCGTCGGCGATCGCGTACGGGGCCGGGTTGAACCCGAGCTCCTTGAGCCAGACCTCGTAGTGCACTTTCTTCGTCGACGCCAGGACCTGGCCGCGGCACTTGAGCTTGGAGCGCACCCCGGGCACCGGCTCCCAATTCGTGGTCGCCGGATCGCCGCGAAAGCCCAGGCGCGTCAGCAGCAGGCGCATCGCGTGCAGGCAGCACTCGTACATGAGCGTGCCCGGCATCACGTTGTCGTCCTTGAAGTGGCAGACGAGGTGCCAGTCGTCGGGATGGATGTCGGCCTCGGCGCGGATGCGGCCCAGGCCGAAGCGGCCGCCCTCGGGCTGCAGCTCCAAGAC
>CAZZGQ010000118.1:0-1256 GCA_964653765.1 uncultured Elusimicrobia bacterium | reverse complement strand
GCCACGCAGGTCGGGATGCGGCCGTTGTCGAGGTACCAGGCCCCCGCCTTCACGTCGTGCTCGGTGACGACCCGCCCCTTCGTCATCGAGAGCGGCTCGCCCTCGATCTCGGTGATCCGGTCGACCAGCATCAGCGGCTCGTCCGGCAGGCGCACGCGAGTCGGATAGGCGTCGACGTGGGCGAACGTCGGCCCCAGGGCCTTGCCGATCTGGCCGATCGCGAACTCCAGGCACTGCTCGCGGTTCAAGGCGCGAGGGACCACGGTCTCGCCTGAGAGCCCGGGTGAAACTGAAACTGGTCGCGCGACCAGTTTCGGATCGGCGACCGCCGGCCCGGCGGCCAGCAGCCCGGCCTGCAGCTCCAGCATCTTGCGCGAGAAAGCGAGGAAAGTCTCATGCGCCTGCGCTTGGGCGGCTTGATTGGCGGAGAAGGCAGTGACGAGGTCCGTCGAGGCCGCGGGCGAAATGGCGTTGCTAGCAACACCATTTTCTCGGACGACCGGAGGGATCATGGGCAGCGAGGGCCGAGGAGGCGGCTGGACCGGCGCTTGCGGGACCTCGGAACGCCGCGGTTCCATGGCCCCGCGCCCCAGCGGAACCGTTACCGTCGCCTTCGGCGGCGGCGGCAGGTGATCGACGACGCGCGTCTCTCCGCCGTAGAGCCGCTTGAGGTCGACGGGCACGCGCTCGGAGATCAGCACTGCGAGCAGGCGCAGCAGGCTGCCCACCTCGTCCTGTCCCTGGACGCAGGCCGCGCGGGCCGTGTGCGGCAGCGGGCCCAGGATCTTGCCGATCATGCGCGTGCAGGAGTTCTGCGGGCCGAGCTCCACGAACAGGCGCGCCCCGTCGTCGTAGGCGCGGCGGATCACCACGGAATAGTCGAAGCCCTTCACGGCCTGCGCGGTGACGGAGTCGGCGGCGGAGTCGCGCGTCACCTCGTAGGCCTTGCCCCAGGCGCCGCTATAGAAGGAGACGCCGGCCGGCGGCGTGGCCGTCAGCAGGTGCAGGTCGCGGTACTTCTTCTCAACGAGCTTGGCCGCGGGAAAGTGGACGGTGGACACGCCCTGCAGCGGCAGGAACACGCAGCCCAGGCCCTCGACCAGCGAGTCCACGGCCTTGCGGTAGCCGCCCACCACGCACTCGAGCGGGGCGTTGACGATGAGCAGCGCGGCGCGCTCCATGCCCTTGAGGGCCTTGCGCACGGTGTCGGCCGGGCGGTCGATGACGCCCAGCACCCAGTCCACGCGCTCGTCGGT
>CAZZGQ010000117.1:0-9305 GCA_964653765.1 uncultured Elusimicrobia bacterium | reverse complement strand
ATCAAGCTGTTCTGCGGCATCATCGCCGACGCCGTGGCCGAGGGCCGCGCCGCGCACCAGGCCGCCCAGCAGGCCGCCACCGTCGCCGAGGCCGAGCAGCAGATGCTGGCCGCCGGCGCCGAGGCCGAGGCCATGCAGCAGGCCGACGACCAGACGATCCAGTACGAGCAGCCGGCCGAGGGCGAAGCCCCCGCCGAGCAGCCGCAAGAGGCGCAGGGCTAACATGACCACCGCCGCCGATCTCAACAAGATGGTCATGGAGCTGCGCGCCAAGACCGGCGCCGGCATGATGGACTGCAAGAAAGCGCTGACGGAGTCCAACGGCGACTTCGAGGGCGCTCTCACGATCCTCCGCAAGAAGGGCCTCTCCGACGCCGCCAAGAAGTCCGGCCGCATCACCAAGGAAGGCGTCGTCGCCTTCTCCGTGCAGGGCAATTTCGCCGCCCTCGTCGAGGTCAACAGCGAGACCGACTTCGTCGCGCGCAACGAGGCGTTCGTCAAGCTCGGCCAGGACCTGGCCGACGGCTACGCCAAGGGCACTCTCAAGACGCTGGAGGACGCCAAGCCCGTCGTCGAGCCCGTGTTCATGAAGCTGTCCGAGAACATGGGCTTGCGCCGCTTCGAGCGCTTCGAGCTCAAGGGCCCGGGCCTCCTCGCCGGCTACGCGCACAAGCCCGATCCGACGATCGGCGCCAAGCAGGGCGCGATCATCGAGCTCTCGGCCCCCAATCCCGAGGTCGCCAAGTCGCAGAAGCTGCAGGACCTCGCCAAGGAGCTGCTGCTGCAGATCGTCGCGGCCAAGCCGAAGTACCTGCGCCGCGAGGACGTGCCGCAGGCCGAGATCGAGAAGGAGAAGGAGATCCACACGGAGATCCTCCGCAAGGAGGGCAAGCCCGAGGCCTCCATCCCGAAGATCATCGAGGGCAAGATCAACAAGCTCTTCTACCAGCAGCTCTGCCTGCTGGAGATGGCGTCCGTTCGCGATCCGAAGCAGACCGTCGCGGGCATCCTGAAGGACGCCGGCGCCGGCGTCTCGGTGACGCGCTTCGCTCGCTACCAGCTGGGTGAGTAAGGCCAAGAGCTCAGCGGTCCCAGAAGCCAAGAAAGCCGGGAAGTACGCCCGGGTCCTCCTCAAATTGTCGGGCGAGTCGCTCTCAGGCGAGGGCGGCCACGGCATCGATGCGTCCGCCCTGCTGTCCATCGCGCGCGAGATCAAGCTCGCGCACGAGGCCGGCACGAGCATGGCCATCGTCGTGGGCGGCGGCAACATCTGGCGCGGCATGCAGAACCAGAGCGCGGCCATCGGCCGCGTGACGGCGGACTACATGGGCATGCTGGCCACCATCATCAACGCGCTGGCGCTGCAGGACGCGCTCGAACACATGGGGGTGCCGACGCGGGTCCAGACGGCCATCGATATCCAGAAGCTGGCTGAGGCCTACATCCGCCGGCGCGCCATCCGCCACCTGGAGAAGGGCCGCATCGTGATCTTCGCGGGCGGCACGGGCAACCCCTACTTCACGACCGACACGGCGGCCGCGCTGCGCGCCGTCGAGATCGAGGCGCAGGCCGTGCTCAAGGCCACGAAGGTGGACGGCGTCTATACCGCCGACCCGCGCAAGGACAAGAGCGCCAAGAAGCTCGAGACCGTGACGTTCATGGACTCCATCAAGCAGCGTCTCGGCGTCATGGACACCACGGCGCTGACGCTCTGCATGGAGAACAGCCTGCCCATCCTCGTCTTCGACCTCGCCGTGCAGGGCAACATCGCCCGCGCCGTGCAGGGCGAGAAGGTCGGCACTCTCATAACGGAGTAACTATGCCTCTTACTGAAGCCGTCAATGCCGCGCTCGGCCAGATGGAGTCCGCGATGAAAGAGCGGCTCAACAAGCTCGCCAAGGACTTCTCCGTCCTGCGCACCGGCCGCGCCAATCCGATGATCCTCGAGGCGATCAAGGTGGAGTACTACGGCCAGCTCGTGCCCCTCAAGCAGGTGGCCGCCGTCTCCGTGCCCGAAGCGCGCGTGATGGAGATCCGCCCCTGGGATCCCACGGCGCTGCCCGAGATCGAGAAGGCCATCCAGAAGGCCGACATCGGCACGATGCCGCAGAACGACGGCAAGCTGCTGCGCTTGACGATGCCCACCATGACGGAGGAGCGCCGCAAGGACATGGTCAAGGTGGTCAAGAAGATGGGCGAGGAGTTCCGCGTGGGCGTGCGCAACGACCGCCACGACGCCCTGGCCAAGATCAAGTCGGCGGAGAAGGCCAAGGAGATCACGCAGGACGACGTGAAGGGTCTCGAAGGCCGCATCCAAAAGGTGACGGACTCGTTCGTCAAGCAGATCGACGATGCCGTCGCCGCGAAAGAAAAAGAGATCACCACCATTTGATCCCTCAGCACGTCGCCATCATTATGGATGGCAACGGCCGCTGGGCCAAATCTCGCGGCCTGCCCCGATTGGCCGGCCACCGCGCCGGCGTCGAATCCGTCCGCGAGGCCGTCCGCTCCTGCGGCCAGCTGGGCGTGAAGGTCCTGACGCTCTATTCTTTCTCGACGGAGAATTGGCTGCGCCCCGCCGAGGAAGTGGGCGAGCTCATGAAGCTGCTCTCCTGGGCCTTGAGCCGCGAGACGCTGGAGCTCGACAAGAACAAGGTCCGCCTGACGGCGTCCGGGCGCCTCTCCGGCCTTCCCCCCGCCGTCCAAAAGGAGCTGCAGGCCTCCATCGATAAGCTCGCCGGCAATACGGGCCTGATCCTCAACCTCGCCCTCAACTACGGCTCGCGCCAGGAGATCGTCGATGCCGCCAACAAGCTGATCGCGGCCGGCAAGAAAGAGCTCAGCGAAGAAGATCTTTCCGGCGCGCTCTACACCGCCGGGCTGCCCGATCCCGATCTCGTCATCCGCACCTCCGGCGAGATGCGCCTGTCCAACTTCCTGCTCTGGCAGAGCGCTTACGCCGAGCTCTATGTAACCCCGGTCCTCTGGCCGGACTTCCGCCGCCCCCACCTCGAGGAGGCGCTGGCCGAGTTCGGCAAGCGCCAGCGCCGCTTCGGCGGGTTGTAGAGCATCTCCCTGGGAGATGTGGATGGCTCGCCTGGGCTAGCCGATCGCCTTAGGCCAAAAGCCGTCTGAGGTCTTGGGTCCTAAGTCCTCCTGTGCCTAAGAGCGCCTTGGTATACTCGCGCGATGAGGCGACTCGTTGCGGTAGCGTTCCTTTGCCTTCCCTCCCGCGCTGTGGCCGCGCCGCCGCCGGCCGCCAACCGCCTCAACCGCGTCGACGACCGCCGCGACCTCTATCAATCGAGCAATCCTCTAATGAGGCGGCTGGCGGCTTCCACCGTGGCGCTGGTCCCCTCCCGGCGCGTCCACGACGAGGGGGACGTGACCAGGCTCGGCGGAGCCACGTTCGGCTCCTATTTCAATCTCTGCCGCGACGAGCGTTTTTGGGATCAGCCGTCGGCGGCGGACTGCTCGGGCACGTTGATCGGCCGCGACCTCGTCCTGACGGCGGGCCACTGCGTGAAGAGCCAGCGGCAGTGCGAAAGGACAAGATTCGTCTTCGGCTACGCGATCAACGAGGAAGGCGAGGATCCGTGGCACGTTCCCTCTGGAGACGTCTATGGGTGCTCTTTGCTCGTCGCCAGCAAGGATGATCATCGCGCGGATTGGGCGGTGGTACGCCTGGATCGGGCGGTGGCCGGACGTGACCCCATCCCGGTCGACCTGACGCCGCCGACCGTAGGCACGCCGGTGGCGATGATCGGCTACCCGGGCGGCCTGCCGGCCAAGATCGCCGGCGGCGCCGTCGTCCGCGAAGATGAAGAGGCTGAGTATTTTGAGGCCGACCTCGACGCTTTCGGGGGCAACTCGGGCAGCGGCGTCTTCAATGAGAAGACGGGAGCCCTACTCGGCATCCTGGTCCGCGGGGAGTCGCCGAACTACCTGCGCCGCGGCCGCTGCAACATCGCCAACGTGTGCCACCGAAAGGACGGCCTTTGCGAGGCGAAGTTCCATGAAGTCACGCGCTTAACCGTCGTCAAGTTCCCCTCGTCGCTGCTGCCTTCGAGCACTCTCGCCGAGTTGCTCTCGCCTCCCGCCTTTTAAAAAAAGATAGAATCGAGACGTGCTGCTTCCGCGCGTTTTGACCGCCGTCGTGGGCGTGCCGCTGCTGCTTTTTTTGATCCATTGGGGCGGGCTTTCTTTCGATGTCTTCGTGGCCGGGCTGGCGGCCCTCTGCCTCTACGAGTACGGCGTGATCCTCCTGCTGGGCGGCAAGCCGGTGCACCGCGCGCTGACGGCGGTCTGCGGGGCCGGGCTGGCGCTCTGCCAGGCCCTCAACGGGCCGCTGGCGCCGGCCTTGGCCGCGGTGACGGCTGTGGTCCTGCTGCGAGAGCTGGGCGCGGCCCAGCACGACCTGGAGCGGGCCGCCCTCACGTTCTTCGGCGCCGTCGCGCTGGGCTGGATGCCGTCGCATCTCGCCTCGATCCGCGCTCTGCGCCCTTTCGGCGAGAGGCTGACCTTCATGCTCTTCATCTCCGTCTGGATCTGCGACACGGTGGCCTACTTCGCCGGCAGCATGGCGGGCCGCCACAAGCTCGCGCCCATCGTCAGCCCCAAGAAGTCCTGGGAGGGCTTCGTGGCCGGCTTCGCCGGCGCGGCGGCCGTCGTCGTGGGTTTTCGCGTGGCGACCCCCGGCCTCATGTCCTGGCCGCGCGCGCTGCTGGCCATCGCCGCCGTGGGCCTGGTCGGGCAGCTCTCCGACCTCGCCGAGAGCATGATCAAGCGCGCCGTCGGCGCCAAGGACTCCGGCGCCTTGCTGCCGGGCCACGGCGGCGTCATGGACCGATTCGACTCCTACATCCTGGCCGCCCCGGCCCTTTACTACTGCTTGAGGTTCTGACCCAGTGACCAAGAAGATCGCCATCCTCGGCTCCACCGGCTCCATCGGCGTCAACGCGCTCAACGTCGTGCGCGAGATGCCCGAGCAGCTGGAAGTCCTCGGCCTCGCGGCGCACTCCAGCGCCGCGGTTTTGGCCAAGCAGGCAAAAGAATTCAAACCCAAGTTAGTGACGATGTTCGAGGACACCGCGGCTTTTTCCCTCAAGAAAATGCTCAACGGTGGGGCTCGCCATCTGCCGTCGGGAGTGCCGGGCCTCGTCGAAATGGCCTCGCACAAGGACGTCGACGTCGTGCTCACCAGCCTCGTCGGCGGCGTGGGCTTCGCTCCGCTCCTGGCGGCCGTGAAGAGCGGCAAGACCGTCGCGCTCGCCAACAAGGAGCCGATGGTCATGGCGGGCGCGCAGTTCATGATGGAGAGTGCGCGCTGGCAAGCGCGCATCGTCCCGGTCGATTCGGAACCGTCCGCTATCTTCCAATGCATGCAGGGATATCCAAGGAAGTCGGTCAAGAAGGTATTCCTCACGGCCTCCGGGGGAGCCTTTTATAGACACCGCGGCCCCCTTCGCGACGTTACCGTCGCTCAGGCATTGAAACACCCCACTTGGAGCATGGGCCGCAAGATCACCATCGACTGCGCCACGCTCATGAATAAGGGCCTCGAGACCATCGAGATCATGAACATGTTCGGCTTGCGGCTGGATCAAGTCGAGGTCGTCATCCACCCTCAGTCGATCATCCATTCCGCCGTGGAATTCGTCGACGGCTCCGTGTTGGCGCAGATGTCGCCGCCGGACATGAAGCTGCCGATCCAGTACGCGATGACGTACCCGGAGCGCGTGAAGCAGGTCACCGAGCCCCTCGATCTGATCAAAGTCGGCACGCTGACCTTCGCCAAACCCGATTTCCGGCGCTTCCCCTGCCTGGCGTTGGCCCGCGAGGCCGCGCGCGTGGGAGGCGGCATGCCGTGCGTGCTCAACGCGGCCGACGAAGTCGCCGTCGAGGCTTTCGTGGCCGGCCGCATCCGTTTCACCGATATTAGCCGCATCGTCGAAAAGACGATGCAGGCCTACCGCCCGGCCGCCGGCCTGCCGAGCCTCGCCGAGGTCGTGGAGATCGATCAGTGGGCGCGCGAGAAAGCGACGGAGCTCGTCGAGGAGATTTGATCGAATGATCCATTACCTGCAATCCGCCGCCGCCGTCGTGCTGACCTTCGGCATGGTGATCTTCCTGCACGAAGCCGGGCACTTCTTCGTCTGCCGCTGGCTGGGCGTGCGCGTCGAGCGCTTCGCCTTCGGCTTCGGCCCCGAGCTGATCGGGATGACGGGCCGCACGGGTACGCGCTTCTCGATCTGCGCCTTGCCGCTCGGCGGCTTCGTCAAGCCGGCCGGCGAGGAGCTGGAGAGCTCCACCGGCGCTGCGGACGAGTACTTCGGCCAGAACTGGCGCCGGCGGCTGGCCATCGTGGCCGCGGGGCCGGTGATGAACTACGTCCTCGCGTTCACGCTCTTCACGGGCGTGGTCTATCTCAAGGGCATCCCGGAGCCGGGGACGGCGCCGGTGATCGGCAACCTGATGATCGGCTACCCGGCCGACCGGGCCGGCGTCGGGCTCGACGACACGATCGTCTCCGTCAACGGCAAGGCCGTCCAGACGTGGGACCAGGCCGCCGACGCCATCCACCAGTTTCCCGACAAGGAGATCGAGCTCGCCTTCAAGCACGGCGAGCGCGCTCAGACGGTCCGCGTGACGCCGCGCAAGGACGAGGCGACGGGCCACGGCGTGATCGGCATCATGCCGAAGGAGGTCTACCGCGCGGTCGGCTTCCTCGGAGCGGCGAACGAGGGCGCTCGGCAGTGCTGGGCGCTGACGGCCTTCACGGTGAAGACGATCGTCTCGAAGCTCTCGCATCACGAGCGGCCGGACCTCGCCGGCCCCGTGGGCATCGTGCAGATGGTCTCGCGCGCCGCGCATTCCAGCTGGGACAACCTGATCAACCTGATCGGCCTGATCTCGGTGGCCATCGGCTTCTTCAACATCCTGCCGGTGCCGTTGCTCGACGGCGGCCACGCGGCGATGTACGTCTGGGAGGGCCTCTCCGGCCATCCGCCGACGAAGGAGACCCAGGCCCGCGCGCAGAACGTGGGCATCGCGTTCCTGCTCTCGCTGCTGCTCTTCGCGACCTACAACGACGTCCTGCGTCTGCGCCTGGAGCACGCCGCCGCCAAGCCGGCCGCCGAGCAGCCCGCCCGCTGAGATGGCCATCCGCCTGAGCCGCTACCTCATCCCCACGCTGCGCGAGGCGCCGTCCGACGCGGACAACGTCTCCGCGCAGATGATGCAGCGCGCGGGCATGATCCGCAAGGTCGCCAGCGGCATCTACGACTGGCTGCCGTTGGGCCTTCGCGCGCTGCGCAAGGTCGAGCAGATCGTGCGCGAGGAGATGAACCGCGTCGACGGCCAGGAGGTGTGGCTGCCCGTGATCCAGCCGAAGCAGCTCTGGGAAGAGACGGGCCGCTGGCCCGTCTACGGCAAGGAGCTGCTGCGTCTGAAGGATCGCAAGGACGCGGAGTTCTGCTTCGCCCCCACGGCCGAGGAAGTGATCACCGACCTCGTGCGCCGCGAGATCCGCTCTTGGCGGCAGCTTCCGGCCATGTTCTATCAGTTCGGCTTGAAGTTCCGCGACGAGATCCGCCCCCGCTTCGGCGTCATGCGCGCGCGCGAGTTCCTCATGAAAGACGCCTACTCCTTCCACGCCGACGAGCAGGACGCCACCGCGTACTACAAGAGGGCCTACGAAGCGTATAAGCGCGTCTTCGAACGCTGCGGCTTGAAGTTCAAGCCGGTGGAGGCGCAGAGCGGCGCGATCGGCGGCAGCCATTCCCACGAGTTCATGGTGCTCGCCGAGACCGGCGAGGAGACGGTCGTCTCCTGCACGAAGTGCGACTACGGCGCCAATCTGGAGCGCGCCGAGGTCGTCGACGGCGCCAAGGCGCCGGATCTCTCGCGCTTCAAGGACGTCGCGGAGTTCGATACCCAGGGCAAGACCTCCGTCGCCGACGTGGCCAAGCTCGTCGGCCGCCCGCTGACCGATTTCCTGAAGACGCAGCTGTACATGATCGAAGGCAAGAAGCCCGTCATCGCCCTGATGCGGGGCGACCACGAGCTGCATGAGGCCAAGCTGGCCGCCGCCGTGGGCCGGCCCGACCTCTACCGGGCCAGCGAGGCGCAGTACGAGCAGGTGATGGGCTGCAAGGTCGGCTTCGGCGGCCCTCAGGGCCATCCCGACGTGCCGGTCTACGCGGACTTCGCCGCGAAAGCCGTCCTCAACGGCATCACGGGCGCCAACAAGAACGACCTGCACGTCGACAACTTCAACATCGCCCGCGACCTGCCGAACATCAAGGGCTTCTTCGACCTGCGCGCGGCCACGCCCGACGATCCCTGCCCGAGGTGCGGCGGCAAGACCGAGTTCTTCAAGGGCATCGAGGTGGGCCATACTTTCAAGCTGGGCACGAAGTACTCCAAGGCGATGAAGGCCGAGTACCTCGACAAGGCGCAGAAGCCCCAGACCATGATCATGGGCTGCTACGGCATCGGCGTCTCGCGCGTCGTCGCCGCCGCCATCGAGCAAGGGCACGACAAGGACGGGATCGTCTGGCCCGTGGCGATCGCTCCGTTCCAAGTCGCCATAGTCGTCCTCGATCTCGACGATCCGCGGATGGCGGGCGCCGTCGACAAGCTCGCTTCCCAAGCCGAGGCGGCGGGCTTCGACGTGCTCATCGACGACCGCGAGGGCAAGCCGGGGGTCAAGTTCAAGGACATCGACCTGATCGGCATCCCTCTCCGCTTCGTCCTCGGCAAGAAGACGCTCGATCAGAACGTCGTCGAGTTCAAGCGGCGCGGCGCCGCCCAGGCCGAGCTGTGGCCGGCCGCAGAGATAGAAAGCAAGCTGGCCGTTCTGCCGCGCTGATGGCGCGGGCCCCGAAGGCGCCGGAGGAGTTCGCCCTGCCGTTTAGGGCGAACCCCCAGCCGATGTACGTCTTCGACCCGAGGACGCTGCGCTTCCTCGACGTCAACGAAGCGGCCCTGCGCTTCTACGGCTACACGCGGCGCGAGTTCCTGCGCCTGAGCATGCTCGACATCCGCACCCGCGAGGATGGCGCGGAGCTGCGCGCCGCGCTGAAGGCTTGCGACGCCTCGAGCCGGCCCTATGCGGGCATCTGGCGGCACCTGCGCAAGGACGGCAGTCCCGTGGAGATGCAGGTCTTCACTCAGGTGGTGCCGTGGGGCAGAAAGACCGCGCGGCTATCGCAGCTCGCCGAGGTGCCGATAGAGGGGCTGGAAAGGGCCGTCGTCCGCACGCGGCGCGTCTTCGAGAAGCTGCTCGCCAGCATGCCCGACTA
>CAZZGQ010000116.1:3283-9380 GCA_964653765.1 uncultured Elusimicrobia bacterium | reverse complement strand
CCAACAAGGGAGGAGCACATGACCAAGAAAATCGCCGCCGCCGTGCTGATGTTCGCCGTCGCCGTGATCGGGGTCGCCGGGCACGCCGAGACCGCGCGCCAGGAGCGCTTCGAGAAGAACCACCCGCGCCGCGCCGAGATCAACGAGCGCGTCAACCGCCAGCGCCGCGAGCTCAAGCGGCAGCTCAAGCAGGGCAAGATCACCAAGGAGCAGTACGACCAGCAGATGGCCGCGCTCAAGGGGATCAAGGACGAGGAGCACGCCGACGTGAAGGACAACAAGGGCTCCCTGACCAAGGATCAGCAGAAGGCCCTCAACCAGGAGCTCAACGCCACGCATCAGGAGATCAAGCAGGACAACGCCGCGCCCGCGGCTCCTCAGCAGCACTAAAAGTAGATCAGCAGGGACCCGCCGGCCTCCGAATCCGGAGGCCGGCGGTCCAGCGTCAGCCGCAGCTCGCCGTTGCGCCAGAGGCTCCAGGAGGTCGTCGCCTTCAGCTCCTCGTGGTGCGGGGTGTTCTGGACGAATTGGACGTAGGCAGCCTCGAGCAGCAGGCGCCAGGCCGGGAACGGCCGCAGCAGCAGTCCCCCCGAGGGGCCGCCCCCGACGCGCCATTTCTGCGGGATGTTGCGGCTCTGCTGGACCTCGGCATCGGCGAAGCCGTAGAGCAGCGGCCGCAGCGGCAGGTCCGGGGCGAAGGAAAGCCCCCCTCCCGGCTTGACCTCCCCCACCAGGCTGTCGACCGGGGCCCGGTTGAGCTCCTTGGCCTGATCGGCGCCCGCGAAGACGTGCCAGGACGGCTTCTTCACCCAGCGGTCCCACGGCGTCAGCGAGACGATGTCGACGAGAGCCAGCCGCTCGAGGTAGGGCAGGTTCTGGCGGTCGTCGAAGCGCGCCTGGACGGCGCCCATCTCGAGCTGGCTGCCTTCCGAGTAGCCGCGCACGTCCGCGGCGAGGTCGTGCAGCGCCGGACGGATCGAGACCTCCTGGAAGAGGCCCCAGGTGCTGACCCCGGCCCCCAGGCCGACCCGGAAAGTCTCGTGCCCGTCCTCGAGAGGATGCGGCGGCGCCGGCTGGGCCTCGGTGGGAGGCTCGCCCAGCTTTCCGCGGGCCACCAGCAGCGAGCGCTCCTCCGCCGCCGGCTTATCGGAAAAGCCGTCGCGGTAGCGAAGGTAGTCGTAGCCGGCGTCGAGGACGGCCGCTTGATCGCGCTTCGACAGGGCGGCGAGCTCGGGAAGGGCCGTGGTATCGAGGCGCCCGACGCGATCGACCAGCGGCAGGTCCGCTTCCGGGACCTTCGAGCGCAGCGCGAGCATCTCGTTGACGTGCGAGGGCCGGTAGCGGCGCGCCGCGACGAGACCCGGCCGGCGCAGCACGGCGCGCACCGTGTCGGCCGGGATCGTGCCGAAGCCGAAGGAGTCCGAGAGGCGCAGGTCCGGCTCCGCCCCGTCGATGAGGGCGAGCAGCTGATAGGAGCAGTTCTCCGAGAAGAAATAGTAGTCGAACCAGGTGCTGCCGAGCTCCCAGGCGTGGCGCACCAGCTGGTCGACGGTCTCGCTGCTCAGGGCGAGGTCGTACTCCCACAGGTCGCGGCTCTCGATGTGGCTGTACTCCTGGATCTTCATGTAGTACGGCATCGTCGAGTACGTGCCCGGGAAGAGCCCGAAGATCCCCTTGAAGGCGTAGAACAGGGCGTTGTCGGTGTCGGGATTGCCGGCGAAGTTGATCGTGTAGTCGAGCAGCGGCTGATCGCCGCGGCGCCTCCTCAGCCGAAGGAAGGTGTGGCCGTACATGGACGACGGATTGGCCAAGAACGCGTCCGCGAAGACCAGCGTGACGCTGCCGGCGTCCAGGGTGTCGCGCCATTCCTCGAAGCGCGGGCAGCGCTGATCGGGCATCGTCAGGCCAAAGCGGCGTTTGGCCCAGAAATAGCGCGCCGGGAAGCGGCATTGAGCCGTCTGGTCCCGGTCGACCGGCGCCGTGGAGGCGAAGGCGTCGAGGTCGGCCTGCAGCTCCGCGGCGGGGTCCTTCTTGCCGCGCGGAGAAAGGAAGAAGCCCGGCCCGTCGGCCTGGCTCTCGCCGCGCTTGTAGTGCAGCAGGGCCAGCCAAGGCCGCTCGCGGGCCGCCTCGGGGACCGGGAAAGACGAAGCGGCAGCGCTCTGGACGAGCCAGAGCGCCGCCGCCAGCAGGATCACTTAGTTACAGCGTCCGCAGCGCCGCGACCATCTCGGCCGAGGTGGTCGAGGAGGTCGGGAACAGCTTCTCGTAGTTGGCCTGCGCCTTCTGCGCGAAGACCTGCTTCTGGGCCGGCGTCTGGTAGCCCATCAGCGAGGCGAGGCCGTCGACGTACTCGCCGCCGCCCTGCGCCATCTCGCGCGAGAGCTGCTGGAAGTTCACCGCGGCATAGACGTCCACCTTGCTGTCGTTCTTGACCACGCCGTCAGCCGTGCAGTCGAGCGTTTCCGAGCTGATGCCGAACGTCTGGTTGCCGAAAGAGCCGTTGGTCGTGGCGGCGAGGATGAGCTGCACCTTGCCCCCCTTGCCTTTGAAGATCATGGAGCCGATACCGCAGCCCGCGGACGTGTAGTGGTTCGCGGCTTGCGCGGCGGCGGCGGCCAATGACATCACGGCGACGGCGATCAGGCATCCCTTCTTGTTCATGAACGCTCCTTTGCTTGTATTTTGACGGCGTGCGACAAGAGTCTATTCATCCTCTACAGGGTGCGCAAGGCCGCGAGCATCTGCGTCGAGTCGGTCCCCGGCTTCGGGAACACGCGCTCGTAGTTGGCCTGGGCGAGCTTGGCGAACGCGCGCTGCTGCTGCGCCGTCTGATAGCCCATCAGGGACGCCAGGCCGTCGACGAACTCGCCGCCGCCCATGGCGATGTCGCGCTGGATGTTTTGGAAATTCACGGCGGCATAGACGTCGGCCCGGCTGTCATTCTTGACGACGCCGTCGGCCGAGCAGTCCAGCGTCTCGGAGCTGATGCCGAAGGTCTGGCTGCCGAAGGAGCCGTTCGTCGTCGCCGCCAGGATCAGCTGCACCTTGCCGCTCTTGCCCTTGAAGATCATGGCGCCGAAGCCGCAGCCGGCCGAGGTGTAATTGTTGGCCGCCGACGCCGCCGTCGCCAAGCCCAGCAGACAAACGACCAGAAGAATCGCGTTCTTTTTCATGAGTTTTCCTCCTTTAGGAGGCAACACTCTAGTTTTCCCGCATTAGGGTGTCTGTAACGGACGTGTCACGGCCTTGTGCCAAACGCGGTACAGCAGCAAGGCGGCGACGGCGGCGAGATAGGTCAGGGGCCAGCGGCGGTCGAGCTTCACCTGCCAGAGATAATGGACGCAGGCCAGCACGGCGGCCGGGTAGGTCAGCGTGTGCAGGCGGCCCCAATTCTTGCCGAGGCGCCGGATCCAGCCCTTCGTGGAGGTGACCGCCAGCGGCGCCATCAGGACGAGCGAGGAGAAGCCCACCAGGATCCAGCGCCGCTTCTCGATGTCGCGGAACATCTCCCCCCAGTCGAACTCCTTGTCCAGCCAGAGCCAGGAGAGGAAGTGCAGCAGCGCATAGAAGAAGGCGTACAGCCCCACGGCGCGGCGCGCCTTGGTCCAGCGGCTGTCCTTGGTCAGGCGGGCCAGCGGCGTCATGCAGAGCGTGAGGACGAGGAAGTTCAACGCCCAGTCGCCCAGCCGGTCCTGGACGAACTGCACGGGGTTGGCGGTGAGGCCGGCGTGGGCCCCCAGCCAGACCAGGCGGGCCGCCGGCGCAAGACCGGCCGCGTGGACGAGGAGCTGGAACATCAGTAGTACTTGTTGATCAGGTCCATGCCCTTGTAGAGGCCGGCGACCTGGGACTCGTAGCCGTTGAACATCAGCGTGTCGCGGCGGAACAGCTCGCCCAGCCGCCGCTCCTTGGCCTGGCTCCACCGCGGGTGGTCGCGGCGCGGGTTCACGTTCGAGTAGAAGCCGTACTCGTCGGGCGCCGCCGTGTTCCAGGCCGTGGCGGGCTGCTCGGCCGTGAAGCGGATGCGCACCACGGACTTGGCGCCCTTGAAGCCGTACTTCCAGGGGATGATGACGCGCAGAGGGGCGCCGTTCTGGCCGGGCAGGGGCTTGCCGTAGAGGCCGGTGACCATGAGCGACAACGGATGCAGCGCTTCGTCGAGGCGAAGACCTTCGCGGTACGGCCAGTCGAGGGCCGGATACGACAATCCGGGCATCTGCGCCTTGTCGGCCAACGTCGTGAACTCCACGAATTTCGCCGCGCTCGTCGGCTCAGCCAGCCGGATGAGCGCGGCGAGGCTGAACCCGTCCCAGGGCACGACCATCGACCAGGCCTCCACGCAGCGGAACCGGTAGACGCGCTGCTCGGTCGGGAACTTCTTGAGCAGGGCGTCCAGGTCCCACGTCTTCTGGTTCTTGCAGAGGCCGTCGATCTTCACCGTCCAAGGCCGCGTCTTGAAGCCCTCGGCGAGGCGGGCCGGCGAGTACTTGTCGGTGCCGAACTCGTAGTAGTTGTTGTAGTGGGTGACGTCCTTGAACGGCGTCTGCGTCTCGGAGACGTCGAACTTTCCCAGCGCTCCGGCCAGCCGCGGCTTGAGCAGCGAGACCGCCGCCAGACCGGCGGCGGCGATGAACTGACGGCGATTCAGATAGACGTGCTCCGGCGTGACGTCGCGCTCGCCCAGCCCGGCCGCGTGCCAATCATTGGTCTTCATCCGGGGCTGATTGTGCGCTCTTTGGCGAAGCGCGTCAACCCCCGGCCGTCAGCGGCTCAGATCGGGCCGCCCCCGTACCCGGCGCCGGGGCGCGGCCGCGGCTCGTCGCGCTTGCGCGCCTCCTCCGCGGGGCGCTCGAGATGCTTGCCGTAGGCCAGGCTTTCGGCGAGCATCTTCTTGGCCGTCTTGCCATTGGGAGCGAGGGCGGCTTCGTCGGCGCCGTGGGCGACCAGAAGGGCATAGAGAGGATCGCGCAGCGCCGTCTGCTCGTTATATTCCTCCATCTGGCTGGCGGTCCGCTGCAGCGGCGTCCAGCCGTAGTCGTCGCGCCCGTCAACGGGGGCTCCCTGGCCGACGAGCGCCCGGGCGATGTTGAAGCAGAGCCCGCGCGCGGCCTTCTCCGTCCTGATCCCGGCGAGGATGTGCAGGACGCCGCGGCCCCGGCAGTCGACGGCGTCGGCCTTCAGCTTTCCGGCGATGACGTCCTGCCCGAGCTCCTCGAGGTCCTTCACGTGCCGCGCCACCGTCCTTTCCTCGCGGTCGAGGTCCACGTTCGCGTCGAGATGGACCATTTCGCAATCCTTCTCGAAGCGGGCGAGATAGTCGTCGCGGACGCTTTGACGCCGCGCAGCCCGGCTCTGCAAGTCTTGGCGGAGGTCCTGCAGTGCCGTCTCGGCGTCGCCGAGCAGCGGCTCGGCGCGCGCGCGGCAGTCGAGCGCGAGGAGCGACAGGAGAAGAAGGAGCAGTTTCGTTTTCATGAGGTCAGGTTACCCCCGCGGCGGGCGGTCCGCCTGAGCCGCAGGACCGGGGTCGAACAGGCGTTAGGTCCAGAAACGGCGCTTCACATCCGGGGCGACGCCGGGAGACGGCATTTCATACCCGCCGCAGGGCGCCGCGCAGGAGAAAGCCCAAAAGCAGCAGGCCCAAGGCCCAGACCGCGTCCGCTCGCCCCACCTGCGAGCCCAGCCAGAGCGCCGCGGCGACGCCGACGGCGGGCAAGACCGGCCCGCCCGGCGCCCTGAAGCCGGGGCTCGCTCCCGCTTTCCTCCTCAGGACCAGGACAGCGAGGCACGTGCTCACGTACTGCGCGCCGATCACCACGTCCACGACGTCCACCAGCCGGTCGAAGTCGAGCCAGAGCGCCAGCGCGGCGGAGAGCGCGGCCGTCAGGAGGATGGCGAACGCCGGCGTGCCGAAGCGCGGGTGGCGCGCTCCCACGCGCGCGGGCAGGTCGCCGTGCTCCCCGAGCGCGGCGAGGTAGCGCGGCCCCCCGAGCGCGCAGCCGGCGTTGAAGCCGATCATCGAGATCGCGGCGCCGGCGGCGATCAGCGAGGCGCCCCAGGGGCCGAGGGCGATGGAGGCGACCTCCGCCAGCGGCCGCGT
>CAZZGQ010000116.1:0-3183 GCA_964653765.1 uncultured Elusimicrobia bacterium | reverse complement strand
CGTCCGCCGTCCAGGCTCCCGGCTTGATCCCGCGGCGATTGATCGCGGCCAGGACGACGATCACGCCGGCTGCCAGGACCTTCCCCGCGTGCGGCCGATCGAGGACCGGGAAGAAGTAGGCCGCGTACGGCGCGATGCCGCTGGCCACCGCGGCCCAGCTGAGCACCTCCGTCAGCCAGCACAGCCAGCCGATCGCGAAGCCCGTGTCGCGCCCGAACGCCTCGCGCGCGTAGAGGTAGGGCCCGCCGTGGCCCTCGAAGCGCCCGCCCGCCTCGGCGAAGCAGAGCGCCACGCACGCCAGCAGCGCTCCCGTCGCCGCGAAGGCCAGGGCGGAGGCCGGGCCCATGAGCGCCGCCAAGCGGCCCGGGATCAGGAAGATGCTCGAGCCGACGATGGCGTTGACGCCGATGCACGTCAGGTCGAAGAGCGAGAGCGCGCGCTTCAACGCTTGGGCTTTTCCTTTTCGGCGAGGGAAGGCGCCGGCAGCGGCGCCGGGGCGGGAGCCGCCGAGCTCTTGATCAGGATCTTCGTGCCGATGTAGGTCTCGGCGTAGAGCTTGCGCGCCACCGCCAGCGGCAGCTGGAGGCAGATGTGAGGGTACGCCTCGTGCGCCCCGCGCTGCCGCGCGGGGCCATGGATGATGAGGGAGCCGTGCGTGAAGACGACGAACTCGCCCAAGGCGCTGGCGCGCGCCGAGGTGCCCACCTGCGGCGGCTCCCACTGGAGCTGGCCGTCCACCTGTTCGGACTTGGGGCGCTCCGGGTGGGCGAAGCGCTCCTTCGAGACGACGGCGTCGACGATCGCGGGCGCCGCGGCCGCGCCGTAGGCCTTGGGCGCCTCGGCGCCGATCTTGTAGGTCTCGAGCGCCTGGTCGCCCCGCATCAGGCTGACCTGATGCTTGTCGGGGTCCACGAGCAGGTAGGTCGTCATGATCTCGAGCTGCTTCTCTAGCAGGCGCTTCTCCTCCTGCAGCGCCAGGCCGTCCTCGTAGATCTGGCGCCGGTCCTCGGCGAGCTTGGGGAGGCCGCGCATGAAGGAGGCCAGCTGCTTGAAGCGCTGCCGGCGCTGGCTCTGCGCGTCGGCCAGGGCCTCGGCGGCGTCGTCGGCGGCGGGCTCCAAGGCGGCCGCGGCGGCGCGCTGGGCCAGCGCCCGCTGGCGCAGCACGCGGACCGCTCCTTGCATGACGATGAGCACGGCCAGGCCGGCCACGGCCAGCTGGACGGGGCGCGCGCCCCGGTACGACTTCGCGATCAAGCGTTCCCAGTCCATTCAGTAGATGATGAAGACGCGCGTGCCGACCGGCGCCTTGGCGTAAAGGTCCTTGAGGTCGTCGGCGCCCAGGCGCACGCAGCCGTGGGAGGCGGGGCGTCCGAGGATTTTTTCATTCTTGGTGCCGTGGATCAGGTAGCCGTCGCCCAGGTTGAGGAGGTAGGCGCCCAGCTCCCCGTCGACCAGGCGCGTCGGGTCGTCCGGAGGCGGGATGCGCTCGCCGGCCTCGACGAACGCCCAGTCCGGCTTGCGCCATTTCGGGTTCTCCGCCTTCGAGAGCACGCGGAACTCGCCGCGGGGCGTGACGAACTCCCAGCGCTGGCCCGTCTTCCCGTCGCGCAGCATGCCGCCGCGGCCCACCGAGCAGTCGGCCGACCACAAGAGCTTGAAGCCCTTCTTCAGGTAGAGCTTGTTGGCCTTGGCGTCGACGACGACGTAGAGCGAGTTCTTGAGCCGGGGCGCGAGCTTGCGGCGCAGGCCGGCCACCTCGTCGGCCACGGCCTTTTGAGTGCGCCGGTAGCCCTTGTCCTGGGGCAGCAGGCTCGGCAGCGCCTGCAGGTAGACCAGCTCGTCGCTGGCGTGGCGCGTCTGCAGGATCAGGCCCTCGGCCTGGCGCGAGCGGGCGTCGAGCTGGGCGTAGAGACCTTCGACGCGCTCGTCGGCGCGCGCCAGAGCCGAGGCCCAATGCGCGAGCAGCCCCGCCTCGACGGCGAATGAAAGAATCCAGGCGACGAGCAGCGCCGGATAGAGCCCCCGTTCCACGCCGCAACGATAGCGGGTATCGGGTAGCAGGTCAAGGGCCGCGGCGTCAGCCGCGGTCCCAGCGGCCCGCGGCGAGGAGACGAGCCAGGCCCTCGCGCATGCGCGCCATCTCCGTCAGCCAGCGGGCGACGGCGGCCGCTTCGACGCCGCGCATCGCCTTGGCCAGGGCCTGGACGTCGGCCTGCTCGCGATGGATCTGCGCCAGGAGGCCGCCCAGCACGCGCGCCGTGGAGCGCGGGTGCTCCAGGTTCAGCGCGGTCTGCGTCCCCTCCCGGCGCCGCAGGATCCACTCCGCCGCGAGGCCGGAGACCGTGGACACCTCCACCGGGACCTGACGCAGGCGCGCGTAAGCCTCCGAGACTCGCGGCCCCTGCTTGGGCGCGGTCTTGCCCGTGAAGACGGCGACGGCGGGCGCGCGCAGCTGCTTGAGCTCGCGAGCATGGTCCTTCTTGAGGTGGGCGAACAGGTAGCGGCGCACGCCGATCGAGCTCAGCCCGGCGCCCGCGCGGTCGAGCACGGCCCAGTTGTCGGGATTGAGAGCGGAGAGCTGGAAGAGCTTCGCCTTCAGATCCTTTTCGTCGAGAGGCTTGCCGCCGTGCGTGCGCCAGTGGCGCTCGCTCGTCGGGCCCGTCTTCACGGCGGCTTCCTCGGCGACCTGCTTGCGCCAGTCGGCGAAGGGGAGCTTGAGGCTCTCGAGATAGGCCTTCTTCGCCTCCTCCGCCAGCTCGCGACGCGACTGGTCGCAATGGCCCAAGGCGGCGGCCCCGCCCAGCGTGCGCGCCATGTCCAAAGCGGCCGGCCCGCGGTCGGAGTCGTCGAAGTCGTTGAACTGGGGCAGCCGCTTGTCCTTGTACTCGACGATCTCCACGTTCTCGGCGTGGCCGTCGCCGTCGAGCAGCAGCTCCGGGGAGGAGCGCAGCGCCGCCGCCTCCGGAGAGCGGGCCAGCAGATCGTAGAACAGGTCCGGCATGCCGCGGAAGAAGGCGAAGTCGGAAGCCGCCGACTTGCGCATCTTGCGCAGGAAGAGGTCCAGGCGCTTGCGCCGCTCCTCGCGCGAGCGGCCCTCGATGAAAGCCGCCAGGGCTTGGTCGTCCCGCGCGCCGGCCGGCGCGGCGGCGGCGGGCGAGGCCGTCGCGGCGGCCGCGGCCGCGG
>CAZZGQ010000115.1:0-9388 GCA_964653765.1 uncultured Elusimicrobia bacterium | reverse complement strand
TGGCGACGTCCTTGTCCATGCCGAGCGCCGAGCCGAGCACGCCGCAGCCCACGTAGGGCAGGCCCGCGAGCTCGAGCAGACCCTGCACGGTGCCGTCTTCGCCCATCGTGCCGTGCAGGACGGGGAAGACGACGTCGACCGCCTGGCCGCCGGGCGAAAGCCGCCGGTCGGCGGACAGGGGTTTGGCGCCGGCGATCAATTCCCGGCTGCGGGCCTGCACGCGAGAGGCCAGCTGCTTGGGCTCGGCGCGCAGCCAGCGGCCTTGGCTGTCGATTTGGACGAGGTCGACGGAGTACTTGGCGGGATCGAGGTTGGCCAGCACGGTGCGCGCCGACACCAGGGAGACTTGGCGCTCGGCGGATTTGCCGCCGCAGAGGACGAGGACGCGGAGCTTCTTCAAGGCCCAGGCGTTGTACCAGTTTGGGGCCTGCTCGTCAAAAGTCGCAGGTCAGCGAGAGGCGATGCGCCTGGCCCAGGCCGCCTAGCGGCGTGAAGCCGTAGTCGAAGGAGACCGCCCGCGCCGCCACGCCGAAGCCGAAGGAGACGCCCGTAAAGCCGTCGATGCTGCCGATCGTCTGGGAGTTGAAGCCCGCTCGGCCCGCGAAGCGCCAGGCGCCGTCGTCCTTGAGCCAATACTCGAGCCCCGCCGCCCCGTTGGGCCGATCCGAGCGCGAGAAGATGCCGTCGGCGGTGGCGCGCAAATCCTTGGTGGCCGCGAACGCCGAGCCCACTCGGAAGGTCATTGGCAGCGGCGCTCCCTCTTGACTGAAGACCACCGTGTCGCCGCCGAGGTTCGTGGCCGTGAGCGCCAAGCGGAGCCGGTCGCCGAACAGCTTCGGCGACAGCAGGCCCAGGTCGATCGCGCCGGCCGAGGCCGAGGTCAGGATATTCGAGTCGATGACCTTGGCCGTCGCCCCCAACGCGAAGCCGCCAACCTCGCGGGCATAGCTGAAATAGACGGCCATGTCGTACGGCGTGAAGTCGCCAGTCGTCGCCCCAGTCTCGTCGGTTTGCGCGAGCCGGCCGGCGGAAAAATACTGCAACGCGCCGCCGAAGGCTCCCCACTTCGGCTCGTTCTGGACATAGCCCGCGTAGTCGAAATAGCTGGAGTTGATGTACGCGGAGTGCATGAACGTGGCCGAGCGGTGAGCGACTTGCGTCATGGCCGCGGGGTTCCAATACACCGCGCTGGCGTCGTTGGTCCCGGCGCTGTAGGCGTTGCCCATCGCGGCGGCGCGGGCGCCTGCGCCCAGGTTCAGGAACTCGGCGGCCGTGGTGCCGCGAGCCGAGGCGCTGAAGTTGGCGGCGGCCGCAGGCAGCGCGGCCAGCAGCGCGACGAGAGCGGACGCGGCCCTCATCGTTGGACGGCCACCGTCAGGGTGCGAGACTTGCCGCCGCCCTGGATAAAGGCGAAGTAGGTGCCGCTGGCGACTTTGGCCCCCGCGTTATTGGTGCCGTCCCAACGCGCGATGCCCGTGCTATCGGCGCTCAGGTCCTTCACCAGGGAGCCGGTGATCGTGTAGAGGCGCAGGCGCGTTCCCGCCGGCAGCGGCGAGAATACCATGGCCATCTGGCCGGCCGTCGGCTGGAATGGGTTTGGGTAGACCTTCGCCTGGGAGATGTCGTTGCCCGAGGCATCGACTTGCATGATCTGGAACGTCGAAAAGTGGTTCGTCTGCGCGATCACGCGGTTGTTGGCCGTGTCCGAGATGGTGGGCAGCGCCACCCAGAGGTTCGAGGCGTCGTCGTAGCGGGCCAGGACGAGCCGGCTGGGGTCGAGGCCGGCCATGTCGCCGGGCCGGTAGGTCGCGGTCAGCGTGACGTTCGTCGCCGGCTGGACGCCGAGGTCGGTATTGACCTGAAAGCCGACGCCGGAACCGAGCAAGGCGCCGGCGGCGGAGCTCGCCGATGGAAAGCTCGGCAGCGCGTAAAGCGACAGGTTGAGCGCCTGTCCGAAGGCGCCCGGCGGGACCTGCGCCTGCGCGAGCACGGGCGTCAGCGGCGTGTTGAGGCTGACCGTTCCGCCCATCGTGCCGATGGGGCCAGTGGCCGCCGGCAGATAAAGGAGCGTGCGGTTGTTGTTGCTGTCGGTGATGAGCATCTGGCCTGTCGTCGAATCCACCGCCACGGAGGCGGGATTGGACAGCGTCGTGGCTCCTACCGTGCCGCCTTGATCGGGAGCGGCGCCGGTGAAGGAGGACTGGCCGATCACGAAGCTGGCGGCCTGATTGGTGACGACGGGCAGCTTGTAGCCGAGCACGCGGTGGTTGCCGCTGTCGGCCACGTACAGGTACGTGCCGTCGCCCCAAACGCCCGAAGGCAAGCGCAACGTGTTGCTGAGCGGCGAGCCTCCCTGGTTGGCCGCGTTGGAGGTCATGTTCGGCTGTCCCAACACGACGTTGGCGCCGGTGGGCGATGAGGGGATCGGCGAGTAGACGAGGACGCGGTGATTCAGTTGATCGGCGACATAAAGGCTGTTGCCGTCGGAATAGACGTCGGCAGGCAAGAACAGCGAGCTGGCGCTCACGCCGCCCAGATTGGCGGTGTTCGTCGTGAAGGACCCTCCCTGACCGAGCACGACGTTGGCGGCGGCGAAGTTCGAGACGGGGATCGAGTTGTAGATCAGCACGCGATTGTTCGAGCGGTCGGCCACGATGAGGCTGCCGTTGACGGCGACGACTCCTTGAGGGAAGGAGAGCGATTTGGCGCTCAAGCCGCCGCGGTTGGCAGTGGCCGTCGTGCTGGTCGGCTGGCCGACGATGACCGTGGCGGAGGATCCGTTGACCGTCGGTATGGAGTTGTAGATCAGCACTCGGCTGCTGGCTTGGTCGCAGATATAAAGCCGAGCGCCGTCGCTGAAGACGCCGCTGGGCGAGGCCAGGGTGCTCGAGGAGATAGCGGAGCCGCCTTGATTGGCGGCGTTGGCCGTCGTGGAATTCTGGCCGACCACCAGGGTCGCGGAGGCGCCGTTCGCCGTGGGCGCGCTGTTGTAGATGAGCACGCGGTTGTTGAATTTGTCGGCGACATACCACTTCGCGTGATCGCTGGCCACGGAGCTGGGGCGGAACATCGTGGCGGCGCTAGCCGTGCTCGAGGCTTGGTTGGCCGTGCCCGTCTTGAGGTCCGCCTGCCCGACCGCGACGCTGGCGGCGACGTTGTAGGAGGCCGGCAGCGGATTATAGAGGAGGATGCGGTTATTGCTTTGATCGGCCACGTAGAGCTGCGTCCCGTCGAAGATCACGCCCACGGGCCTCGACTCGGTGTTGGCCGAGGGGCTCGCGGCGCCCTGGTTGGCGCCCGTCGCTGTCATCGTCGTCTGGCCGACCACGACGCTGGCCATGGCGTTCTGGGTGGAGGGGATCACGTTGTAGATGAGCAGCCGGTTATTCGAGGAATCGGCGACGAAAAGCCTCGTCCCGTCCGTATAGACGCCGTTAGGCGAAGAGAGCGTGCGCGAAGTGGCGGCGCCGCCTTGATTGGCGAGGAAAGAGTTGAGGCCGGGCTGTCCGACCACGTATGTGGCCGAGCTGGCATTGACGGCCGGGATAGACGAATAGATCAGCACGCGGTTGTTGCCTTGATCGGCGATATAGAGCATGCCGCCGCTGGCCACGACCGAGGCTGGGGCCGAGAGCGTATAGGGCTTGACCGCGTCGCCGGCGTTGACGGCGGCGCGGTTCATGCCGGTCTGGCCGACCACCACGGAAGCCGCCGGGCCGTTGGAGGCGGGGACCGGGGAATAGATCAGGACTCGGTTGTTTCCTCTATCCGCGACGTATAAGCTCGAGGCGTCCGCGAAGACGCCGACCGGGGCATTGAGCTGCGTGGACGAGACGCCGGACGATCCCGAGGTATAGCCGGCCTGGCCGACCACGTAGTCCGCCGGCGTATTGTTGGCCGTCGGGATGTTGACGAAGATGAGGACGCGATTGTTGCCCGTGTCGGCGATATAGAGCTGGCCCGAGCCGTCGACGAAGACGCCCGTCGGGCCTGACAGCGTGGAAGCGGACGGCGAGCCGCCCTGGTTGGCGATGCTCGAGACCATGTCTGGCTGGCCGATCACGATGTCGGCGGGCGTCCCGTTGGAAACGGGCACGGAGTTGTAGATCAGCACGCGGTTGTTCACCGTGTCCGCCACGACCAGCGTCGTGCCGTTGGACCAGACGCCCGATGGAGAAAAGAGCCCCGAGGAGGCGATCCCCTGCGTGCCGTTGGTGCCCGAGTAGGACAGGGCGGGCTGGCCGATGGAGACGCTGGCGAGCTGGTTGGTGATGTAGGCCGCGTGGACGGCGGCGGCCAACGATAGCGAGAGCGAGCAGACAGCGAGGCCTCTGGCGCGCATGACGCGAAACTATACCAAACAAAGTCGCGACGTCTAGGCCTTATTGCGGTCCTGTGTCCATTTTTTGCACACTCATGCGATGCGATGCCCGCTCGGAGCCGCGCTGGCGGCGGTTTCTGCGCTCGTTGCCGTCAGCGCTCCCGCGGCTGCGTTCTTCGTCCGACCGTCGGTCAAGCAGACATTGGGCTCGCACAACTATGCCGGCACCTACGCCGCGGTCGACGCCGGCGACGACCTCCACTTCAAACCCAGCTTCAACAGCTACCACTCCGATGATGCCACCGGCACCTTCAAGACCTGGGGGATCCGCGGCGCCTACGATTTCGATAAATACGGCCTGGCTCTGACGGGCGGCTTCTCCCCTCGCGTCAATGGCTACGCCAATCATTACGTGGGCGGGGAGGCTTCGATCAGTTTCGATTTCGAGGAGGGCGGGGCCGACCGCGCCGAGGAGGCGCGCGAGATGGATCAGACGAAGAGCAAATCCAAGCGCAAGTTCGGCGTCTCGCGCCTGGACTTCACCGTCGGCGTGACCCGGACCGAGCACAGCGATCAGTTCGTCGCCACCACCAATGCCCAGGGAAAGCCGATCGTCTCCCAGTCCTCGACGACGTTGGAGTTCGCCCAGACCGACGTCATGGGGACGATGGCGGTGGAGATCACCAAGACCCGCCTGGAGTTCGATCTGACTAAGAGCGCCTATAACAAGGACATCGCCTTCATCGGCGCGCGCGCGCCCCAGATCACGTTCTTGTCCGGTCTCAACGCGGTGATCCAGGGATTCCCGGACCTCGATTTCAACGCGCGGTTGGAGCTGGAGACGTGGGACGTCTTCACGCCGTGGGTCTCATATACGTATACGACCTTCAAGGTGACCCAGCCCTCTTCCGCGGCCTACACGATCGGCTTGGACGGCTCTTGGCGAGACCTCTCGTTTTCTGCGTCCTATCAGCGAGTGGCGCAAGCGGGCGGCGCCGACCGTAATTACGTGAGCGCGGAGACGGCCTACCGCTTCGAATGAATCTCGCGCTCGCCTTGATCGCCCTGGTGGCCGCGGCGTCCCCGGCTCGGGCCGACAGCGCTTACAGCTTCTCACCCACGGCGGTGGAGGGCTCGGCGCGCGCCGTCGGCATCGGTGGGGCCACCGTGGCTTCCCCCAAGGATTACTCCGCGGTGTTCGTCAATCCGGCCGGTCTCGGCGGTCTGGCGGGAGATGGGGTCGATTTTGGCTCCGACTCCAACAACATCGACAACTTCGTCGTCGACACGACCAATTCCAAGTCCAAGGCGCTCAATGACCCGCTGAAGTTCTCCTTCTTCGGCTTCCGCTATGTGACGACGAACGGCTGGGGCTTCGGCTTCGCCACGCAGACGCCCTACGAGCTGGACGACACCTTCTCCGGCACGGCGAAGGTGCCCAAGGGCCAAAAAGGCCAATCGGGTCAGGATCAGACGGAGATCAAGGCGCAGACACAGATATATACCATCGCCGCCGCCAAGTCATTCTTGGATCAGCGGCTCTCCGTGGGTCTGGCCGCCAACTATATCTACGTCAACGAGTCCTACGACTTCCAGCCGGTCTTCACGACGACGGCGCCCATCCATCAATATGTGGCCAACGACGCTTTCTCGGCGGACGTAGGCTTGCTCGGCGCGCCGTGGCCTTGGCTGGACGTGGGCGCCGCTTATAAGATGGGCTGGCGCGTCCCATTCGACTCCGCCCGCAACGGCGCCGCGATCGGCACTGCCGGCCGCGTCAGCGCCTTCCGCGACGCCAAGGTGCCCGACAAGGTGGCGGTCGGCCTGCGCTGGCACCCCAACCGCTACATCAGCGCGCTCGTCCAGGGTAATTACAGCTTCGCCATGAGGGATACCGTGGTCGTGGGCTCCGGGCTGTTTCCGGGAGGCACCGGCGTGCTCACGATCGGCCAGAAGAACATCGTCGACGGCCACTGGGGCCTGGAGTTCGTCCCTGTCGACGAGAATGACCTGACCTTCAAGGTTTGGGCGGGAGGATACCTCGAGGACACGGGCCTGCAAGGAGGCTTCACGCGCTATCACCGCACGGCGGGCTTCAGCTTGTCGCCCTGGGCCATCAATTTGAGCATGGCCATCGACGATACGAATCTCTACAACAACTTCACCGTGGGTCTCGGCGTCGACATGTTGGAGACCGCCCAGCGCGTCTGCAAGCGCTTCGGCTGCAGCTTGCCGCTATGATCAGGCTCTTCTTCGCCTTCGTCGCGCTGGTTTGCGCCGGCCGCGCCCAGGCCAAGCCTTGGGCGGATGCCTGGGGGGCGACGAGTCTTTCCGGGGGCGGCTATATGAGTCGCCTGGAAGGCGGCACGACGTTCGACAAGGACCGCTATAGGATCTCGGCGCAGGCGCGCACGTTCCGCCTGCAAGACGGCTTCCGCGGCACCGAGGAGGAATACGTCGCTCGATTGACGCGCGAGCTCTTCCACGGCACGATCGCGGGCTGGATCGGCACCGCTCCGCCCAACGCCCAGCGGGCCGAGTATCATCTCGCCGGCGGCGAGGCGCGCTTCACGTTCTACGGCACGACGCTGGGCCCGGAGCATCCGGAGCTGGCGCCCGTCGTCTGGGAATCGAGCGGACCGGCGCCTTCACCCGAGAGCCTGGATCGGACGTGGGTGACGAGTCTCGGCGGGCGCTACGATAACATCAACAACCATCTAGAGCGCGCCAACAGCATCCTCGTGCTCGTGGAGAACGTCTGGCACTTCTTCCTCGCCGAGACTTGGCGCGAGCGCACGTCGGTGGGGCTGGAGCTGGGTTTTGATCGCTACAACCGCGTGCTGGTCAACCAGGCCGAGGTCATATTCAAGGACAACATCGACTACCCAGGCAACTTCCTGCCGTTGGCCGGCTGGCCCAACAACTGGCTGGCGGCCACTCTCTCGCACAGGCAAGGTCCCCTGACCCTCACCGCCGCCGGCACGCGCCTGAACATGCTCGACAACAGGCTCGTGGCGATGTACGGCTTCGGCGCCGCGTGGGCTTTGGGCGAGCACTGGGCGCTGCGGACGGACTACTCGCGCCGCCGCGGGCGCGGACAGACCGGACGCGAGGGCGTGAGCCTGGGCGTTACTTATCGCTGGTGAGGCTTTAGGGGCACTTGGGCGAAAAGATCTCGAGCTCGAAGGCGCCCGAGCCGTCGGGTGAGGCGCAGGAGCCGGTGATCCGCGGGCGGACCCAACTTCCCGACCGCTCGAGCGTGCCGGTGGCCGTGCAGCGCAGGCCGTCCGGAAGGTCGTAGACTTTCGTTTCGACGTCCACGTCGTCGTGGGCGGAGACGGTACGGATGCCCACGCCGATCTCGTCGAGGCCGTGGCGGGCGTCGTAGGCGAGGAAGGCGGCGAAGAGATAGGCGTGAAGGATGTCCGCCAGGCTCGGCTTCACCATGTACGGCGCACCCTTGTAGTGCTCGATCACCTGGGCCCTGTCGGCGTCGAGCTTCGCGGCCTCGGCGCAGAGCGAGCCGTTCTCCGCCGCTTGAGCGGCCGCCGATGCCAGCGCGACGAGCAGGGCGGCGAGCAAAGAACGGCGTCTCACATCGAAAAGATAGCTCTCCGACGCCGCTCGCGCCTGAGGCTTTCGGCCCGGCGGGCTGGGCCCTGCGCCAAGCTACGGCTGGGCCTTGGCTTGCGGCGAGGCCCGCAAGAGCTGCTCGATCTTGTCGCAGAACGCCTTGCGTTCCAGCGGCTTGAGCAGGACGTCGTGGGCGCCTTGCGTCTTGGCCTTCTCGGCGGCCTCAGGATAGCCGGTGATGACCAGGACGGGCAGGGCGGTCGTGCCGGGAGCCCGGCGCAGGCGGTCGAGGACCTCGTAGCCGTCCATGCCGGGCATCATGATGTCGAGGATGATGAGGTCCGGCTTGCGCGCCTTGATCCGCTCGATCGCCTCGAGGCCGGAGCGCGCCGTGTCGAGCTCGAGGTTGTCGCTCATCGAGGACATGAAGAGCAGCAGCACGTCGATGACCTCGGGATTGTCGTCCACCAGGAGGACGCGCTTGCGCTCCATGCCCGGGCCGCCCGGCACCGCCAGGACCGGGCTGTCGGGAAGGGCCAGGGGCAGCGAGACGAACGCGGTGCAGCCCCGCCGCTCGAGCGACTCCAGCCACAGCCGGCCTTGGTGCTGCTCGACGATGCGCTTGGAGAGCGGCAGCCCCAGGCCCAGGCCGCCGTGCTCGCGCGTCGGCCCGTGGGCGGCGGCGCCCAGCGGCTCGAAGAGGCGCGGCAGCATCTCTTGCGGCACGCCCGGCCCGCTGTCGGAGACGGAGATCGTGGCCCGCTGGTCCGCCGCCCCGATCGACAGGGTGACGACCGAGCCGGCGGGGCCGAACTTGACCGCGTTGGAGAGCAGGTTCTCGATGACGATGGTGAGCTTCTCGACGTCGCCGCGCACCCAGACCGGCTCGGGGGGCAGCGCCGTCTCGACGCGGATGTTCTTGCGGCGGGCCTCGCGGGACGGCAGGCCGGCGACCTCGACGGCCAGGCCGCGCAGGTCCAGCGGCTTGAGCATCAGGCGCTGCTGGCCTTCTCCGATGCGCAGGATCTGGTTGAGGGTGCGCAGCAGCTCCTCGGCGCGCCCGGTGATGGACTCGAGGGCGCGCAGCTGCGGCGGCGCCACCGGCCCGAGGCCGCCGGTCTTGAGGTTCTCGGCGAAGCCGATGATGACGGAAAGGGGCGTGCGCAGCTCGTGGGAGACGTTGGCGATGAACTCGTTCTTCATCTGGTTGACCTGCTGCAGCTCCACGTTCTGGTCCACCAGATAGCGCAGCTCCACCACGCGGCGCAGCAGCCGCGAGGCGTCGAAGGAGCGCAGATCGGGATAGCGCAGGTAGTCGAGCGCCCCGCTCTTCATCAGGGCCACGGCGCGGGCGTCGTCGGCCCCGGGAGTCACGACGACGACGGCCGTCTTGGGGTGGAGCTGGCGGATCTGGCTCACCAGGACGATGGCGTCGCTGCCCGGGCTGGGGTGCTCGACGAAGACCAGGTCGCGGAAGCCCCGCTGCAGCGCCTC
>CAZZGQ010000114.1:5562-9395 GCA_964653765.1 uncultured Elusimicrobia bacterium | reverse complement strand
TCCATCGCGCGGCGCGCGTTGGCGCTGCTCATCGATCTCGCGCTTTGCGGCATGATCGTGGGCGCGGTCTTCTCCAAGCACCACCATTCGCGCCGCGACCGCGAGAAGACGGCCGTGAAAGCGGCGCTCGAAGCCGGGGCCGTGCAGGCCGTGAAGAACGCCGCCAGCGGAACGATCAAGATGGACGACAACGGGATCCGCGTCGAGAGCAAGCTCGGCAAGGTCGTGATGGACGACAACGGCATCGTCGTGGGCGGCGGCGGCAAGGAACTGCGCCTCGACGACAAGGGCATCCGCGTCAAGGACGCCAACGGCCAGCGCACGCTCGCCAAAGCCGACTCGAACGACGACGAGGACGACGGCTCCCGTTGGCCGTGGGCGTGGCCGCTGACCTGGTTCCTCTACGGCATCTTCACCCTGAAGTGGCTCGACGGCACGATGCCGGGCGGCAAGATCATGAAGCTGTCGGTCCAGCGGGTCGACGGCAAGCCGCTCGACAAGAAAGACCGCTCGCGCCGCGCGGCGTTCTCGGTGCTCTCCGGCTACTGCGCGGGCCTCGGCTACCTCTGGGGCCTCTGGGAAAAGGACGGCCGCGGCTGGCACGACCTGCTGGCGGGCACGCGCGTCGTCTCCCTCGACTAGACGCGGCCCGCTAGGCCGCCAGGGTTATCCCCAAATTTTCAGCGCTGGAAATTTGTGGATAACTCACCGCGACGCAGCCTCGAACATGCTCATCAGGCGGAACACGGCGAGCGCTCCCGCCAATAGCGCGAGGCCCAGCCACGACGAGCTCTGCGCCGATGGAGCGTAGCCCAAAAAGGCGCCGAAGAAGCCGACGAGGACGACGAGCAGCGGCGCCCAGGCGGCGCGCATTCGTCCAGAAGCGATGACGAGGAAGAAGCCCGCCGCGCCGGCCAGCATGACGGCGAGCCACGCTCCCGGCTTCTCCACGGCCGATGGCCCGCGCGGCAAGAACGAGCGGTCGAGCGGGCGAGGCGCGTAGGCGGCCAGCTCCGTCGGCGTCTCGAGCGCCAGGGCGCGCCGGATCGCGACGCTCCGCAGCGGGCGTCCGTCCGCGCCGCGCGGCTGCGAGCGCAGCGCGTCGAGGACGTCGAAGCCGCTCTCGACGCGGCCGATCGCCGTGAAGCGGCCGTCCATCGACGGAGCCGCCGCGAGAAGGATGGCCAGCGACGTGTCCGTCGGATCGGGCGAGGCCGCGGAGCGCGCGACGGTGACGGTGCCGTAGATATGATGCAGGGCGCTCGGCTCGGGCGGCAGCGGGCGCTGGCCCCCGGCCCGAGCGGGCGACAGCGCGACATACTCGTCCGCCAGCTTGCGCACGGCGGTGGCGTCGTAGGAGCCCGCGCGGACCAGGGCCAGCGTGCGCTTCACGTGGCGCGGCGCCGCCGACGGATCGAGCGCCACGACGACGTCGCCCGCGTCGGTCTGCAGGACGACGCGCGGGGCGTAGGCCGCCCGCGCCGAGGCCGCCGCGACGAGCAGCGACGCCGCGAGGAGCGCTGGCCTCACGCGGCCTCCGGGGCGGCCAGCAGCGCGCTCGCCACCGCCGGCTCGCGCAGCTTCCAGATCACGCCGTCGACGAAGAAGTGGTGGATCTGCACGGCGGCGGACACGGCGGGCAGCGCCGCCGCGTACGGGCAGCCGAAAGCCAGGGCGGCCAGCGCCGGCAGCCCGGCGAAGAGGACGAAGTGCCCGGCGGCGTTGACGGCCAGCCACCCGGCCGTGCCGAGCTCGCTCTCGCGGCGCCGCGCATGCCAGGCGACCAGGAGATACTGCAGGCCGTGGAAGAGCGGCACGAGGGCGAAGAAAGCGCCCGCCCGGGGGCCGGTGCCTTGCACGAACCAGACGTACTGCGCCGCCGCCGGCACGAAGGCGATCCAGGGAAGAGGCTCGCGTCTCGTCCAGGCCCGGCGCGCCGCGCCGGCGAGGAAGACGAGCCCGCAGATCCAGGCGACGGCCAGGGACGCCGGGGCCAGAAAGCCGGGCAGGCCCAGCGACGGCATCGCCACGCCCATCATCGGCTGCCAGCCCAGGCGCGCTTCGAGCCGCGCCGTGGCGGCCACGAACGTCCCGAACACGAAGCCGGACAGGGCCTTGCGCTCCCACGCCGACAGCGAGACGCCCGCGCGCCGGGCGTAGAGCCGCGTGACGCCGCAGGTCTGTCCGCTGTAGTGGTAGGCCGACCAGAGCAGGTAGAGCTTCACGAAGTACGGCAGCGTGGCCTCGGGCCGGCGCAGGCAGAACGCCACGGCGGCGGCCATGAGCAGCGGCACGATCGCGGCGGTGACGGGATAGCGTCGGACGTTCTCCCAGCGGCTGTAGAGGCGCCAGCTCGTGGCGGAGAAATGGGCGCCGTTGATGAGCCAGGCCAGGGAGAAGATGGAGAACGCGTCCACCGACTCTCCCCCCGGGGCCCGCAGCAGGCGGAACGCCGCGTAGACCGCGATGGAGGCGCCGCCGATCAGCAGGCCGTCGAGCCAGGGTCCGGCGAGGTAGAGGCTAGCCGGCGATCGGGGGGTGGTGGATGAACTGGATCGTGACGCCATCCGGATCCTGCGTATAGAAGGAGCGCGCTCCGTCGCGGTGGGTCTTGGGCTCCTTGATCAGCTTCACCCCGTGCGCCTTCAGGTGCGCCGCCCAGGCGTCGACGTCGTCGGCCTTCTTGAGCATGATGCCGAAGTGATCCAGGGGCCCGCCGGCGCCCACGGCGTCCTTGTGGAGGGCGAGGTTGTCGCCGTCGCGCGTGAGATAGAGGTTGTCGGGATCGGGCCGCCATTCGACGCGGTAGCCCAGGACGTCGCAGTAGAACCGTTCCGAGCGCTCGACGTCGGAGACTCTCAGCGCGACGTGGCGGATGCCCAGCGTCGGCGGCGGAGTTGAGCCGTTCATCTCGGAAATTGTATTAGATTGGACGTGACCATGACCACCGCGCCTTCCCGCTACGAGACGAGCTTCTCGCAACAACCCGGCCTCATCGAGGCGATCCTCAGCGCGCCGGAGCCGGCGTGGATGGCCGGGTTGCGCCGCCCTCCGATCCATTTCGTGGGCGTCGGCACGAGCCGGCACGCCGCGGAGATCGCGCGCGTGCTCTGGAAGCGCCTGGTCTCGCCCCGCGCCGACGCCGTGCACAGCTTCGACTTCTGCAAGCTGCCGCAGGCCGTGGGCCGCGGCGACGTCGTCGTCCTGCTCTCTCACCGCGGCGGCGACTCGTTCACCGTCGAGGCGGCGCGAAAGGCGCGCGAGGCCGGGGCGGTCGCCGTGGCGATCACGGGCAAGGGCGCGTCCTGGCCCGCGCCGCTCGACCACCGCATCGATTGCTGCGAGCTCGAGGACGCCCTGGCGTTCACGAAGTCCTTCACGACGACGATGGCCTGGCTATGCAAGTGGACCGGCGACGAGACCCTGCGCGACGGCCTGCGCCGCGCCTGCGCGGCGGCGGCGAGCTCCGGCCCGGCTTTCCCCTCTTTCGCCCGCGACACCGACGTGATCCTGCTGGGCGACCTCGAGCGAGAATGGGTGGCGCGCGAGATCGCGCTCAAACTTCAGGAGGCGCCTTACCTGCGCGCCCGCTCTTTCGGCCTCGAGGAGTTCCTGCACGGCCCGCGCCTGTCGGTCTCCCGCGGCGCCGTCGCGCTCGGCTTTGCCGCCGCCGACGAGCCGCGCTGGAAGGAGGCGCGCAAGTATCTGTCGGCGATCGGCGTGCCGCTGGTCGAGGTGGGCGATCTCGGCTTGCCGCGCGACGCCGCGTGGCTGGGCCAGACCTTCTGGGGCCAGCGCCTGACGATCGACGCCTGCGCCAAGCTCGGCATCAG
>CAZZGQ010000114.1:0-5462 GCA_964653765.1 uncultured Elusimicrobia bacterium | reverse complement strand
AGACCTTCTGGGGCCAGCGCCTGACGATCGACGCCTGCGCCAAGCTCGGCATCAGCCCCGACGCCGGCCGCCTCAACGAGCCCGACTACAAGAAAGGCCTAACTTAACGGCGGGCAGCCTTAAGATTTAAGTTACTAACTTAAATCTTAAGGCTGCCCGCCGTTAAGTTAAGCGCGGCCGGGAGGGAGCTCGCCTTCGCCGGCGGCCGTCTTGACGACGTGCAAGCCCAGAGAGCGGCAGCCGAGGTAGAGGTTCTCGAGGTGGCGCGGCAGGGCGTCGCCTTCGTACCAAGCCTGCCAGATCCTGCGCGGGCCGTACGAGAAGCGCACGTGGAGGCCGCGCTGGGCGAGCGTCTCGTCGCAGAAGGCGCGGTCGGGCTCGTGCGGCTTGCTCTCGACGACGCGATTGGAGCTGATCATGAGGTCGAGGTTTTGCAGGGCGCTGTCGCCCACGCCCTTGAAGACGTACGCCAGCGGCTTCTCCTGCGGCTGCGGCGCGTAGGCGAAGAGCATGTCCTTGCCTCGCTCGGCCGAGAGCCGGAAGCGGCTGGGCGTAAGCTCGATCTCGAAGGACTGCAGCGGCCCCCATTCGGGCGGCGCGTCGACGGGATGGATCAGCTCCAGCCCCGTGGCCTTCAGGCGGTCGATCGAGGCGCGCTGCTCCTCGGACGGATCGAGACCGACGCCCTCGCGGTACATGATCAGCGCGGCGCCTTCCTCTCTCGCGCTGTCCACGAACGTCTTGAAGCCGTTCTCGGCGAGGCGTCCGCCGTCGACGTAGAGCGCCCCGTCCCATCCGACCTTCACCCGGATGCCTTTCACGCGCATGATCGTGCGATATCTGCGTGGTCCGCGCAAGTCCTAGACGAACCGGGACCCAAGGGCCCAGGACGGGGTCCGCCGCCCGGCTTATCCTGGAGGCATGAGAAGCTGCTCCCTCGCCGTCGCGCTGTTCCCGGCCCTGGCCGCCTTCGCCCGGGGGGCGGACGTCGTCCAGCCGCCGCGCGTCACGGAGATCCCGGCGGCGGCCGCGCTGGCTCCCGTCTCTGCCGCCGCCGCGCCGCCGTCGGAGGTCCCTGACGCGGCGCCGGCCGGGCCCGCGCCTTTGACGGCCGCCGCGGCCCTCGCCGCGCCGATCGAGACCGGCCTGCGGCGAGGCGTCTGGGCGATCGGGCCCGAGGAGCAGGCGCGCTACGAGGCCGCCGTCGACCGGGCCAAGGCGGAGCTCGACGCTCTGTTCGTCGGCCGCGGACCCGCCTCCGCGCCGCCCGCCGAGACGGTCTGGGAGCGCCTCGCCCATCCGCTGGCCCGCCGGCCCCGCGCGCGCTGGCGCGGCTCGGGCTGGGTGGAGAAGACGGCGGACGGCTGGCGGCTCCTGGTCCCGGGCGCCGATGCCGTGCCGGTCGTCCGCTGGTCGGCCGACGGCAACCCGATCGTCCTCCTGCGCCCGCGGGGCGGCGGCGTGCTCTTCCGGCCCACCCAGGACCGCCTGCCCGCCTTGGCCAAGTACCACGGCTACCTCGAGGGCGGCCGCATGACGCTGCTGACGAAGGGAGACCCGATCCGCGCCTTCTACGACCCCACCGCCTCTCCTCCCATCGTCGGCGTCGACGACGGCCATCACCGCTTCCACGTGGCCGTGCACGCGGGGCAGGACGTCTACGTGGAGCTCACGGACGTCCGGCATCCCTTCGACTGGGAAGTGACCGAGGGCCGCTGGGGCCACCCCCTCTTCTGAAACTGCTATAATCGGTCTTCCATGACGACCGAGACGCTCGCCCCCCTGAAGTATTGCCCCGACCTCTTCTCTTTCCATCGGCGCAAGACGCGCCAAGTGATGGTGGGCTCGGTCGGCGTGGGCGGCGACAATCCCATCCGCGTCCAGTCGATGACGACGACGGACACGCTGAACGTCGAGGCCACGATCGCCCAGTCGATCAAGATGATCGAGGCCGGCTGCGAGATCGTGCGCATCACGGCCCCCACGGTCAACGACGCGCGCGCGCTCGGAAAGATCCGCAAGGGCTTGGACGACAAGGGCTTCTCGAAGACGCCGCTCGTCGCCGACATCCACTTCGCCCCCGCCGCGGCGATGGAGGCGGCCGACTTCGTTGAAAAAGTACGGATCAATCCCGGCAATTTCGTCGACACGAAGCGCTTTGCGATCAAGGAGTATACGGACACGGAGTATGAGGCCGAGCTGCGCCGAATCGAAGAGCGCTTCACTCCGCTCGTCTTGAAATTGCGCGCGCTGAAGCGCGCACTGCGCATCGGCACCAATCACGGCTCCCTTTCCGACCGCATCATGAACCGCTACGGCGACAGCCCGCTCGGCATGGTGGAGTCGTCGCTCGAGTTCGTGCGCATCTGCGAGAAGAACGACTACCGCGACATCATCATCTCGATGAAGTCGTCCAACCCGAAGGTGATGATCGAGGCGTACCGGCTGCTGGCGGCCCGCATGGCCGAGCTCGGCATGGACTACCCCTTCCACCTCGGCGTCACCGAGGCCGGGGGCGGCGAGGATGGCCGCATCAAGAGCGCCATCGGCATCGGCTCGCTGATGGCCGACGGCATCGGCGACACGATCCGCGTCTCGCTCACTGAGGACCCGGAGCTCGAGGTGCCCGTCTGCCAGGCCCTGGCCGAACCGTATCAGAATCGCTGGGACGAGCCGGTTCGGCCAGGAACCTCGGGACTGGCGCACTGCGCCGATTTCTATTCGTATAGCCGCAGAAAGGCCCGTGCTTTCAAAGTGGGGCCCTTCGTTCTCGGCGGCAGCCAGCTGATCCGTGTTTTCGCGTCGGGTTCGGCGAACGCCGAAGCGCTGCTCGCCGACCTCGAGGCCCAGCTCAAGCAGGGCAAGAGCATCGATCCCGAGATCATCGCCTACGACGTGAAGTCCGAGGCCGACGCCGCCAAGTTCAAGACCGTGGTGGCGCGCATGTCGTCCGAGACCTCCCGGTTGGCCTTCTTGGCCCGCGTCGACGGCCAGGCCGAGCTCGCCGCCGCCGTGCTCCCCGCCGCCGACGCCGTGGCCTGGAAGGGCGTTCCTCCCGCCGCCTTGCTCGCCGCCGCCAAGGACAAGCCCCTCCTGATCGAAGCCGCTTCCGCCGAGGAAGCGCTGCGCGCCGACGCCGCCTGCCGCGAGAAGGGCGTGCTCGCCGCGCTCTCGTTGCGCGGGACGGACACGACGAAGCTCCTGCAGGAATACCGGCTGCTGGCCGCCCAGGCCGGCAACAGCCCGATCCACATCGTCGTGCCGCCGATCGAGAACGGCGAAGAGCGCATCTTGAAGGCTTCGGTCTTGATCGGAAGCCTGCTGTGCGATGGAGTGGGCGACAGCGTGGAAATACGGAGCTCGCTGCCGCTGCCGCGGCAGCTCGAGCTGACCTACAACATCCTCCAGGGCGCCGGCGTGCGCGTGGTCAAGACGGAGTACGTGTCCTGCCCTTCCTGCGGCCGCACCCTCTTCGATCTGCAGTCCACGACGGAGCGCATCCGCAGCAAGACGGGCCACCTCAAGGGCGTGAAGATCGCCATCATGGGCTGCATCGTCAACGGTCCCGGCGAGATGGCCGACGCCGACTTCGGCTACGTCGGCGGCGCTCCCGACATGATCAACCTCTACGTCGGCAAGGAAGTCGTCAAGAAGGGCATCCCCACCGCCCAGGCCGACCAGGCGCTGATCGACCTCATCAAGGCTCACGGCAAGTGGGTCGAGCCGGCTTGAGCGTGCTCTACTGTGTCCGGACACAGTAGAGCACGGGCGATCGTCCGCTCGTTGGCGCTCGTTTTTGTCGCCGTCTTCGGTGCGGCGTGCTCGCCGTGGTACGTGATGGAGGCGGCGGCCAACCACGCCGAGATGTTGGCCCATCGGCGCAGCATCGAGAAGGCGCTGAAGGACCCGAAGATGCCGCCGGAGCTGCGGGCCAAGCTCGAGACGGCGGAGTCCGCGCGGCGCTTCGCCTTCCAGGCGATGGGCCTCAAGAAGAGCTCCGACTTCAGCACGTACGTGATGATCGGCCGGCCGGCCGTGACCTATCTCGTGTCGGCGAGCCCGCGCACGGCCTTGGCGCCGCACGAGTGGTGGTTCCCCATCGCCGGCAGCTTCCCGTACAAGGGCTACTTCGACAAGAAGAAGGCGCTGCGCGAGCGTGATCGCCTCGAGCGCGAGGAGAACCTCGACGCCGCGGTCTCGGGCGCGGCGGCGTACAAGACGCCGCTGCCTTTCTCGGACCCGCTGCCTTCCTCCGCGCTCGACTTCTCGACCGGCGCGCTGGCCGCGCTGCTGATCCACGAGTTCACGCACGGCACCGTCTACTTCAAGAGCCGCATGGAGTTCAACGAGGCGCTGGCCGACTTCGTGGGCCGGCGCGGCGCGCAGCAGTACCTGGCCCAGCGCTTCGGTCCCGATTCGCGCGAGCTGGCCGACTATCGAAAGGAGCTGGCCGACGAGCAGGCGGCCGAGGACGTCTTCGGCGAGCTCTATGACGAGCTGCACGCTCTCTATTCGAGCCGGGCCAGCGACCAGGAGAAGCTGGCGCGCCGCCAGCCCTTGTTCGATCAGGCGCAGGCGCGCCTTCAGAAGCTGGGCTTCAATCCGGGCAAGCTCAACAACGCCGTGGTGACCGCCAACCGCGTCTACCACTCGGACCTGCCCTTCGACGCCTTCTTCAAGCGGAACGGCGGCGACTGGCGCCGTTTCATCGCCGCGCTGAAGAGCCTGGACAAGAAAGATCCTTCGGCGGACCTGCGCCGGAAGGCGGCCGCGGCGGCTTCTCCGAAGGAAGTTATCCACTAACTGGTCATATGCCCAGTCCGTGGATAACTCAGAAGTAGTACTGCGTCTGCAGGAACGCCAGGTTCGCCGGCCGCCCGAACTCCGTGCGCCGCGGTCCGCCGAAGCGCTGCAGCCCCGCCGTCAGGTAGAAGTTGGGAAGCGCGTTCCACTGCGCGTCGGGACTGAAGAACTGGGAGCCGTCGTCGAGGTTCTGAAGCAGGACGAGCTCGAGCTTGAGCAGCGGCACGAGGTCCTTCGAGTACGTCAGCCCGAGATAGTCCTGGGCCAGCGTCACCTCCTGGCCCGTCAGAAGGCGAGAGAAGTCGTAGCGCGCGGGATCGAGCTGTCCCGAGCCGCTGTGATAGTACTCCGCGACGACGTTGGCGTCGCGCAGCGGAGCGAAACGGGTCTCCGTGGGGAACACATAGTCGTAGCCCAGGTCCGCTCTCCAGTACGGCGTGCGCGTCTTCAGGTCCGTGTACGACCACTCGCCGTGCAGCGTGCCGTCGAAGAAGTTGCCGGCGAAGTCCCCCCCGGCGATCCAGCTGCCCGAGGAAGCGGCGACCTTGCCGCCCATCAGCGAGACGTCGTACTCCGCCGCGTGGCTCTTCAGGCGCGCGAGCAAGGCGTGCCCGGCCCAGACGTCCTGGGGCGCCCAGGCGAGCTCGGCCTGCGACAGG
>CAZZGQ010000113.1:3621-9401 GCA_964653765.1 uncultured Elusimicrobia bacterium | reverse complement strand
GGCCGTGGCGCCCGTCATGGGCTGGAACCAGTGGCAGTAGTGCGTGGCGCCCTTGCTGATGGCCCACGTCTTCATGGCGGAGGCGACCGTGTTGGCCACCTCGAGATCGAAGCGCTTGCCGTGCTGGATGGCGTCCTGGACGCGGCGGTAGGTCTCTTTAGGAAGGAGCAACTTCATCGTCTCCGAGCCGAAGACGTTGCAGCCGAAATAGTCCGAGACCTTGGGCGTCTGGGGCGCGGGCGCGGCGGGGTGCTCGTTCTTGCCGTTCATGACATGCAGGGGCGCGGATTCACGGGTGAAGGCCATGAGGTTCTCCGTGCGGCGGTAGAATGGTGTGCCAAAGCGATTTCTCCGACGACGGACATGATAAGAATTCCCGTCTTACGCTGCAAGTAAACTCTAGACGTCATCCTCTCCCCTAGGCCGCGTAGGCCCTCCGGCCCGTCGGAGGGCCTAGACCCGCAGGCCCCAAGGACCCTTGGGACGGAGGCGGATTCCGGCGAAAATATCCCCAGAATGAAAACGCTCCAACGCCTGACCGCTACGATCCTCGCCCTGGCCGTCGTCTTGCTGACGCCCGGCCTCGACGCTTATGCCGCCGCCGGCAAGTCCATCAACGGCGAAGGCACTCCTGGATCCATCCCGGCCCTCGGCGTCGTCGCCGTGCCGGGCGCCGTCGCCGTCCCGGGCGCGGAGAACATCGGCGGAGCGTCCGTTCAGACCGATCTGGGCGCGGGCGCGTCGGCTCCAGTCGGCGTGATCGAGACGTCCGCGACCGGCTCCGTCGAGACCGCCGCTCAGGGCGGCTCCGCCGCCGACACCGCCGGCGTCGAAGCGGCCAAGCAGTCCGCCGCCACGGGCCAGGTCTCCGAGTCCACGCTCGCCGATACCAAGGCGATCAACCGGGGCTTCCGCGGCCTGGGGCGCCTGTTCCGCTCCAAGAACGTCGAGGACGTCCCCTCCGTCTCCGGCTCCGCTTCCTCCGACAACGGCTCGGGACTCGCTCCGGCGCCCAAGGGCCCGCAGGATGACGAAGCGGCGGCCAAGGCCAAGAGGACCGATTCCGCGTACATCCAGGCCGTCAACTACAACCAGGCGGGCTACGAGGGTCTCTCCGCCTCCTCGCTGCCGATCTACCTGCAGCAGCACTTCGGCTCCATGGCCATGATGGCCGACTTGGCGATCATGGGCTCGCTGGCCAGCATCGTCGGCCGGCAGTTGGCTCCGCTGGTCGTCAACCGCACCAAGCTCAAGTTCGCCTACCTGGGCCTCATCGGCCTCAGCGCCACGGCCGCATTTACCGTTGGCGGCCTGGCCTTCATGGGCGCGATGACGCCCGCGTTGCTCTATACGACGATGACGATCTTCCGCGGCTTCCAGGGCGCGGCCTCCGTGGCCGAGCGCTCCGTCATCCCGGCGATCAAGGGCAAGGACCAGAACGCCATCGAGAACCTGCGCGGCCGCAAGCAGAGCTGGTCCGAGGTCGCCTCCGACCTCGTCCAGAACGGCTCCACGGCCCTCTCTCGCTTCTGGGGCTCCGCCGACCGCAATATGGTGCTCGCTCCGTTCTTCTACCTCATGGCGATGCTGTCGATCATGGGCGTCAAGATCCCGATGCCGTCGTTCTCGGAAGGCAAGATCAAGGTGCGAATGGTTTCGGTCGGGGGCGTTAGTATACCGGCCGAGGCCGATGCCGCCCGCATCGAGGCCTACAAGAAGAACAACCCGGACACGTCGGCCGGAGTGCTCGCCTCGGCGCTGGCCGTCTTCAGGAACTTCGGCCGCTCGGTCATCCGCGGCTACGAGGTCGTCATGCACGACCCGGTGCTGCGCGCCTCGACGGCCATCACGAACATCTTCATTCTGTTCAACATGCTCGTCTACAGCATGATCTCGCCGCTCTTCGGCCACGCCGCCGCCAGCCTCCTGGGAGCCGATCCGTCCATCGCCGGACCGGTCATGGGCCTGATGTCCGGCCTGTTCAGCTTCGGCGGGCTCTTCGCCGGCAAGTTCGTCAACCAGCAGGCGGCCGAGCTCGCCGCCAAGCATGCCGGCGACGACAAGGCGCTGGTCGAGGCCACGCGCCGGAAGACGATCAAGTGGCTGAAGATTGGAGCGCTCTCCCTGCTGCTGATGGGCTCGACGGTGCTGGCCCTGCAGTTGCCCTACATAGCTCCGCTGATCAGCATGGTGCCCTTCCTGTCGCCGGTCGCCGCCGTCCTGGCCAATCCGCTGGCCTTGGCGGCCATCATCGGCGGCAGCGCCGTGGTCGCGATGTGGAAGCCGATGCTGGGCCTGAGCTTGACGATGAGCACGGTCGCCCTCGCCTTTCCGGCCCACGTCGTGGTGGGAGCCGTGGCCTTCCTGCTCTTCGGCGGCCTGCAGGTCGTGGCCTCGCTGAAGAACGACAGCCTCTTCGACGTCGTCGTGCAGGAAAAGGCTGCGGCCGACTACGCCAACGCGGCCGCCTTCAACGCCGCATTCTCCTCGTTCGTCGGCCTGATCGGCCTGATGGGCGCGAAGTTCCTCTTCTACGGCGGCCTGCCGTTCGGCATCCCCTCGCCGTTCCCGGCGTTCGCAGGGCTGCAGGGCATCTGGCCATGGGTGGCGCTCTTCGCCGGCATCACGGTCCCGGCGACGATGCACTGGTATCGCACGGCCCTGTTCCAGGACCGGATGACGAGCCCGTTGGCCAAGCCAGTGTCGGCGCTGGAGCGCGCCCTCGACCTCGCCCTGCTGCCCTTCGAATGGAGCATCAAGCTGGCTACCCTGCCGTTCCGCCTGACGTTCAAGGGCATCGGCAAGCTCATCAGCCTCATCCGCGGCCGCTAGCTCGCCGCGACGTCCCGTTGCAAAGGCCCGCGCCGGAAACGGCGCGGGCCTTGACTTTTGGGGCCCACCTTCCATAATCACGCGCGAGGAAGAAAATCATGGAAAGAACGCCGTTTTTCGCCGCCGCCCTGCTGCTGGCCGCCCCCGCGCTGGCCTTCGCGGGCAAGAAGCAGCCGCCCCAGAGCGTCGATGCCCCTCAGGGCAGCGCCCTGATCGAGCAGCTCAAGACCTCCACCGTCGACAAGAAGCGCTTCGAGGCGTACGTGAAGCGGCGCATCGCCAAGCTCAACGACGCGCACAAGTCGCGCATGGACTTCATGGCCAAGGAGTCCGACACCTGGAACAGCTTTTGGACCAAGGTGCGCGACGAGCGCCGCGTCTTCGAGATCCGGATGTCGCGCCAGATGCTCGACTTCTTCGATTCCCTCTCCTCCATCGCCCCGGGCGACCGCGACGCCGCCATCTCCGACTTCGAGAAGATGCAGGGCAACGTGCTCGGCTCCTTCGAAAGCCAGCAACGCCAGAAGCTGGACGAGTTCTTCGGCGCGCGCGACCGGCGCTGGAAGGACTTCGTGGCGCAGCAGGAGCAGGAGCGATCCCAGTTCCTCGCCGACGCTCCCGCCGACTGGCAGCGCACGCGCCAGAGCGCCGTCCTCCCCGGCGAGGACAAGAGCGGCTCGTCCGACGATCAGGTCAAGGATGCCCCGTCGGACGGCTCCAATTAAGAAATCAGTAAATAGGACCTAAGTCCCAGGGCGCCCGGGCCCACTCGGCCTCATACTGCGGGCATGAAGAACATACTCGCCCTGCTCCTCTCCTCCACCCTCGCCGCGCCGGCCCGCGCCGGTTTCCCCGTCTTCCACCCCGGCAACCAAGGGACGTCGACGCAGGGGCATTCCGTCGTCGACGACGGCAGCGGCCGCATGGGCGCGGGGGCACCGCAAGGCCCCGGGATCGGCATCATGGCGCCGATGGCCGCCGACTCCGACGGCGCGCAGGGCGGGCACGCCGACTCGGCCACGCACAGCGAGAAGACCTCGCTCATGGTGGGCGGCAAGGCGCTCGACGCTAATTCCATCTGCTACGTCGTGCTGCCGCTCCAGGAAGGCTGGAAGTGCTACTCCGAGCTGCAGCAAGTCCAGCTCGGCGACCTCGTCAAGATCAGCGCCAACGGCAAGACGATCTGGGGCATCGCCGGCGATAAGGGTCCGGGCGACCGCAACAAGTTCGGCGAGGCCTCGCTGGCCTGCATCAAGCAGCTGGGCCAGGACCCCAAGGGCGGCAACTCCGGGCTCGAGGGCCAGGCGCTCTACGAGTTCTTCCCGGGCAGCGGCGGCGGCTCCCAGCCCGGCAGCAACGAGCAGATCCAGGCGCGTCTGGCCTCCCTCTCGGGCGGCGGGCAAACCCAGGGCGCCCAAGTCCAGCAGGCGTCGGGCAACGCCAAGCCGTTCTCGCAGTGCAGCGACGGCGGCGAGACCAAGGAAGCCCGCCGCGAAACGAAGACGAAGAGCGCTTAGTTAACAAGGGTGTCAGGCTCACTTGTTAACTCGTTCGCGTTGACGCTCGTCGGCGGGACCCGGTATAATGTCCATATCCGCCGTCCGGAGGTTCCCGCAATGCTGACGCTGACGCCGAAGGCCCAAGAGAAGGTCCAGTCCTTTTTCGCCGCCGAAGAGAGCGCCAAGGGCAAGGCCCTGCGCGTGATGCTCAAGCCCTCCGGCTGCGCCGGTTTCGAGTACGCCCTGGGCTTCGACGAGAAGCGCGACAACGATACCGTCCTGCCGCAGGGCGGCTTCGACGTGGTCGTCGACAACAACAGCCTCCAGTACCTGGGCGAGGCCACGATCGACTACAGCGAAGACCCCATGAGCTCCGGCTTCAAGATCAAGAACCCGGTCGAGAAGAGCTCCTGCGGCTGCGGCAAGTCCAAGCAGTTCTAAGAGCCCGCATGGTCACGCTCACCGCGAAGGCCGCCGCCAAGATCCAGGCGCTCGCCAGGGCGCAGGGCAAGCCGCAGCCCATCCTGCGCGTGAAGGTGGGCGCCGGCGGCTGCTCCGGGATGAACTACTCCTTCGAGCTGGCCGACGCCGTGAAGACCGACGACGTCGTCTTCGAGGGCCACGGCGCCAAGGCCGTGGTCGATCCGCGCTCCGACTTCTTCGTGGGCGGCTCCGAGGTGGACTTCCACGAGACGCTCATGGAAGCCAAGTTCACCATCCGCAACCCGCTGGCCAAGTCCACCTGCTCCTGCGGCGTCTCCTTCAACGTCTAGAAAGGTCTACCAGCCTTTCTCGGGCTGCGTCGCCTTCAGCTTGAAGTAGCGGTAGAGGTCGTCGAGCTGGGCGTCCGTGAGGTCCTGGTGGTCTGGCATCTCGGTGTAGCGGACCTTCGAGGGCGCCTTCACGTAGGACTTGATCCAGGCCTCGGTGCGGTAGGACGTGACGCTCTGCGGGGCGTTGAGGTCGGGGCCGATCTTGCCGCCCTCCTGGTTGATCGAGTGGCAGCGCATGCAGCGCGCCTGGAAGAGCTGGAAGCCGCGGTATTCCGCCGAGCCGGGCTTGGCGCCGCGGGGCACGACTTGCGGATAGCGGTCCTCGAAGCGGATGAGGTCGATCGAGACGAGCTGATAAGGCCACGGATAGCCGTTCTCCGTGCTCTGCTCGGCCTTGGTCCAGACCAGATAATACGGCGCGGGGCTGACCTGCTTGCGGCCGACCGGCTCCCAGGCGCCGCCGCCCGCGTCCAGGTCCTCGAAGGCCAAGCAGCCGCCCTCCTCATCCAGCTTCGCGCCTTTTTCCTGCGAGGCGTAGCCGTCGAGCGCCGTGAGCACGGCCTCGGTATACGGACCCTTACGCCAGTCCGCTCCGTAAGCGGCGGCCATCACGTCTTTGATGGGCCAGCAGCGGTAGGACTTGGTCTTGCCGTAGCGCGGGTCGAAGAACTTCACT
>CAZZGQ010000113.1:0-3521 GCA_964653765.1 uncultured Elusimicrobia bacterium | reverse complement strand
CGCTAAAGATGATAAAGCATCGCATACACGATCACGCCCGTGACCGACACGTAGAGCCAAATGGGCAGGAGGATCTTAGCCCTCGGAACGTGCAGGTCGTACCTCTCCTTCAGCGCCGGGACGACCGCCCGCAAGAGCAGCGGGATCACCGCCGCCGCCAGCACCGTGTGCGTGAGGAGGATGCCCAGGTACAGAGGGCGCATCGGCCCATGGTAGACCACATGCCCGGCGTGGGCATGGTAATAGAGGTAGCCGGCGAGGAAGAGCGTGGAGCTGGCGATCGCCGCGATCATGCACACCTTGTGAGCGTCGATCTGACGCTCGCGGATGAACTTCCAGCCGGCAAGCAGCAGCAGGAACGTGAGCGCGTTCAGGCAGGCGTTGACCGTGGGCAGCGCCTGCAGCGGCAAGGCTACGCTTCCTCGACGCTGACAGCGCTGTAGCGGCCGGAGGACGGAGCGGCGCCGGAATTGAAGCGGGGCTTGTACTTGCCCACGTAGTAGCCGGCGATGTCCTTCAAGTCGTCGATGGTCTCGATATCCGCGTCCGCGACGTAGTCGAAGTAGACGTCCTTGGCGGCGCCGAAGAGCTCGGCGGACGTGGGCTTCTGCTGGCCCATCATGTGCGCGCTCAGGCAGTCGTAGACCGTCTTATCGAGCGCCAAACCCACGTAGAGCACGGTGGGGTTGCGGTTCTCGTCGAACGTCACGAACTCGTAGACGCCCGGCTTCTGCGGGGCATGCGAAGGCAGCGCGTCCGGCTTGAAGCGGAAGCAGCGCTCCGACATCACGACCTTGAACTTGCGCTCAGCCACGGGACCTCCACAGCGCGCGCCCGACGAAGAACGGGCCCATCCCGGCGATGTACTTGGAGGTCTGCTGCGTCGGGCGCATGGCCTGCACGAGCGCCGACAGCGGGAACAGCTCCTTGCCGATCAGGCCGATCACGAAGTCGTTGTCGTTCTTGTCGAGTCCGTGGCAGGCCAGGCGGATGTCCTGGGCCAGCCCGGCGTCGCCGAACTGGCGGCCGATGATGCCGTGCTCCTTCAGGATCTGTCCCTGGTCCTGATGCGAGAGCTGGGAGAAAGCGCCGGTGCGGCGCAGCGGATACCAGACCGCCCAGGGGTTCTGCGCGTCGAGCACCACGCGCTTGGGCCGCTGCAGCAGCCAGTCTTCCAGGTTGGGCTCGTAGCCCAGCGAGTACGTGCGGCCGACCATGTTGCTCTCGAGCTTGGGCGTCAGCGCGGCGAAAGCGCCTTTGTTGAGGACTGGGCGGACCTTCGTCACGAAGGCCGCGGGATCATCGGAGAACGACAGCAGCGCCACGCCGCGCGCGTCGTTGAGGTCCTCGTACAGCACGCCTTCCACGCCGGCGCTCTCGAGCAGCGGCGGCAGCACTTCTGGGTGGGCGCAGCCCGTGAACGCCTGCAGCTGCATGAAGAGGCGGCGGTCGAGCTTCTGCGGCTGGCCGTTGCGAGCGCCGCCTTTCTCGCTCAGGTCGAGCGGCTCCGAAGCGGGAGCGGCGGGCCGGCCGCCGGGTTGGTGAGAGTGGGCGTGTTGGGGGGCGTGTGTCTCGGTCATCGGACGAGATTTTATCGCTTTCGGCGGCGACATTCCAAGCGGAACATGTTCCGGAACATGCGCCGGGGCCTAGGACCATCGCCTATTCCGTCTTACCCTTTCGACCCGAGACGACGCGCTCCGGCTTTGGTTCGATCTTCCAATGAGAACCCTTTTCGCCTCCGTTTTGCTGATCCTCCCCCTTCGCGCCTCGGCCGAGACCGCGCTGAGCCAGCTCGGCGACGCCGGCGGGTCCATCCAGGAGCAGGCCGGCGCGCTGTCGCGGCGGGTCGCCGAGCGCGCCGTTGTCGACGCCAGGCTCGACCGCGTGACGGCGATGCCCCGGACGCCGGCGTACACCCAGCAGCGGATCGAGGAGAAGAAGGCCAAGCTGACCGCCGAGCTCGCCCGCAATCCCGAGCCGTGGCGGGCGCGCGTCCTGCGCACCAACATCGCCGAGCTTGAGAACAAGGTGGAAGCGCGGTTCGAGAAGGGCGGCAGCTGCCAGCAGTCGATCGACGACGCCGTCGCCGCCCATTGGACCTACCTCAGCATCGCCATCCGCGACATGAACGCCGTCTATTCCGCTCAGATCGCCGCCGTCGAGTCCGTGGCCGCCAAGCTCCGCGCCGAGAACGGCGAGGCGGGGTCCATGCTCAAGGCTCTTTCCCTCGATCGCCAGCTCATCGGCGCCCTGGGCGCCCGGCTCGGCCAGGAGTCGGACGCCGCCCGCAATCTGCGTTCTTCCCTGGAAAACCAGGGCCTCGACAGCGTCTTGAAGCTGGCCGCCGCCGAGGCCAAGGACGGCGCGGCGCTCGTGGCCGCCGCCGAGACGGCCGCCGGGCTCGCGCGGGTGGAGCCCCAGCATGCTCCCCTGGTCTGGCGGATGAGCCAGGGGGAGAACCCTTACCTGCGCGCCTGCACGGACCTGATCCGCTCCTCCCAGGAGGTTCCTCAGAACGAGAACCCCGAGGCCTTCGGCTATCGCACGGACGGCCGCAAATACTACGTCCAGTACGACTCCTGCGTGGACGTCTCATTGGCCGACGGCGCGGTCAAGGCGGGCGGCCTCCACGAGGCTCTTTCGGCTCAGTGGGGGACGACCGACGTCGTCCGCCTCGCCGAGGACGCCTACGTCAACGCCTCCGCCGGCGACTGCCTCGACCTCGAGGCGGCCCGACGCGCCTACAACGAGCTTCGCTAGACTCGATCGCGCGGCGAGTTAGTAAACAATCGAGCCTGACACCCTTGTTTACTAACGGCAGAGGCCCATGGCCTTGAGGTCGGGGCGGGTGGCGCCGATGTACCAGAAGGAGGCGCCGACGCCGAGCTTGCGCGCGATCTCGAGCTTGCGGACGAGGGTGCGGGCGTCCTCGTACCAGACCTCGTGCTTGCGGCCGTGCTCTTCATAGCGGAAGTAGGGGGCGCCGAAGGCGTCGTCCCAGACCGGCTGGGCGCCGAGCTTCTCGCGCAGGGCCTCCGCTTGGCGGAAATGGATGCGCTTGGCGTGGCGGCGCAGCGGCAAGAGCGGCAGGGGCACCTGCCAGTCGGTGGCGGCGAGAGAGAAAGCCAGCGAGAGCTTGTCGGCCGGGACCGCGGCCAGGGCCCGGCGCGCCGTCTGCGCCACCCAGTCGGCGGAGGCGCCGGGGCCGGGGCGGTCCGAGAGCTCCCCCCGCTCGTAGTAGCACATGAGCTTGACGCGGTCGGCGGCCGCCGCCAGTTTGGGCCAGTACGTCGCCGCCAGGCGGCCGCCGCGCGAATACAGCGGGTAGGGCTCGAGGTCGACGATCACCTTCTTGCCTTGAGGCCGCAGCGCTTGCGCCACGCGCTTCACGAGCTCGGCGTAGCGCGGGTAGTTCGCCTCCGAGATGCGCTCGTAGTCGAGCTCGATGCCGTCGTAGGGCTGGGCGGCGGCGATGAGGGCGCGCGCGTGGCTCTCCAGGCGCGCCGGGTCCGCCAGCC
>CAZZGQ010000112.1:7482-9562 GCA_964653765.1 uncultured Elusimicrobia bacterium | reverse complement strand
TGCGCTCGAAGATGTGGCGCAGCTCCTCCTGGAAGATCACGACGATGGCGATGATCAGGACGGCGAAAAAGCCCTGGAAGATCCAGACCGTCATGTACATGCCCATGATGCGGGCCACCGTGTAGACCAGGGCCAGCATGAGCAGGCCCATGGCGACGAAGGCCGTCTTGGTCTTCTTGAACCAGACGAGGAGGGCGTAGATGAGCACCGTCACGAGAGCGATGTCGAGGACGTCGGCCAGCGCGACCGCTTTCAGGGTGCCCATCTGCCTGCGGATTGTACGGTGTAAAAGGCGGGGGCGCAAGGGCGGCCGGACGCCGGGGCTTGCATAAAACCGCTTAAGACACTATGATGTTGAATCTCGTGAGCGACAACAAATCGGCCGAAACGAAGCAGACGTCCGAGTGGACTTACTTCATCCATTACCTGCGCAATACGCTCGGCACGCTGGGCAGCCTCTCCGACTATTACATGACGTACCCGCCCAACAACGAGCAGGTGCAGCGCCTGCTCACGCAGGTGAAGCGGCTCTCGGAGCAGAGCCACCAGTACATCGTCGCGTTCTCCGAGCTGACCCGGCCGGTCGTGCTCCAGCCCCGCCCGCTTCAGCTCACCCCATGGCTGCGCGAGCGCGTCCAGGCCCACCGGATCAGCGGCGAGAAGAGCATCCAGCTCAAGTTCGAGATGCCCGAGGGCGCCGTCGATCTCGTCGCCGATCCCACCGTGCTCGGGCAGGCCGTCGACGCGTTCATGGACAACGCCCTGGACGCGATGCCCAACGGGGGCAACCTGACGATCGCCGTGGCGCGCCAGGGCGACCGGACCTCGATCTCCTTCCGCAACACGGGCGAGCCCATCTCTCCCACCATCATGCCCGACCTGGGCAAGCCCTTCCTCACCCTCAAGCCCGGCCGCATGGGCTTGGGCCTAGGCTGGGCCAAGCGCGCCGCTCAGGCGCACGGCGGAGACTTCGACGCCAGCAACCAAGCCGGCGGCATCGAGTTCACGCTGCGCCTGCCCAACAAGCCCGTCGCCGGCCGGTAAAACCTCCCGTTTTGTCATAATTTCACAACAGCCCGGCATTGAAAATTGTCCGGGCCCGGGCTAAACTAGGCGCACTTATGCCCGATCTGCCGGATCCCAAGGAACAGGTCCACCGCATCCTCTCGCTGCTCACCTCGCTAGAGGAAGAGCAGCAGCGGATGCGCGCCGAGCGGCAATCGCTGCGGGAGGAGATCGAGAAGGCGCAGAGCGCCTACGCCAAGTTCGTGGCGCGCGTCGATACGCCCGCCGCCCCGCCCCCGCCGCCTCCGCCGCCCGCTCCCGCCGCCGCTCCCGCTCCCATCCCCGCCCCGGCGCCGATCCCCTTGCCGGCGTCCTCGGACGACGAGCCCGATCGCCTCTCGCTCAAGCACCAGGCCCAGACCGAAGGTCAGGAAGCCAAACGGCACGCCCTCCAGCGACTGTACGTGGAGCTGCGCGAAGAGCGGCAGAAGCTGGAGGACGAGCGCCAGAAGCTCCGCTCCTGGAACGAGGAGCTCGCCGCGCGCCACAAGTCCCTGCAATCGGGTGAAGTGGAGCTGCGCGACGAGCGGCGGCGCCTGGAAGAGGAACGGCGCGAGTTCTCCGATCTCAAGCTCCGCGAAGAGCGCCAGAAGATAGACGACGAGAGGATGCGCGCCGAGCGCGAGAAGGTGCGCGAGGAGCGCTACAAGATCGAGGAAGACCGGCTGCGGATGACCCAGCAGCAGCTGGATGAGGAGCGCCGGCGCCTCGAGGACGAGCGGCGGCGCCTGGAAGCGGCGCGGCTGGCGCCTCCCCCCACGCCGGTCTACGTGCCCGTTCCGGCGCCCGCGCCCGCTCCGGCTCCGGTCGCGCCCGCCCCCGCCCCCGCTCCCGCTCCCGCACCCGCGGCGGCGCCGGCTCCCGCGGCCAGGCCCAAGCCGACCGGCGCGCCGCAAGGCAGCGAGACGCCGGCCTGGGGCTCGGCGTTGCGCAAGTCCGGTTGAGCGTTCTCGCGACCTTGACGTATTTGGAATTTTCTGTCATCGTTGGGGCGAGGAAGAGACATCATGGCTGA
>CAZZGQ010000112.1:0-7382 GCA_964653765.1 uncultured Elusimicrobia bacterium | reverse complement strand
GCCTATGCCGGAAGACGCGAAGCCCCTCATCTTGATCGTCGACGACATGCCCGACGTCGCCGGGCCCTTGGCGATGTTCCTCGAGATGAAAGGCTACGAGGTCAAGCAAGCCCGCGACGGACATGAAGCTCTTTCGATGGCGCGCGAGCGCATGCCCGACCTGGCGATCTGCGACGTGGTCCTGCCCGCGATGATGGGCTGGGAGCTCTGCCAGCGGCTCAAGGCGATGAACGCCCCCGCCCACTTGCCCGTGATCATGCTGACGGCCAAGGCGACGGAGCTCGATGAAGTGCGCTCTTATGAAGCCAGCGCCGACGACCACTTCACCAAGCCGCCGGACATGAACGCCATGCTGAACACGATCCAGCGCCTGCTGCAGGAAGCCGCGCAGAGTTGATGGCCACCAAGCCCGTCCGCCAAGAAGTGGAGACCGCCCTCGAGAAGAGCGGCTTCCCCGCTGACAACCTGGCCAAGATCAAGCAGGCCGCCATCGACAACGGCCTGTCGCTGGCCCACAACGCCCTGAGCCTCAAGCTCATCACCGCTCCGGATCTCTGCGAGCGGCTGTCGACCTATTACAAGAAGCCTTTCCTGCCGATCCCGGCTGACGCCAAGCTGCGCGTCAACCTCGTCCCGCGCAACCTCATCGTGCGCTACGGCGTTGTGCCCATGAATCTCGACGGGCGCGTGCTCACCCTCGGCATGCTCAACCCCAAGGACCTCGAGGCGGCGGACTCGGTGAGCTTCCTGACCGGCTACGAGATCAATCCCGTCGGCATCCTCGAGCCCGATTTCGAGAAGTTCCTGGAGGAGACGGCTCCGGGCGCCGGCATCGTCTCCCCCGTCGCGCCCCTGAGCGTCGACGAGGTCATCAGCCGGGCCGAAGAGCCGCTCAACGACCCGGAGAACACCGTCCTCCAGCTCACCGGGACCTCGGAGAGCACGATCCAGAAGTTCATCAAGTCGATGTGCGCGGACGCGCTGTCGAACCGCGTCTCGGACATCCACATCGAGCCCCAGGAGAAAGTCCTCCTGCTGCGCTACCGCGTCGACGGCATGCTGCGCACGGTGCAGCGCCTGCCGCTCACCGTGCACACGCAGCTCGTCTCCGCCCTCAAGATCATGGCGCAGCTCGACATCACCGAGTCGCGCCGGCCTCAGGACGGCCGCATCACGCTCAAGCTGGACAACCGCAACATCGACCTGCGCATCGCCACGATCGCCACGCACTACGGCGAGAACTGCGTCATGCGTATCCTGGACTCCTCGGCGGCGAAGGTCAGCATGAACGACCTCGGCATGCCCGACTACATCCACGCCCAGCTCAAGGAGCTGGGCCTGCAGAACACGGGCATGCTGCTCGTCACCGGTCCGACGGGCTCGGGCAAGACGACGACGCTCTACGCTTTCATCCAGATGATCCGCTCCCCCAACTCCAAGATCCTCACGCTCGAGGACCCGATCGAGTACCCGATCCTGGAAGGCGACAAGGCGCAAGAGGGCGGCATCACGCAGATCCAGATCAACCCGAAGATCAACATGAACTTCAGCACGGGTCTTCGCGCCGCCCTGCGCCTCGACCCCGACATCGTGTTCGTCGGCGAGATCCGCGACCGGGAAACCGCGGAAATCAGCTTCTCCGCGGCGCTGACGGGACGCTTGGTGCTCTCGACCCTGCACACCAACGACGCCCCCTCCACCGTGACGCGCCTGCTCGACATGCAGATCGACCCCTTCCTCATCGCCGGCGCCCTCAAGGCGGTCATGTCGCAGCGCCTCGTGCGCCGCCTCTGCAACGACTGCCGCGTCAGGTACGATCCGCCGCCCAAGACGCTCGATCGCCTGGCTCGCACGCTGCCCAAGGAGATCGTGATGTCCATCGTGCCCACGCTCTACCGCCCCCGGGGCTGCAAGACCTGCCAGGGCCGCGGCTACCAGGGCCGCATCGGCCTCTTCGAGCTGCTCGAGATCAACGACGAGTTGCGCAATCTCGTCCTCCAACGCGCCCCCATCTCCGACATCTTCCGCGCCGCCCAGGGCTCCGGTCTCAAGACCCTACGCACGGCCGGCCTCATCGAAGTCCTCAAGGGCCGAACCACGCTCGCCGAAGTCTTCCGCGTCACGCCCAACGAGTAGCGCCGGTAAAATCGGGGGTCAGACCCCGGATTTTACCGGACCCACCTCCGGTAGGCCTAAAGCCCTTGGACGACGGACCGCCTTCCGTCCATCCTTAGTATCGATGAAACCGGCGCTCGCTTTTCTGCTCCTGTTCTGGCCTGTCGCCGGCGGGGCCGTCGTGCTGGAGGCTCCGACCGCTACGCGGCCGCCAGCGCCGCCTGCTTCGGACATCGCCCCACAAGACATCTCTGGCGTGGCCTCGCCGTTCGAGCGCCTGGGCCTGAGCCAAGCCGAAGCGGCTCAAATGGAGGAGCTGGCGGCGCTGACGGCCCCGTCGGCCGCCCAGACAGCCTCGCCGGCCGCCACTATTGCCGCCCCGGCGACCGAAGCCTCGCGATCCGATCCGGCGATTCAATCCGGCGCCTCGGACGAGCTCTTTGATCACGCCAAGTCCCGCCCCGCCGCCGCCGAGATCGAACTCGACCTGTCGCCGGAGGCGATGAGCCTGCTCACGACGGAAGACGGCACGGTGGCCTCCGTGCTCCGGGGAACGAGCCCTCCGCGCTGGCTGACCCGGCGCGGCAAGGACTGGGCAAAGACGCCTTGGGACTCGCTGAGCTACCAGCAGAAGATCAATTTGCTCCGCCACGCCGGTCCCAAGCTCGCGAATTGGTGGAGTGACCGCGCCATCCCCGGCCTTGCGCCTCGCGATTCGGCTCTCCTCCAGTTCGCCAAGCCCGTGGAGTTCCTGGGCAAGAGTTATCCCGCCGGGCGCCATGAGGTAAGCCTCAAGGGCGCTCTCGGCAAAGTGGAATACCGCGACGAGAACGAGATCGACCGCGCCTCCGGCATCGAACTCCACGTGCTGAGCGATCGCGGAGCGGGAGCAGCCGCCGTCGATGCTTGGACGCTACTCGACGGATTGGGGCTCAAGCGCGTGCCTTTGCATGTCCACGCCCTAGGCAAACCTCTTGAGAAGGCGGCGGCTTCCGAGACCTCTCGGGAAGCGGTCCTTCAGGCGGCGGCATGGGGCGAGACTTATCGACGAGCCAACCTGCTCGCCGAATTCGTCACGATCGCCCTCGGCGGCAGCGTCTACGACCTGCGCGAAGGCTGCGTCGAGCACTTCGGCCGATTGAAGCGCGCCATCTTCGAAAGCGCCCTCGACCACCTGCGCGCCTATTTCGCAGGTGGCTACTTTCCCAGAAACTCGTTCAAGATCGCCTGGGTCGGCTTGCGCGGACCGGAAACCTACGCTGGCGGACTCAAGAGGCTGGGCTTCGAATACCGCGCCGTCCACCCGAAGCTCTCCGCTCCCGAAACCAAGCTCGTTCTCGACGCCGTCCACGAGGCCGCGTACGCCGACATGAGCGAGCTCAGTGAACGGATGCGCCGTTGGCTGGCCGCCTATGGCCGCGCGAATCAAAGCCAGACCTGGTATTCCTTCTCCGGCCCAGTCTCCGCCGGTTGGGCTCCCGCCTACATGAGTGCGCTGATCACGCCGGAGGTAGCCTTGCGGCTCAACGCGGAAGACCACGTCGAGTTGCAAATGCTCGTCCACGACTGGGGGAAGGACCCGCTACTGCTGGGCGATCGTAGCGCCAAGAGCCGAGTGCGGCAGGAGCAGAAGCGCGCGCTCCAGAGCCTCGCCGCCGGCGACGAGATCAACCTGGTGATGAAGCGCTTCCTGCGCCGCTCAGGCCTCTATGCCGCTGTCCTCGCCTCCTTCGGCCTCAAAGAAGGCCGCTTCGGCCGCATCGAGAAGCTCAGGTAAAATCGGGGGTCAGACCCCAAATTTTACCGGGAACAATTCGGGGCCCTCGGACGTATGTATACGTGGATGGCACGAGCTCTGCGAGTCGATTACCCCGGTGCCGCTCAACACATCTTCGGCCGAGGCAACGGGAAGCAGGCGATATTCTTGGACGACGAGGACAGGGACTACTTCGTCCGGCGGATCCTCTCGATCAAGGCAGGCCTCCCGTTCATCTGCTTTGGAGCCTGCCTTATGGGGAATCACTACCATCTGGCGGTCCAGACGATCGAATGCGGGATCAGCCGCATCATGCACCTTCTGCTAACGGCATATGCGACCTATTTCAACGGCCGGTGGGCGAGAGTGGGGCATACTTTCCAGGGCCGCTTCGGTTCTCGTCTCGTGAACGGCGAAAATGATCTCCGAGGGCTGATCCGCTACATCCACATGAATCCGGTCGAGGCCGGACTCGCTGGAGCTCCCGACGTTTGGGAGTGGTCAGGGCATCAAGACATCATCGCCGGACCCTTTGCCAAAGGAATCATCGACGTGGAAGCCACTCTCGGCCTGTTCGGTTCCAGAGAGGATTACCAACAATTCGTCCGGCAGCCCCAATCCAAAGGCCAAAGGCCCACCTTAGACGAGATAGCCGCTTCTCTCGCCAGTAATGCCGACTCTTTAATGCGCGCGGCGGACCGCTCGAGCGTGACCGTTACGCTACGGAAGGACTTCGCCGAAGAGGCGCTGCGCTGGAGCTACCGGCGCACCGAGATCGCCGCCTTCCTTCACCGCTCGCCGGCAGCGATCACCAAGCTGCTGGCGGCCGGTAAAATCTAGGGTCTGACCCCCGATTTTACCTTCTCCCCCATCAGCTCCTGCATGTTCCAGATGAGGTCGGCTCTGGTATATGAGGACAATTCCACCTTGTTGGCGTCCATGTGGATGGCGTCGACGGGGCAGGCTTCGACGCAGTAGCCGCAGAAGACGCAGAGGCCCAGGTCGATGTCGAAAGTCTTGGCGCGCTTCTCGACGTAGACGTCGGGAGCGTCCTCGGCGGTGATGCGGATGCACTTGGCGGGGCAGATCGTCTCGCACAGCAGGCAGGCCGTGCAGCGCGGGGCGCCGTCGTCCCGCTTGAGCAGGCGATGGCGGGTGCGGGCGCGCTTGCCGAGAATCGCCGGGTCCTCGGGATATTGAATAGTGACCGCCCCCGGCGGTCCGCCCAGGCCCAGGGCCCGGCGCGTGTGCCGGAACAGGTTCACGAAGAGGTGGCGGAAGGTCACGCCCAGGCCCTTCCAGACCTCGATGAGATAGATCTGCGTGCCCAGCGTCCGCTCGGGACGCCGGACCGTGGTCACCGTGCTCGCCATAGCAGCACCCCCCACACCGTCACGATGAAATTGAGCATCGCCAGCGGCAGGACGTTCTTCCAGCCGAGGTCGAGCACTTGGTCGAAGCGGAAGCGCGGCAGCGTCCAGCGGATCTGCATCATGAGGAAGAGCACGAGCATGACCTTGATCGAGAACGAGGCGACCATGATCACGCCGCCCACCCAGCCCGTCAGCGTCACCCACGGCACCTGCCAGCCGCCGAGGAACAGGGTGGTGATCAGGCCGGCGACGACGATCGACTCCAGGAAGTCCGTGATCAGGAACATCAAGAACTTGGCGCCGGAGTATTCGATGAAGTAGCCGACGATCTCGCTCTCGCCTTCCGGCACGTCGAAGGGCACGCGCTTGGTGACCGCCGTGCCCGCCGTCAGGAACAGGATGAAGGCCAGCGGCTGCAGGAACAGGCCCCAGGCCGGCAGCCAGCCTCCCAGCAGCCGGCCCTGCCACAGCACGGCCTGCTGCAGGTCCAGCGTGCCGTAGATGAAGGCGCAGCCGGCCAGCGTCACGGCCAGGCAGACCTCGTAGGAGATCATCTGCGCCGCGCCGCGCAGGCCGCCCAGCAGCGCGTAGTTGGAGCCCGAGGCGTAGCCCGCCATCACGACGCCGTGCACGCCCAGCGACAGGAAGCAGAGGATCAGCGGCAGGCCCACGTTGGATTCGATCGGCTGGAGGCTCCAGAGCTTGCCGCCGACCTCCACCAAGCCGCCGAACGGCAGCGCCGAGAGGCAGAACGCGGCGAAGCCCATCGAGATCGCCGGGGCGAGGAAGTGCCAGGGCTGGAGGCCCTTCGGCGGGACCCAATCCTCCTTGGTCAGCGCCTTGATCGCGTCGGCGATCTGATTGAACAGGCCCCAGGCGGCGACCCCGAAGATCGCGGCGCGGTTGGCGCCGATGCGGTCCTGCGTGATGGCGCTCTGCTTGCGCTCCATCCAGGCCAGCAGGCCCGCGACGTTCATGCCGAACAGCCCGACGGCGAACGAGACCTTGATCAGGATCCAGATCACCTGGCCGAGCAGCGTCATCTCGCCGCCGCCTTGCGCGCAGCGGCCAGCCGCGCGCGCAGCCCGTCGAAGATCTGGTGGTCGGGACGCGCGTTGCCCAGCGGATCCAACGCTTTTTGGTAGGCCTGCGTGATCCCCTGGAAGTTCGTGAAGTGCCCCTGCTCCTCGAGATGGGCCGTGGCCGGCAGGCGGAAGTGGGCGAGATCGCCGGTGACGCCCTTCCACGGGCTCTGCCAGACGACGACGCCGCACTTGCCGAGCAGCGCCTGGGCGCGCGCGCCCCAGACCTTGGCGGCGTCGCGCTCCACGATGTAGAGGCCCCAGACCTTGCCGGCCTCGATGTCCTTGGCCAACTGGTCCCAGGAGAGAGAAGAGATCGTCTTGCCGAAGCCGACGGCCTCGCCGCCCGTCAGGTTCGGGACCTTCTCCTTGCGGCGCAGCAGCTCGTCCTCGACCCCGATCTGATCGGGCTCGGGACCGAAGAGGAAGCGAGAGACCTTCAGCTGGTCGACGAACAACGCCTTCAGAGCTCCCCAGTCCTCGTTGGAAAGGGCGCCGGAACAGACGACAGCCAAGCCGTCCGGGCCCTTCTCGTCGGTTTCGCGCCGTATCTCGGCGGCCACGTCATCCAAGGCGGCATCCCACGTCAACTCTCGCCGATACGGCGCGAGCCGCATCACGCGGCCCAGGCGGTCCTCGTCGTACTTCTTGTAGCCGAAGCGGCCGTCGTCGCAGAGCCAGTAGCCGTTGACCTGCTCGTTGTAGCGCGGCTTGTAGCGCGCCACGCGCCGGCCCTCGTAGTGCCAGGGGCGCTTGGTGTTGGTATGCACGTTGACGTTGCAGCCGCGAGAGCAGTCCGTGCAGATCGTGGGCGTCTTGTCCAAGTACCAAACGCGGACCTTGAAGCGGAAATCCTTGTCGGTGAGGGCGCCGACGGGGCAGATGTCGATGGTGTTGCCCGAGTAGGCGTTGTCGAGCCGCTTGCCGGGCGCGAGATCGATGTACTCCTTGTGCCCGCGGCCGAAAATGCCGAGCTCGTTGGTCTTGGTGATCTTCTCGGTGAAGCGCGTGCAGCGCGTGCAGAGCACGCAGCGCTCCTGGTCCAGCATGACGTGA
>CAZZGQ010000111.1:6883-9580 GCA_964653765.1 uncultured Elusimicrobia bacterium | reverse complement strand
CCGACAAGACCTTCGAGGCGGCCGGCCTGCTGCGGCAGCTCGCGCTCGATCCGCCCTGGTCGCCGGAGCGCTTCGCCGAGACGTCGAAGGCGATCGAGCAGAACTATCGCACCAACCCGGTCCAGTTCCGCGAGGTGCCCAACGCCCTGATGACCTGGGAAGACCAGGGCTTGCCGCCGGCGGATCCGCGCCCGGCGCGCTTCCAGCGCGCCCTGCAGTACACGCTGGACGATCTCCGGCGCTTCGCCGTCCGCTTCAAGGGCGAGCCCTCGACGCTCTACGTGCTGGGCGATCCCAAGCGCGTGGGGCTCGACGAGCTCAAGAAGCTGGGGGCGTTCGAGGAAAGGCCGATCGACTCGCTCTTCCCTTACTGACCGGAAGAGTTGCGCGACGAGCGCGATCCTTTGAAGTTGTAGACGGGGCCGGCGCCGCGCCCCATGAGGCTGGCTCGGTCGACCACGCCGTAGTGGACGGCCCCGGACACCGGCGTGATCTCACCCCCGCGGGAAGCGATGACCGGCTGCTGACCGCCGGCCTGCGCGCCGTCGCTCGATGCCGCGTCGCCGGCCGCCGGCGCCGCGGCCATGAAGGCCGAGGTCTGGGCGCCGTACTCCGGATCGACGACCGGCCGGGTGGCCTTGAGATGCGGCGGAGAGAAGCGGGCGGCCTGGGCGCGACGAGGCTCCCTCGCCCCAGCGGAAGCGGCCGCGCCCGCCGCGGCGGCGGCCTGCGCCGGGGCGCGGTCGGGGACGACCAGAAGGCGATCGCCGTCGGCCCGCGGCGCCTGGACGACCTGAGGCGCGGCCGCCGGAGCCGCGACGGCTTGCCGGGACAGGAAAGGGTTCTGCGCGGGCTGCACTGACGAGGCGCCGCCGGGAGCCAGGGAAAGGGCCGCCCAGAGGCCGCCGCCCACGACGGCGGCGATCGCGATCAACTCGACGGGACGCGTTGAGAGGTCCATGCCGTTGGGAGTATAGGCCCCGGAACGGCCGGCCGCCATAGGGAATCGGCCTAGTTCCGGAAAAAATACGGCGAAGGCGGCGGGAGCTACTTCAGCTCGCGCAGGGCGGCCTTCAGCCGCGCCTCGTCGGGCAGGCGCGCCGCGCCCTTTTCCAAGACGGACCGGGCGTCCTCGCTCCGCCCCAGCTTGTCGAGCGCCCGCGCGGCGTTCAGCGGGAAAGCGGCCTCGCGCGGGTACTTGGCCGCGGCGCGCTCGCACAAGTCGGCGCACTCGGCCAGGCGGCCGGTGCGGCCGTAGATCGCGGCCAGGGCCAGCCACCCGTAGATCTCCCCGCCTTTGCCGATGATCCACTCGCAGAGAGCCTCGGCCTCGCCGTACATCTGGAACGAGATCAGGGAGCAGAGCAGGTCCTCGACGTAGCGCTCGCCCGTCTCCTTGCCGCGCAGGAACCGCAGCACCTGCAGGAAGTGCCGGCAGGCCATCCACGCCGGGCCGCTGGCCAGCGGCAGGCGCACGAGCTTGCGCGCGTCGGCGGCGTCGAAGTGGCCGGCGTCGGGCAGGCACATGAGCTTGGCCTTGTGATCCTCGGGACCGGCGTCCACGGTGCCGAAAGCCATCTTGACGCCCTTCGGCAGCACCAAGCGCGCCACCGGCATGTCGTAGAGCTCGGGCGTGTCGACGGGAAGCCGCCCCTCGGACAGGGCATGGACCTCCGACCACGTGACGTTGACGACGGTCGAGGCGTCCATGTAGAGCTTCAAGCCCGCGAAGCAGGGCACGCCGCGCAGCAGCGCGAACACGGCGCCGGGCTCGTGGCCCATCCAAAGGAATTCCTGGCCCTTGGGCGCGCGCAGCTTGCGCCGGCTCACGTAGCCGGTCACGGCGTCGCGAGACGGGAACACGGGGACCCAGATGCCGCCGAGCTCCGGGTCCTTGTCGGCCCAGACGGGCAAGGTCTCGTCGGCCTTCGAGACGCGCGTGACCTGCTGCTGCTGCAGCGGCTTGTCGACCGTCAGGAGGAACGTCTCCGAGCGGAGCAGCTCCTTATAAAGGGAAGCGCGGGCATGCCGCGGGTGTTCGGCGCACTGACGGATCTGGAACTCGAGCGTCTCGACCATGGCGTCTCCTTGCGATGCGTGAGCATAGCCCCGGACGAGAAAGAGCGTCAAGGCCCAGACCGGTAATGCCTTTGTATAATGCGCTTGCCATGGATCTAGTCCACATCGCCGTCCGGAAGGTCGTGAAGCTCGGCCATCCCGTGCTGCGCGCCAAGACGCGGCCGCTCTCCGCCGCCGACGTCCGCGCGCCCGCGGTGCAGCGCCTCATCGAAGAGATGGCGGTGACGATGGACGAATACGAGGGCGTCGGCATCGCCGCCAATCAGGTCGCGGAAGGCATCGCCGTGTTCGTGATGGGCTTGGCGCCCGGAGGGCCGCGCCACAAGGGCGGCATCCCGCTCACGGTCGTCGTGAACCCCCGGGTCAAATACGCCGGCAAGCCGACGGAGCTGGACTGGGAGGGCTGCCTAAGCGTGCCCGGGCTGCGCGGCCAGGTGCCGCGCTACCGCCGCCTGCAGCTCTCCGGCCTCGATCATCGCGGCGAGCCTTTCAAGCGCGCCTACGAGGGCTTCCCTGCCCGCGTCGTGCAGCACGAGACCGACCACCTCAACGGCTTCGTCTACCTCGACCGCATGGCCGGCCTCAAGACGCTGACGTTCCTCGAACGTTGACTTAACT
>CAZZGQ010000111.1:0-6783 GCA_964653765.1 uncultured Elusimicrobia bacterium | reverse complement strand
CTCGACCGCATGGCCGGCCTCAAGACGCTGACGTTCCTCGAACGTTGACTTAACTCGGGGGTCAACCCTGAAAGTTAAGCAGCGTTGCTTAACTTTCAGGGTTGACCCCAAAATCAAGCATGCCCTGCATCACCGCTCGCGCCTTGACGAAGGACTATCGCGTGCCCGAAAAAGAACCCGGGCTCGGCGGCGCGATCCGTTCCCTGTTCGACCGGAAGTTCAGGACGACGCAAGCCGTCAAAGGCATCGACCTGACGATCGAGGAGGGCGAGCTGGTGGGCTTCCTCGGCGTCAACGGCGCGGGCAAGACGACGACGCTGAAGATGCTGGCCGGCCTGCTGACGCCAACCTCCGGCGAGGCGCGCGTCCTCGGCCACGTACCCTGGCGGCGCGAGGCCGCGTTCCAGCGGCGCTTCTCGCTCGTGATGGGCCAGCGCACGCAGCTCTGGTGGGAGCTGCCCGCCCAGGAGACGCTGCGGCTCAATCAAGTCATCTACGGCCTGTCCGAGACGGAATACCGCCGCAACCTGGACGAGCTCGTCGCGCTGCTCGATCTCCAGGACTGTCTCTCGGTCCCGGTCAAGAAGCTCTCGTTGGGACAGCGCATGCGCGCCGAGCTCGCCGCCGCCCTGCTCCACAAGCCGGCCCTGCTGCTGCTCGACGAGCCCACGCTCGGCCTCGACGTCATCATGCAGAAGAAGGTCCGCGAATTCATCCGCGAGTACAATCGGCGCAACAACGCCACGATCCTGCTGACCTCGCACAACATGATCGACGTCGTCGAGCTCTGCCCGCGCGTCCTCGTCATCGAGCGCGGCCGGCTGCTCTACGACGGCTCGTTGTCGAAGCTGGTCGAGCGCTTCGCCGCCCACAAGATCATCGACGTCGTCTTCTCGGAGCCCGTCGCGGCGGAGCGCCTCGCCGGCCTGGGGCGGCTCGCCGGCCGCGAGGAGCTGCGCGCGACGCTCGAGGTGCCGCGAGCCGAGGTGTCCAAGCGCGCCGCCGAGCTGCTCGTGCGCCTGCCCGTCGCCGATCTCACGATCGACGAGCCGCCGATCGACGACGTGGTGCGCACGATCTTCACCCACGGACCGCGGTAGATGAAGAAGTACGCCGTCGCCTACGGCATCGCCCTCCAGCAGGTCCTGCAGCGCCGGGCGACGCTGCTCATGGACCGCGTCGGCGGCGTCGCCCTCATCGTCAGCCTTTATTTCTTCTGGCGCACGCTGCTCCAGGGCAAGAGCCAGTTCCTCGGCTACACGGGGGCGCAGATGCTCAGCTACGTCCTCGCCATGAACGTGCTGCGCTCCTTCGTCTTCACCGGCCGGGGCTGGGAGCTGGTCCAGGAGATCTCGTCCGGCCGCATCTCCTCGTACCTGGTGCGGCCCGTGAGCTATCAGGGCTACACATTGGCCTTGGATCTCGCCCAGAAGTCGGTCCACCTCGTCGCGTCCTTCCTCGAGATCGGCGTGCTGATCCTCGTCATCGGCGCCCCGGTCTACGTGCCCAAGGACCCCTGGAGCTGGGTGCTGTTCCCGCTCGCCGTGGCCCTCTCTTCGGTGATCTTCTTCCTGATGGAGTTCATGGTCTCGTCGCTGGCGTTCTGGACCTCGGAGTCCGGCGGGCCGTTGTTCTGCTTCGAGCTCTTCCTCCAGTTCGCCGCCGGCACCTTCTTCCCCCTCGACGTGCTTCCCGCGGCGTTGCAGACCGCCCTGCGCTTCACGCCTTTCCCTTATATGGTCTTCTTCCCGATCAACATCTACCTCGAGCGTCCGCTGGGAATCTCCCCGCTCCAGGTCCTCGCCGTCGAGGCGGCCTGGCTGGCGGCCCTCGTCGCCTTGTCCCGCATCCTGTGGACGCGCGCCCTCGACAGCTACGCTGCGGAGGGCGGCTGAGCGTGAAGCGCTACTTCCGGCTCTGGGTCCGCATGGCGGCGATGAGCTTGCAGGCCCAGATCGCCTACCCCCTGGGCAGCGTGGGCTTCCTCCTCGGCAAGTTCATCCGGCTGATCTTCTTCTTCGCCTTCGTCGCCGCCGTGTTCAAGCACACCGAGGAGGTGGCCGGCTACAACCTGGTCGAGACGGCGCTCTTCTTCCTGACGTTCAACCTCGTCGACATGATCGCCCAGATCTTTTTCCGCGGGGTCTACGGAGCGCGCCGCGTGGTTGCCGACGGCGACTTCGACTTCTACCTGATCCAGCCCTGCTCGCCCCTGTTCCGCATGACGCTGACGACCGTCGACTTCCTGGACGTGGCGACGATCCTGCCCGTGCTCGTCATGATCGGCGTCGTGTTCGCGCGCCTGCCCGGGCCCATCGGCCCCTGGCGCGGCGCGCTCTACGTCCTGCTCACGGCCAACGGCGTCGGCCTCGCCTTCGCGGCGCACGTCCTCGTCTCCGCGCTGGCCGTGCGCACGCAGGAGCTCGAGAACACGATCTGGATCTATCGCGACGTCACCTCCATGGGCAAGTTCCCCGTGGACGTCTACGGCACGACGACGCGATGGCTGCTGACGCTCGCCGTTCCCGTGGCGGTGATGTTCACGTTCCCGGCGAAAGCCCTGCTGGGCCTGCTCTCCCCGGCCTGGACCGTCTATGCCTTCGCCCTCGACGCGGCGCTCCTTGCGGCCAGCGCGTACTATTGGCTAGACTCGGTGGCGCAGTACACTTCTTCTTCGAGCTGATGACGAGCAAGACCGAGACCAAGCGCCGCCTGTTCCAACGGCTTCCTTGCGATCTTCCGCTCACTTTCGCCGACACCAAGACCGGCGACTTCCTGGGCGTCGGCCGCTTCATCGACATCGGCGTCGGCGGCGGCGCCCTCGAGACGGAGCTGGCCCTGGCGCGCGACGTCGTCTACACGCTGCGCTGGACCTGGAAGGGCAAGACCTTCGAGGTCCCTGCCCACATGGCTTGGGACGGCGGCCGCGATCCCAGGACCGGCAGCCAGCGCTTCGGCGTCGTCTTCAACCGCACGACCAAGCTGCACCACGCCCTCAAGGAAATGATCGACCACGTGCGCGATCAGCTCTGGAACAGCGACGGCCGCAGCGCGCGCGATTACTGGAAGCTCTGAAATATTCGGGTTGAAGACGGCAGCACTACTATCGATTTTCGAGTTTTTCGATCTCAGAGGAGGGTTTCCGGTACACTCGTGCCGGAAACCCAGGCCGGCAAGGTTTGATCTCTTGGTCGGGTTTCCGGCACGAGTGTACCGGAAACCCCGCTCGAGATCGGAAAACTCGAAAATCGATAGTAGTGCTGCCGTCTTCAACCTGAATATTTCAGACTAGGAGGCCCGTGGCAGATCCGTCGCGCCGTCAGGACGAGCGCTTCCCCTGCGATATCCCCGCTGTCCTCTACACGCCGTCGAGCGGCTCGCGCATCGGCAAGGCCAAACTCGTCGACCTCGCCCTGGGCGGCGGCATGATCGAGACCGCCGTGTCCGTCCTGCGCCGCGTGCCTTATGAGCTGCGCTGGGACTGGAACGGCGAGAGCCTGCGCGTGCCGGCGCGCGTGGCCTGGGAGAAGCCCAAGGACCCGGCGACCAAGCTCAGGCGCTACGGCCTCTCCTTCACCACCACCTCCGAGCAAGAGCAGATCCTCCGCCGGCTGGTCGACGCGCTGCGCCAGGGGCTCTGGTCCCACCGCGGGCCGCGACCCTAGCGGCGCGCCCGCGCACCCGGTATACTTAGGCCATGTTCTCGTTGCTGCTTTCCGCGTTTGTCGCGGCCGCGCCCGCTTCCGCCGGCGCCGGCCCGAACCCTCCGACGCCCGACCTCCCGCTGACCCTGAAGCGGTCCATCGTCAAGATCTTCACGACGGCCCAGCATCCCAACTATCAACAGCCGTGGCAGTGGCTCAACCAGGAGCAGCTGACCGGCTCCGGCGCCATCATCGAAGGCGGCCGCATCCTGACCAACGCCCACGTCGTCAGCGACCAGACCTATATCCAGGTCCGCAAGTCCGGCGATCCGGCCAAGTACACGGCTCGCGTGGAGTTCGTCGGCCACGATACCGAGCTCGCCGTGCTGCGCGTCGAGGATCCCGCCTTCTATAAGGACGTCACGCCGCTCGAGCTGGGCACGCTGCCCCATCAGCGCGACCGCGTGGCCGTCTACGGCTTCCCGACGGGCGGCGACGAGCTGTCCATCACGGAAGGCACGGTCTCACGCATCGAGGTCACGCGCTACTCGCACATGGGCAACTCGCTGCTCACCATCCAGACCGACGCCGCCATCAACCCGGGCAACAGCGGCGGGCCGGCCATGGCGAGCGGCAAGCTCATCGGCGTCTCCTTCCAATCCTATTCCGGCTCCGGCGCCGAGAACATCGGCTATATCGTGCCGGTGACGTTGATCCGCCGCTTCCTGGCGGACATCAAAGACGGCCACTACGAGAACATCCCGAGCCTGGGCTCCTTCTTCGAGAAGCTCGAGAACGAGGCGATGCGCCAGCGCTACGGCCTCAAGCCCGGCGAGACCGGCATGCTCGTCAGCAAGGGCTTGCCCGGCTCCTCCGACTACGGCGTGCTGCTGCCCGGCGACGTCGTCACCGCCATCGACGGCCACACCATCGCCGACGACCGGACCTACGAGTTCGAGAAAGGCCTGCGCCTGGATTTCTCGCACCTCGTCGCCATGCACCAGGCCGGCGAGACGATCAAGGTCGACGTGCGGCGCGACGGCAAGAAACTGACGCTGCCCGTGACGCTCAAGCCCTACGTCGACCTCGTGGACGGCCCGTTCTACGACCGCAAGCCGACCTACTTCATCTACGGCGGCCTCGTCTTCGTCCCGCTGACGCGCAACTACATCAACATGTGGGAGCCGAAGGATCAGCCCACGATGTTCAAGTACCTCGAGGAGTTCGCTCTCCTCTCGGAGAAGCGCACTCAGCCCGTCGTCCTCGACTTCGTGCTGCCGGACGACGTGAACGTCGGCTACAACGACATGCGCAACATGCTCATCCAGCGCGTCAACGGCCGCAACATCTCCTGCATGGCCGACCTGGTCGAGGCCTTCAAGCATCCCGAGGGCCGCTTCCACGTCATCGAGGGCGACGACGTGTCGGAGTTCAGCACGCAGATCATCCTAGACGCGCAGAAATCGGAGGCCGCCAACGCCTCGATCCTGCAGCGCATGGGCATCCCGGCCGACCGCTCCGACGACCTGCGCGAGCCGGTCGCCGCGGAGAAGCCGCAGTCCGTCCGGCACGACGCCTCGCCGTCGGTCCCGGCGAGGAAGTCCGCCGCCTCCCAGTAACAAAGGGTATAATCGGCGGCGTGACGCGCCCCGCCCTCGCCGCCCTCTCGGTCGCCCTTCTTTGCGCCTGCGCGCCCACGGCCGGCAATCGTCCCGTGGCGCGCGTGCAGACCGGCATCGACGTCCTCGAAGCCGACGGCTTCGCCGTCCTGCGCGGCAAGCGCGTCGGCCTGATCAGCAACCATACCGGCCGCGACTCCGCGGGGCGCCCGGACTTCCAGCTGCTGGCCGCGGCTCGCGGCGTCACCCTGGCGGCGATCTTCTCGCCCGAGCACGGCTTCCTCGGCACGGTGGACGACGCTCCCGTGCGCTCCACGACGACGGTGGTCGACGGCCGCACGATCCCGGTGTACAGCCTGATGCAGGGCGGCATGAAGGGCATGCGGCCCACCCAGGACGAGCTGCGCGGCCTCGATGCCGTCGTCTTCGACGTCCAGGACATCGGCGCGCGCTTCTACACCTACCTCGCGACGATGGCCATGGCCATGGAGGAAGCGTCCAAGGCCGCCGTCGAGTTCTACGTGCTCGACCGCCCGAACCCGATCAACGGCGTCACGATGGAAGGCCCCCTCGTCGACGACCTCTCGCTGCGCGCCATCACGCCCAACGCCTATTTCGCCGTCCCGATCCGGCACGGCATGACGGCCGGGGAGATCGCCCTCCTCTACAACACCGAGGTCGGCGCCAAGCTGCGCGTCATCCAGATGCGCGGCTGGAGGCGCGAGATGTGGTATAGCGACACCGGCCTGCCCTGGATCTCGCCTTCCCCGAACATCCCCGATCTCGACGCGGCGACGATGTATCCCGGCATCGGCATCTTCGAGTCCAGCAACCTCGCCGTCGGCCGCGGGACCCCCTCCCCCTTTCGCTGGGTGGGCGCTCCCTGGCTCGACAGCGCGCGCGTCGTCGCCGACATGAGGCGGGCGAACCTGCCGGGCATCCGCTTCTCCGCCCAGGATTACACGCCCAGCAAGAGCGTCTTCGCCGGCCAGCTCTGCCACGGCGTGCAGATGGCCGTCACCGATCGCGACGCCGTGCGTCCGGTCACCGTCTTCGTCACCTTGGAGCGCTCGATCCGTCTGGCGCATCCGAAGGACTTCGTCTGGCGCTGGAACGAGGTCAAGCGCATGGTCGGCACGGAGCGCTTCCACCAGGTCATCGAGGCCCGCGACCCTCCCGCCGCCATGCAGAAGCTCTTCGAGGGCGACCTCGAAGGCTTCGCGAAGAAGCGCAAGCCCTTCCTCCTCTACTAGTAAACAAGGGTGTCAGGTTAGTAAACAGTGGTGTCAGGCTCGAGTGTTTACTAACTCGCCCGAGTTAGTAAACACTCGAGCCTGACACCACTGTTTACTAACCTGACACCCTTGTTTACTCGACCAGCGCCGCCAGGACGCCGGCGACGAGGGCTCCGATCAGCGTGAGCCAGGCCGGATCCAGGCCGCCGAAGCCGCCCAGAAAGCAGCAAATGGCCGCGGCCGCGCCGAGCGAGACGAGGGCCGCCCAGCCGGGCGGGCGCCGCC
>CAZZGQ010000110.1:0-9592 GCA_964653765.1 uncultured Elusimicrobia bacterium | reverse complement strand
GCTCGAGCACGGGAGCGATCGCCTGGAGAGGGAAGCCGCAGAGCAGCTCGTACTTTTCCCGGAACGGCAGCGCCTCATAGAGCTCAAGCGCCCGCCCCGCGTCGAGCAGCTTGAAGCAGACCAGCCGCTGCATGGCGCTCAGCGGCGGCCAAGCGCGCGCCAGCTTCGCCGTGCTCAGCCCGGCCAGCCTCTCCTCCAGCGCCGCGTAATCCTTCTTCTCGACGAGCTCGGCGAGGGCCTCCGCGTCCATGGAGAGATTATAGAATGTATCCGTCGCCGCCGCGGCGCCGGCGATCAGATGTCGGTGGCCTTGGCCGCCTTCTTGATCTCGTCGTAGCGTCTCAGCACGTCGCGGGCGTAGCCGTAGTTGGCCTTCTTGGAGTACTCGCCCGAATAGTAGTGCGCCAGCGCCGTCGTCGTGTCGTGGAACCTCGCCAAGAGCCGCTTGAGGTAGCGGGCCCCGGCATCGACGCCGACCATCGGGTTCTGCAGATCGCCGTGCACGCCGACGTCGGCGGCCGTGCCTCGCTTGACTTGCATGGCGCCCAGAGCCGGCGACCTGGCTTTGCTGGTGCCGGTAGGCAGGCCGCTGTTCTCCTTGTCGGCGATGGCCGCCACCATGAAGGGATTGAGGCCGTGCTCCGCGGACCTGGCCTTGACGGCGGCGACCGTGGGCGCGCCCTGCCTGCCCCAGCGCCCAGCCAGGATCTGTCCCAGCTTGTCGAAGAGGCCGGCGCCGGGCACCGAGGCCAGCTCCGGAGCGGGGGGAGCGGGCGCATTCTTGCGGAGGCTCTTGGGGAAGTCGGCCGACGGCCGCCGCTGGGCGGCCAAGCGCTCGGCCTTCGTCATGCGGGTGACGTCGCGGGCGTCCACGCCGCCCGCCGCGGGACCGCGATAGCGGCCCAGCCTCTTGGCCAGCCGCTCGCCCGCCTTCGGCGCGACCTTCGAGCGCTCCAGCCGCTGCGCCTGCTCGTCCGAGAGGACGCGGCCCGTCCCGGCGACGCGGTGGCCGGGAGTGGGAAGGCCACCGCGGGAAGAAGGGGAGTAGTAGCGACGCGCGTAGGACTGCTCCTTGCGCTTCTTCTTTTTCTTCTTGGCCTCCTTCTTGGCCCGCTTCTCGCGCTTTTCCTTGGCGGCGCGCTCGGCGCGGCGCTGCTCGCGCAGGGAAGAGAAGTTCGGCAGGGCGCAAGCCGGAGCGGCGAGGCCCGCCGCCAGGACCGCCAGGGCCAGGGCGAGGAGTCCGCTTCTCATGCCCACAGGATGCCCCGCCAAGGGCCCAGGCGTCAGGGCCAAAGGTCCTACTTACCGACGATTTACGTTCGGCGCGGCGGAGCCGGGAATGTGGGATAATATCTGGATGTCAGCGAAAGGATTGCTTCCCATGACGCGCGCCGAGATGTTGGCCCGCGGCTGGGACGAGGTCGACGTGGTCTTCGTCACCGGCGACGCCTATGTCGACCATTATTCCTTCGCCATGGCCATCCTGGGCCGCGTGCTGGAGGCGGAAGGCTTCCGCGTCGCCCTGCTCAGCCAGCCGGACTGGAAGACGTGCGAGCCCTGGCGGCGCTTCGGCCGGCCGCGCCTGTTCTTCGCGATCTCCGCGGGGAACATGGACTCGATGATCAACCACTACACGGCCAACAAGAAGTTCCGCAACGATGACGCCTACTCCCCGGGAGGGCGCATCGGCAAGCGTCCCGACCGCGCCAGCTTGGCCTACTGCCAAAGAGCGCGCGAGGCGTATCCCGGCGTCCCGGTGATCGCCGGAGGCGTCGAGTCCTCCCTTCGCCGCCTGGCCCACTACGACTACTGGTCCGACACGGTCAAGCCGTCGATCCTCCTCGATTCGAAAGCCGATCTCATCTCCTACGGCATGGGCGAGGAGGCCATCGTCGAGATCGCCAGGATGCTGCGCGACGGCAAGACCCTCAAGGACCTGCGCCAGCTGCGCGGCGTCGTCTACGCCCTGGGCGCCAGCGAGACGCCGCCGGGCGACGCGGTGGTGCTGCCCTCCTACGAGAAGATCAAGTCCTCCAAGGACGAGTTCCTCGAGGCCACGCGCCTCTTCCACCGCGAGACTAACCCCTGGAACGCCAAGACGCTCGTGCAGTTCCACGCCCAGCGCGCCGTGGTGCAGACGCCGCCGCGCCATCCGGTCTCCCAAGAGCGCATGGACTACTACTACGGCCTGCCGTACACCAGGCGGCCGCACCCGTCCTACACCGAGGCGATCCCCGCCTACGAGATGATCAAGGACTCCGTGACGATCATGCGCGGCTGCTTCGGCGGCTGCACGTTCTGCTCGATCACGGCGCACCAGGGCCGCACGATCCAGTCCCGCTCGCAGGAGAGCGTGCTCTCGGAGTTGAAGGCGCTCGGGCAGGACGAGGACTTCAAGGGCACCGTCTCCGACATCGGCGGGCCGACGGCGAACATGTACCAGATGCGCTGCACCAAGCCCGAGGTGGAGAAGATCTGCCGGCGGCAATCGTGCGTGCATCCCACCATCTGCAAGTGCCTGGGCACCGACCACGGCCCGCTCGTGGACCTGATGAAGAAGGCGCGCGACGTGGACGGCATCGACAAGGTCCTCGTCGCCAGCGGCATCCGCATGGACTTGGCGCGGCTCTCCGACGACTACATGCGCGAGCTCACCGCCCACCACGTCGGCGGCCGCCTGAAGGTCGCGCCGGAGCACGTGGACAAGCGCGTCCTCGGCGCGATGAAGAAGCCCACGCACGACACTTTCGAGGACTTCGCCGAGAAGTTCAAGAAGGAGAATGACAAGGCGGGGAAAAAGCAGTTCCTCGTGCCCTATTTCATCGCCAGCCACCCCGGCAGCGATCTCAACGCCATGATCGAGCTGGCGGTCTTCCTGAAGACGCGCGGGCATCGCCCCGATCAGGTCCAGGACTTCATCCCGTCGCCGATGGACATCGCAACGGCGATGTATTACACGGGCCGCGATCCGGAGAGCGGCCGGCCCATGCCGGTGGCCAAGGGCCTGAGGGACCGCAAGCTGCAGCGCGCGCTGCTGCAGTTCTTCAAGCCGGAGAACTATTTCGAGGTGCGCGAGGCGCTGCTGAAAGCGGGCCGCAAGGACCTTATCGGCGAAGGCAAGCAATGCCTGATCCCTTCGGTCCCGCCGCGCGCGGCGCTGGAGGCGCGCCGCCTGGGAGCCCAGCAAGCCCTGCGCGATCACGTGCACGCCTCCGATTTTCCGAAGGCCAACAAGGGCTACCGCCCGGGGAGGAAGACGTGGAAGAGACGCTGACGCCGAAGAGACGCGAGATCGCCGGACTCTCCACCCTGGAGTTCGAGGCGCCCGCCGGCTCTCCCACCGTCGTGCTCTTCCACGGCTACGGGGCCGACGGCGCCGATCTGGCTCCGCTCGCTTTCGAGCTCGACCTGCCGCGCCCGGCGCGCTGGCTGTTCCCGGACGCGCCGTTGGCGATGGGGGAATTCGGGGGCCGCGCCTGGTTCCCGATCGACGCCGTGGACATCGACCGGGCGCAGCGGGCGGGCCGGAGCATCGACTGGTCCGAGCGCGACCCGGAAGGGCTGGGCGCCGCCAGCGATCAGGTCCTGGCCTTTCTCGCCGAGGTCGGCGCGCCGTGGAGCTCGCTCGTGCTCGGCGGGTTCTCCCAAGGCTCCATGCTGGCGCTCGACATCGCGCTGCGCGCTCCGGAGAACGTCCGCGGCCTGGCCCTGCTCTCGGGCAACCTCATCAAGCAGTCGAAGTGGCGCGAGCTGGCCAAGAAGCGCAAAGGCCTGCCCTTCTTCCAAAGCCACGGCATCGCCGATCCCATCCTCGGTCTCTCCGGGGCCCTTAAGCTCGAGACGCTGCTCAAGGAAGCCGGCCTCGCCGGCTCGATGCTCAAGTTCGAGGGCGGCCACGCCATCCCTCCGGAAGTCCTCGCCGGGCTGCGCGACTTCCTCGCGAAGCTGATCTAGGCCGTCACTCGATCGTCGATCTCGTTTGCTAGTCTCGCCGCATGGACAGCGTCTCTCAGCAACGCGCGTCGCTGGCGGCCTTCCTGGCCCTTTTCGGCCTCCTCGTCGGGCTGCTGATCTGGACGATCTCGGGCTTTCTGCTGGCGCTGTTCATGGGGCAGCTGCTGGCGTTTCTGATCGGGCCGCTCTATCGGCGCATAGTGCGTCTCTTCGGCGGGCGGGAGCGCTTGGCCGCCCTGGCGGCCGTCCTGCTGACCGTCATCCTCGCGCTCGCCCCGCTCGCCGGGTTCGGGACGCTGGCCGTGCGCGAGGCGATCTACGTCAGCGAGGAGCTCTCGCAGGGCGGCCCGCTGGCCCCGCGGTTCGCCCAACAGCTCGGCCCGTTCCAGCGCTGGGCGGGGGAGGGCTCTCAAGAGCGCTTCCGCCAGCAACTCCAGGCGGCCGGCCATGCCGCCACGGTGAAGCTGCTCGCCTGGCTGCGCGGGCTTCCGCACTTCGGCCTGGAGCTCATGATGGCCTTCGTGGCCCTCTACTTCCTGCTCCTGGAGGGCGACGGCGCCCTGCGGCTGATCTTCGCGCCACTGCCCCTCCAACCGGGGCTCGTCGACCATCTCATCGCGACCACGCGGGAGGCGGCGACCTCCACGGTCTGGGCCGCCTTGGCCGCCGCCACGATACAGATGCTGCTGCTCATGGCGGCCATGCTCGCCACGGGAGTCCCGCTCGCCTTCCTCGCGGGCGGCCTGGCCTTCATCGCCGCCTGGGTGCCGATGATCAGCAGCGCGCCGCTTTGGCTCGGGGCGGCGCTCTACCTCTGGACGCGAGGAGCGGTGGGGCGCCTGGCAGTGCTGCTCGCCGTGGGGACGGCGTCGTACGCCCTCGACCACGTCGTGCGCCCGCTCATCCTGCGCGGGCGCGCGCGCCTGCATCCGCTGCTGGGCCTGATCTCCCTGCTCGGCGGCCTTCTCACCTTCGGCCTGATCGGGGTCTTCGTGGGCCCCGTCATCGCCGCCGTCGCCGCCGCGCTCTACGAGCTCTGGCCCGAGGTCGCGGAGCGCAGCGGCATCCGGCCGGCGGCCGCCGCGATCAAGCTCTCCCCGGAGGGGTGATCTCCGCCAACAGCGTGGAAAGATCGTCGGCGTGCTCCTCTTCCTTGGCCAAGATCTCCTCCATCACCCGCCGCGAGGTGACGTCGTCGTCGCCGAAATAGCGGATCATCTCGGCGTAGCTCTCGATGGCGATGCGCTCGGCCACCAAGTCCTCCTTGATCATGTCGGTGAGCTTCTCGCCGCCCCGGTACTCTGAGTGGCTGCGCATGATCAAGCCCTGAGGATCGTAGTCCGGCTCGCCGCCCAGCTGCACGATCCGCTCCGCGATCAGGTCGGCGTGAGACTGCTCCTCGTTGGCGTGCTCCAGGAATTCCGCCGCCACGCTCTCGGAGTGGATGCCCCGCGCCATGTAGTGGTGGTTCTTGTAGCGCAGGGTGCAGACGATCTCCGTCGCCAGCGCCTCGTTGAGGAGCTTGAGCACGGTCTCGCGGTCCGCCTTGTAGCCGGACGTCACGGCCCCGGACTCGATGTGCTGGCGGGCGCGCTGACGAAGAGTGTTGATGTCCGTCAGGAAGGGCTTGTCCATGATGAGCCTCCTAGAAGTGCACTCTCAGTCCGCTCTTGATCATCCAGCTGTTGCTGCTGTAGCTGCGGTTGAAGTAGTTCGTGCCGGAGTCCTTGTTCTCGGCCCACAGATAGCGCCACGAGGCGTCGAGGGAAAGATGCCGGGTCAGGAACAGCTCGGCGCCCGCGCCCGTGTGAGGGCCGAAGACGGAGCCGTCCCAGCTCGTCGTGCTGTTCATGTACCAGGTGCCGCCGCCCAGCACATACGGGCTCAGGCGCCAGTACGGCGTCAGGTAGATCAGCAGCGAGCCCTGGATCGGATACCAGTCCTGGGCGTTTTGGCGCCGGTAGTCCGCCGCTCCCTCGAGCGCCAGCATGTTCCCCAGATGGAAGCGGAGGTTGGCGCCTCCGTACCAGCCGTTGACCGTGGCGTGGTTGTTCTGGAAGTAGGTCGCGTCGCCCCCGATCGAGAAGCCGGCGCGCTGATGAGCGTCCACCTCTTCGCCATCGGCCCTTGCCGGTACGGACACGCCCGCGACGACGACGGCCAAGAGCGCGATGAAGCCGAGCCAATGTTTTTTCATAGAACCTCCGTTCGCCCATTATAAAGCCGGGCTCCGTTGAGGCGTTGTAAACGTCTAGCGTTCGACCCGTATGGGGTCGAGGACCACGGAGGGCTTCTCGGCGAGGAGTTGAATAAGTCCGGGCGAATTGAGCACGCGTCCGCGCAGCTGCGTGGGCAGGCCCATGAGCCCGAGGTAGTAATAGCCGGGCGCCAAGGCGTCGAAGGAGAAGCGCCCGCGCGAGTCGGGGAAGTCGCTCTCGCTCAGCCAGCCTGAAGGGGGAGAGGCGGAGGTGCTCAAGGCCACGTAAAAGAGGCCGACCTTGACGCCCTCTGCCGGGGCGCCTCCAAGGAGCAGAGTGCCCTCGATGTGGCCGTCGTGGCGCGTCTCGACCGGGGTGATCTCGATCTTCTTCTCGTAGATCGGCCAGAGGTTGTCGATGCGGTAGAGCCAAGGGCGAGCGGACTCCTCGTCGCCGAAGCGCGCGTAGGCGGAAGCGAAGCCCTCGAAGATCAGCTGCGAGCGGTTGACGTCCTCGAAGCCCTCCTTGCGGGGGGCGGCGACGTCGGCCAGGGCCTGCAGGCGCCGGTAGCGCGTCTCGTCCATCGGGCCGGCGCGCAGAAGGCCCAGCGCTCCCAGATAGTCCGGCGGCAGCCGGCCGGGGTGGTGCATCATGGCCGCGTCGAGCGCGCGGTCGGCCTCCCACCAGAACAGCCACCCTTGGCGCAGGGCGGCGATCGCCTGCTTGGCGAAGACGCCTTGGAAATCCCGCGCGCGCAGATAGGCCTGCAGCTTCTCGAGGCTCTCGGGCGCGACGTTCACGCCCGAGATCACGGCCTGCTTCTCCTCGAAGCGGACCGAGCGGCCGGCCCACGGATAGAGCCACGCCAGGCTGACGCGCTCGGCGCCCGCCGCCGGCTCGAGACCGGCGTCGGCGGCCAGGCTGGCCGCCCTGATGGAGTAGCGCGAGCGGATCCAGGCGGACCCGGCCCGCAGGGGCAGGGCCCACAGCAGGAGAACGGCCAGGCAGGTCTGCCAGCGCCGGCCTTCGAACTCCGTCCAGCGCAGCGCGGCGCCGACCAAAGCGGCGGAGGCCGCGAGGACGGGGGGCGTCAGCGGCGCGAAGAACGTGCCCGAGAACCAGCCGAGCAGCCGCCAGGCCTCGAAGAGACGCAGCCAGCCGGCGGCTTGAGCGCCCAGCAAGGCCAACAGCAGGCCGGCGACGAAGCCTTCCAGCGCCAGCGCCGGCGCCGCCGAGGCGAAGGCGGCCAGCGCCGTGGCCACGGATACGGCCACCCGCGAGGCCGCTTCCGTCGGCGTCGGCGGCAGGGAGAGGTCGAAGGGACTGGGCGCACGGACCGCCCAGCACCATGCCAGCGTCTCGGCGGCCAGCAGCAGCGAGAGCGCCGCCGTGACCGCCTGCGCGACGAGCCCGCGGGCGGGGCGCGGCTCCAACAGCCGCCAAAGGGCCGCCCCCAAGGCCAGCGTCAGCGCGCCGTAACCGGCCAACGCCAGCATCAGCTCGCGCTACTCCTCGTCTTCCGCGCTCTGCAGCTTGGTGAGGACCGTGAAGTCCTCCAGAGTCGTTACGTCGCCGCGCACGCCTTGGCCGGCGGCCACCTCGCGCAGCAGGCGGCGCATGATCTTGCCGGAGCGCGTCTTGGGCAGGGCCTCGGTGAAGCGGATCTCGGCGGGCTTGGCGATGGCCCCGATCGCCTTGGCCACGTGCTCGCGCAGGTCTTCCTTGAAGCCGTCGCTCGGGGGAATGCCCTGGCGCGGCGTGACGAAGGCGACGACGGCCTGCCCGAGCATCTCGTCGGGCCGGCCCACGACGGCGGCCTCGGCCACGGAGGGATGGCTGACGATGGCGGACTCGATCTCCATCGTCGAGAGCCGGTGCCCGGCGACGTTGAGCACGTCGTCGATGCGGCCCAGGACCCAGAAGTAGCCGTCCTTGTCCTTGCGCGCGCCGTCCCCGGTGAAGTAGTAGGGATCGCCTTTCTTGACGCCGTTGGAGACGGGGGCGAAGACGTGGCTGAAGTACTGCTGCTCGTAGCGCTTGGGGTCGCCGTAGACCGTGCGCAGCATCGACGGCCAGGGGCGCTTGACGACCAGATAGCCTCCGGCTCCGGGAGGCACGCTCTTGCCCTGGCGGTCGACGACGTCGGCGTCGATGCCGGGAAGCGGCAGCGTGGCGGAGCCGGGCTTGGTCGGCGTGGCCCCGGGCAAGGGCGTGATCATGATGGCGCCGGTCTCGGTCTGCCACCACGTGTCCACGATCGGGCAGCGTCCGCCGCCGATGGCCTGGTTGTACCACATCCAGGCTTGAGGGTTGATGGGCTCGCCCACGGTGCCGAGCAGCCGCAGCGAGGACATGTCATGCTTCTTCGGGTGCTCGTCTCCGAGGCGCATGAAGGTGCGGATCGCCGTCGGCGCGGTGTAGAAGACCGTGACCTTGTGCTTGGCGATCATCGACCAGAACCGGTCCGGCCCGGGCGTCAGCGGCGCGCCCTCGTACATCAGCACGGTCGCGCCGTTGGCCAGCGGGCCATAGACGACGTAGGAGTGGCCCGTGACCCAGCCGACGTCGGCCGTGCACCAGAACAGGTCGTCTTCCTTGAGGTCGAAGACGAGCTTGGTCGTGTACTGGGCGCCCAGCAGATAGCCGGCCTGCGTGTGGAGCACGCCCTTGGGCTTGCCCGTGCTGCCGGAGGTATAAAGGATGAAGAGAGGATGCTCGGAGTCGAGCGCTTCCGGCTTGCAGGTCGAGGACTGGTCCCGCACCGCGTCGTGGTACCAGACATCCTTCTCGGCGTTCCACTCCACGTCGTTGCCGGCGCGCTTGACCACGACGACCTTCGCGATGCTCGGCGTCTCCTTCACGGCCGCGTCGACGGCGTCCTTGAGAGGCAGGACCTTACCGCGCCGGTAGCCGCCGTCGGCCGTGATGACCATCTTCGCCTGGGCGTCGTTGATGCGGTCGCGCAGAGCCTCGGCGGAGAACCCGCCGAACACCACGCTGTGCGTGGCGCCGATGCGCGCGCAGGCCAGCATCGCCACGGCGGCCTCGGGGATCATGGGCATGTAGATGGCGACACGGTCGCCCTTCCTGAGGCCGAGGGATTTCAGAGCGTTCGCGAATCGGCAGACCTCATCGTGCAGCTGCTGATACGTCAGGGTGCGGGTCTCGCCGGGCTCGCCCTCCCAGATGAGGGCCGCCTTGTTGCGGCGGCCGCCGGTGAGGTGGCGATCCAGGCAGTTGGCCGAGACGTTGAGCTGGCCGCCCACGAACCACTGGGCGAAAGGGGCTTTCCAGACCAGCGTCTTCTTCCAGGGCTTGATCCAGGAGAGCTGCTTGGCCTGCTCGGCCCAGAACTTCTCGGGGTTCTGCGCCGCCTTGCGGCGCAGGGCTTGGAGGGCGGGGAAACCGGAAACGAGAGCTTGCTTGGCGAAGGCCGCGGA
>CAZZGQ010000109.1:5323-9872 GCA_964653765.1 uncultured Elusimicrobia bacterium | reverse complement strand
TGGCGCTCCACGCGCAGGCGGATGTGGCCGTCGCGGCGGCCGGCCTCGACGGCGTTCTGCAGCACGGCGCCGATGGCTTCCTGCAGCAGGGAATGGTCGCCCTGCACGCGCAGCGGCTTGTCGAGGCCGGACGTGGTCAAGCGCAAGCCCGCGCTTTTGGCCTGGGTCTGCAGCGACTGCACGGCGAGCTTGACCGGCCCGCGGAGGTCTAGAGCGGCGAAGTCGGTCTCCTCGATGCGGCCCAGGTCGAGCAGGCTCTTCAAGATGTCCTTGCAGCGCTCGACCTCCTCCTCGATCTCCACCAGCTGCCGCCGCGCCTCGGGCGTCTTGGCGAACTTGTGCGAGAGCACCTCGGCGTTGACGCGGATCGTGGTCAGGGGCGCCTTGATGCGGTGCGCCACCTCTCCGGCCACGCGTCCCAGCGTGGCCAGGCGCTCGGCCTCCACCAGCCGCTGCTTGAAGCGCCGCTCTTCCTCCGCGCGCACGCGCTGGGCGTCCAGCGAGAAGACCGACAGCAGCACGGTCGTGATGATCAGCAGCTGGAAGCGCAGCCAGAACGAGGCGTTCGACGACCAGCCTGAGGAGCGCGAGCCGATGAGCAGGAACAAGGCGCAGGACACGACGCCGACGGCCGCGCTCTGCTTGAAGTTGCGCGTCATCGCCGTGCTCAGGATGATCAGGAAGTAGACGAGGTAGGCCGCCGGCGCCGGCTGCCGCCAATGGACGGCGTAGGTCGCGGCGGCGGCGTCGAAGACAAACAGACCCGTCTGGTACCAGAAGCTCGAGAAGACCTCGTCGCTCACCATCTGGATGGAGGCCAGCGGCAGCAGCAGCACGGCCAGCAAGCCGAAGAAGCCGCGCGACATATCCGCGACGGTGGTGAACTGGAAGGCGTAGATGAGCAGCAGGACCGCCGTCAGCAGGCCCTGGAACGCGAAGTGGACGCTGCGCTTGCTCACGGCGCGGCGAAGCGATAGCCCAGCTTCGACACCGTCTCGATGAAGCGCGCGCAGGAGCCGAGCTTGCGCCGCAGGTTCTTGATGTGGGTGTCGAGGCTGCGCGTGGAGACGGGCAGCCCGTAGGAGGAGGAGTTCTCGATCAAAAACGAGCGCGAGAGCACCCGCCCCGGCTGCGAGGCCAGCAGCAGCAGGATCTCGAACTCCTTCGGCTGCAGCTGAAGCCGCTTGCCGCGCAGCGTCGCCTCGCGGTTGTCCGGATCCAGGGCCAGGCCGCCCGCCTCGACCTTCCCCTCCTTCCCGTCGGGGCGGTAGCGGCGCAGCACCGCTTGGATGCGCGCCAGCAGCTCCATCGCTCCGAAGGGCTTGACCACGTAGTCGTCGGCCCCGAGGTTGAGGCCCAGGACCTTGTCGCCCTCGCTGCCCAGCCCGGTCACCATGATCACGGGGACGGCCCGCGTGGCGGCGTGGCCGCGCAGCGCCTTGAGGATGACGCGCCCGTCGCCGCCGGGAAGGCGGACGTCGAGGAGGATGACGTCGGGCTTGTACTGCAGGGCCGCCCCCATGGCCTCGTTCGGATCGCGCACGGCGAGCGTGGTGAAGCCGTCGGCGAGGGAGAGCGTCTTCTCCACGGCCTGGATGAGCTTGGGATCGTCCTCGACGATCAAGACGCGCGGCATGGCGCGGTCACTATATCAAATTCGACGCAGGGCCCCTCAGGGCCTAGGCCGATTGGAGGCTACCGCTTTCCCCGATCGGCCCATCCCACCTCGCTCGGCGTTTCCTTAAATAGGCCAACTTTCTCAGGAGGCCTCATCCATGCCCGCTTCGTCCCTGCTGCGCCGTCTGACCGCGTCCGCCCTCGTCGGCGCCCTCGTCTCGTTGAGCGCCGGCCTCGCCCCTTACGAGGCGCTGGCGGCGGAGATGCGCTCCGGCGCGGCCGACGCGGCCGTCTCGCTGCCCGCGGCGGCGGCTCCCGCCCTTCCCGCGACGGCCCTGGGCGCTCCCGGCTTCTCGGCGACGCCCGCGGCCGGGCTCGAGCCGGGCCTCCCCGCCGCTCCCGCGGCCGGCCCCGAAGCCGCCGCGGCATCCGAGCAGCGCGCCGCCGCCGAGGTCTCCGCGGCCTCCCGCGGCGTCGAGGAGCGCATGCAGGCGCTGGGCGACGTCTCCGCCGCGCCGGCCGGCGCGGCCCATGAGACGGGCGAGGCCGTGCAGGTCCTGATCTCGGGCCGCCGCGCTCCCGTCTACGGCGACGCCGTCGCCGTCCCGTCGCGCGCGGCCATGGCCTCGGCGGCCGGCATCACGCTTTCCGCGGCCTCGGGCGAACAATACCACGCCCAGCCCGCCGGCCAGGACTCGATCGGCGCGCCCGCGCAGCAGCTCTTCGGCAACGGCCCCTGGCGCAACGCCACGCCTCCCACTCCTCCCGGCGGCCCGCAAGGCCCCGACGAGCAGCAGCCGCAGCAGCCGTTCCTCGGCCGCTTGGCCAGCGCGATCGTGGCCCTGCTGCCGGGCGCCCTGCTCGGCTGGCCTCTGGTGACGGCCGGCTTCGCCGTCACGGGCGGGCTGCTCATCGCCGCCAGCCTCGGCCTGGCCGCTCTTCCCTTCTTCAGCGAGCGCACGCCCGCCTTCGTCCGCGGCCTGCCCGGCACGGCCCTCGGCGCTCTCGGCGTCGCCACCGCCGCGGTCGGCTTCTCCGTCGCCGGCGCCTGGCCCATCGCCACGATGGGCGCCATCGTCGCCCTCGGCGGCTGGGGCTTCCGCCGCTTCGCCCTGGACCAGGACAAGCGCCGCTCGAGCGGCGACGTCCTCGCCACGCTGCTCGGCGGCCTGGGCGCCGCCACCGGCGCCGGCCTCGTCCTGCTCAGCCCGGCCGGCTGGCCCTTCCTGGCGCTGACGGTGGCCTCGGGCGCCGTCTCCCTGATCCTGCTCATGCACCTGCCCGGCTTCGTCGGCGCGGGCATCCGCGCGGCCTTCGAGTCGTTCTACCTCTCGGCGCAGGACGGCTTCCACGCCGCCACCTCCATCAGCCGCGACACCGCCCAGCGCAAGCGCCTCGAGGCGTGGACGCTGGCGTACGTCGACCAGTCGAACTGGAACGCCCTCTGGCTCGGCCTGCTCGTCTGGCTGCCGATCGGGCTCGTCGAGCTCGCCAAGAGCGCCGTCGGCGTCGTCGCCGGCCTCGTCCAGGGCGCCTTCCGCGCCCTGCCCATGATGGCCTGGGGCGCCGCCTACGAGCTCGCGCCGAAGTCGGCCGCCACGCGCTTCTTCGCGCGCTGGTCGATCGCCGCTTTCTCGATCCAGAAGGCGGGCCCGTTCAACGCCCTCGAGAAGAAGATGCTCGGCTGGGCGAACTCCGACTCCTTCTTCAAGCGCCTCGGGGCCGCCGTGGGCATCTCGGTCTGGCAGGTCGCCTGGCTGATCAGCTCCACGGTCGCCGCGCCGTTCGCCGCGCTCTTCGGCTGGATCCAGAGCCTGCGCGATCCGCTGCCGGGGGGCGACGCGCCGTCGCCGCGCAGCTTCCATCTCGACCACGACGCGCTGTCCCAGCCCCTCCCCGGCATGCCCAAGCCGGCGGTCTCGCGCGTCGGCGTCGTCGCCGCGCGCGCTCTCGCCGTCGCGATCGGCGCGCTGCCGCTCTACTTCCTCGGCCTGCCGCTCTGGGGCGCGGGCTTCGAAGGGATGGCCGCCGTCATCGCCATGGCGGGCGTGGCCGTCATGCCGGCGATGCCCGAAAGCGGCCGGATGCCCGACGCGCTCCGGCGGCTGCCCGGCTGGATGATGACGGCCACCGGCGCGGTCACCACCTGGTACGGCGCCTGGTCCATCGCCGCCGGCCTGCCCACGGGCTGGATCGTCCCGCTGGCCGTCCTGGCCCTCCTTGGCGGCTTCGGCTTCACGCAGCTGATCACGAATCTGCGCGACGAAAAGACCGAGAAGTACAAGGTCGACGACGGCGAGTACATCGGCGGCTTCGGCGCCGCGCTGGCGCTGATGGCGGCCCTCGGGGCCGCGATGCTGGGCCTGACCGGCATCGTGCCGACGGGCCTCGGGGTCGTCGCCGTGCTGCTCAGCCCGCTGCTGCTCCTGCACCTCGGCCGGCCGTTCTGGAGCGGCGTCTGGGCGGCGTTGACCGCCTGGCTGAGCCCCACCGAGGACGTGCATCGAGTGCTGTCGTTCTGGAACGCCTACCGCCCCGAGAAGGAGCCGGTGTCGTTCGGCGTGAACCTGCGCGCCTGGTACCGCTACTGGCTCGACAAGTCCGTCTGGAACGGCCCGATCGTGCTCGTGCCCTTCCTGCTCGACCTGGCCGTCCGGATCGTCGACGGCGTCGTCTCCTTGGCCGCCGGCCTGGTCGTCTGGCCTTTCCGGGCCATCCCGGCCTTCATGCTGGCGCGCTCCCAAGCGCGCTCTTACAACAGCCCCCAGTCGCGCTTCTGGCGCGCCTTCCAGAAGCATCTCGTCGAGGGCGCCGAGGGCTCCAAGGCGACGTCCTTCGACCCGTACGCGGCCAAGCTCCTGCCGGCCATGGCCGAGAAGAGCGAGAAGACCTCTCGCCCGACGCTCAAGGCCGTGGGCGCCTTCATCCTCTC
>CAZZGQ010000109.1:3890-5223 GCA_964653765.1 uncultured Elusimicrobia bacterium | reverse complement strand
AGAGCGAGAAGACCTCTCGCCCGACGCTCAAGGCCGTGGGCGCCTTCATCCTCTCCTGGCTCGTCCAGGCCGCCTGGCTCGTCCGCCTGGCCGTCTGGCTGGCGCTGACGCCGCTCTGGCTCATCGGCGCCTACTTCGCCGGCGTGGACGCGCGCGCTCAAGAGCCCAAGCCATAAGCTAGAATACGACAATGAAAATCCTCGTCCTCGGCAGCGGCATGCAGGGCCGCGCCTGCTCCTTCGACCTGCTCAAGAACCCCGCGTTGGAGCAGCTGATCCTCGTCGACGGCGACGCCAAGGCGCTGGCCGCCACGGCGAAGTTCCTGGCCTCCAAGAAGGTGCGCCCCGTGCGCGCCGACGTCTCCGACGCGAGCAAGGTGAAGAAGCTCGCCGAGGGCTGCGACGTCGTCGTGAGCTGCGTGCCCTACTTCCTCAACCTCAAGCTGGCGCAGGCCGCCATCGCCGCCAAGGCGCATTGGGTGGACCTGGGCGGCAACACCGACATCGTGCTGCAGGAGCTCAAGCTCTCCGAGAAGGCGAAGAAAGCCGGCGTGACGCTCTTGCCGGACGTGGGCCTCGGCCCGGGCATGACGACGACGCTCGCCGTGCACGGCATGCAGCAGCTGGACGAGACCGACGAGGTCCTCATCCGCGACGGCGGCCTGCCGCAAAAGCCCGTGGCGCCGATGAACTACATGCTCACCTTCTCCGAGCACGGCCTCATCAACGAGTACGTCGAGGACGCCACGGCCCTGCGCAACTTCAAGGTGACCAAGGTGGCCGGCCTCTCCGAGATCGAGTCGATCGACGTGCCCGGCCTGGGCCGCATGGAAGCCGCTCATGCCTCGGGCGGCCTGTCCACGCTGGCCTACACCTACGCCGGCAAGATCCGCTCGATGGACTGCAAGCTGATCCGCTACCCGGGGCACTGCGCGGTCATCAACGCGATGAACGCCATGGGTTTCTTCTCCAATAAACGGATCGACGTCGCCGGCATTGGCAAGCTCGCTCCGCGACAGCTCGCGGCGGTCTTGTTCCGCCAGCACTTCTCGCGCCCCGGCGACGAGGACATGGTCGTCATCCACACCACCGTGCGCGGCAAGAAGGACGGCCGCCGCGCCGAGGTGGTCTACGACATGATCGACCGCTACGACCGCGCCAACAAGATGACGGCCATGATGCGCACGACGGGCTTCCCGGCCTCGATCGTGGCGCAGATGCTGGCCACCGGCGAGATCGACAAGCCCGGCGCCTATCCCGTGGAGACGGGCATCCCCACGGACGCCTTCATCGGCCACATGAAGGAGCGCGACTTCAACCTGACCTGGAAGCTG
>CAZZGQ010000109.1:0-3790 GCA_964653765.1 uncultured Elusimicrobia bacterium | reverse complement strand
TCGTCCAGGTGCGGCGTGGCCGCCAGCGTGATGAAGAACTGGCTGCCGCCGGTGTCGGGGCCGGCGTTGGCCATGGACAGCATGCCCGCCTTGTTGTGGCGCAGCTTGGGGTGGAACTCGTCCAGGATCGTGTAGCCGGGGCCGCCGCGACCGGTGCCGGTCGGATCGCCGCCCTGGATCATGAAGCCGGGGATGACGCGATGGAAGATCACGCCGTTGTAGTAGCCCTTCTCGGCGAGCTTGATGAAATTGGCGACGGTGTCGGGCGCTTCCTTGGCGAAGAGCTCGATCTTGATGGTGCCCAGCGTGGTCTCGATCTCGGCGACGGGGTTGGCGGCCATGGTTCCTCCTTGAATCGGCGGCGACATTGAGCCAAAATTGAGCGCGCCGCGTCCAGCGCCCTCCCCGCGTCCGTCTAGTCGTTACAGCGGTGCGGCGCCGCCGTCATCGGCCGGAAGTAGAATCGTCCGATGACACCGTCGTGGCGCGCCTTCCCCTTCCTCCTGCTGACTCTGCTTGCGGCCACGCGCGCCTCGGCACAGATCGATCCCGAGAAGCGCCGACTCATCCAGTTCGGCCACGACAAAGCCTTCTCGGGCCCGGAGCCGCCGGCCTCCTACATCTTCTACTACATCAATCAGCCGCACTTCGTGCGCAAGGACCTGACGCTGCGGCTGGCCATCGCTCCCGTCTACCTCGACAGCGAGCTGGGCGTCAGCGGCGACCCCGAGAAGGGCGACGGCGTGACGTTCGGCTTGGCCGGCGGCGGCTGGGCCGACAGCTATTACGAGGTGCGCCAAGGCAGCTATCACAGGGAAGAATCGTTCACCGGCGACGGCGGCACGATCAGCATGTCGTACTTCAAGAATCTGACCCCCCAGCTAAAGATCCCGGTCAACGTCGTGGCCCGTGCCGCCGCTCACATCATGTTCTACGAGCGCCGCAGCGAGACGCTCGCCGGCTTCGAGCTGCCGGACGACCACGGCGAGTACAGCGCCCGGTTGGGCTTGCGCATCGGCGGCGTGCCGCCGGAGCTCATCCCGAAGCAGGAGGCCGAGCTCTCGTTCTGGTACGCGCCCTACGTCCGCGACCACGCCGGGACCTACGGGATCGACGGGGACCGGCGGCTCAACCGCACGACCGAGCTCTATTGGACCCGCCTGCGCTTCGCCTACACCCTCCAGAGCCGCTCCCGCTTCGACGTCAGCGCCGAAGGCGGCGGCACCCGCGACGCCGACCGCTTCTCCGCCTTTCGGCTCGGCGGCATGCTGCCCTTCGCCTCGGAGTTCCCGCTGGGCCTGCCGGGCTACTACAACGGCGAGCTCAGCGCGCGCGAGTACGCTTTGTTCACGGGACGCTGGAGCCAGGGCCTGGACGAGGCGAAGCTGTTCCGCTGGTCGGTCTTCGCGGCCGCCGCCGACGTCCTCTATCTGCCCGGCTTCGAGCAGCCGGGCCCCTGGAACTCCGGCGTCGGGACCGGCATCACCTTCCACTCCCCCAACGAGATCTTCCTGGTGCGCGTCGACTTCGGGCATGGGTTCAACGCCATCCGCAGCGGCGGCCGCGGCGCCAACAGCGCCGCGCTCCTGATGCAGTTCGACCTCGAGGCCTTCAAGTCCAAGACCAAGCCCAGGAAGGCGATCCGTCCCGAGCCCACCAAACCGGAAGGTTTGGACCTGGGCGGACTCCTAGGTCCTTGATTTTCCCGGGAGGCCGCGTTACAGTTGCGGCGTGGCGCAGACGCTCAACCTGTCTTGGAACCGCTGCACCGGCGACCGCTGGGGCGACCTCTTCGCCGTCGACCTCTCCAGCCGCCACTTCGACGGCCTGATCGGCGTCTATCTCGCCTGGAGCGGCGGCCAGGCGCCCACGCCGCTGGCCGCGGGGCAAGGCCCGATCCGCGAGATGTTGGCGGCCTTGCGCGAAGAGCCGGCCCTGGCCCCTTTCCGGGGCGCCGGCGTCTTCGTCACCTGGGCGCGGGCGGAGCCGGTCCTATGCGACGGGATCGAGCGCTTCCTGGTCGAGACCCTGCAGCCCAAGGTCAGGCGCACCCCGCCCGCCGCTCCCATCGTCGAGGTCAATCTTCCGGGCCGCGAGCCTTTGGCGGCGGCCGTGCCCGCCGTGCGCGAGACCAGCCAACCCGATCAGATCTGGGACGACATGGCCGCGGCCCGGCCCTCGCCGCAGCAAGCCGCCGCCGCCGCCGTCCAGGCGCCGCCGGCCCCGGCCCCGATCGAAGCCGCTCCCGTCGCCGTCGCGCCGCGCAAGATCACCCGCCTTCAGGCCGCCGTCAACGCGATCCTGGAAAAGCGCAGCAAGGCGGCCAAGCCGGCCGGCGGCTTTTTCGGGGGCTCCAAGCCCAAAGACGAGAAGGAGAGCCTGGTGGGCGAGGTGATGCAGGCGATCCTGGAGGAGGCCGTCGGCACCGGCGCCTCGGACATCCACATCGAGCCGCAGGAGAGCGCCACCCGCGTCCGCTTGCGCGTGGACGGCGTCCTCGATGAGGCGCTCGTCCTCACCAACGGCCTCGAGCTGCGCCTGGTCTCCTACATCCGCGTGCTCTGCAACCTCGATCCCGAGAAAGGCGTGGGCACCGGCAAGCCCGAGGACGGCCGCATGGCCGTCAACGTGGCCGGAAAGGAGGCCGACCTGCGCCTGTCGACCTTCCCGACCGGGCACGGCGACAAGGCCGTGCTGCGGGTGATCCCGCGCGGCCAGGAGGTGCCGACCCTGACGGAGCTCGGCCTTCGGCCGGAGACGATCGCCTCGATCGAGGAGATGATCCATCGCCCGCAGGGGATGATCGTCGTCACCGGGCCCACCGGCAGCGGCAAGTCGACGACGCTCTACACGCTCCTGCAGCGGCTCAACGACCGCAGCCGCAACATCGTCACCCTCGAGGACCCGATCGAGAAGAAGATCCCCGGCGTATCCCAGGGGGTGCTCGCTCCCAAGGCCGGCTTCACGTTCTCCGAGGGCCTGCGCGCGATCCTCCGCCAGGACCCCAACGTCATCATGGTCGGCGAGATCCGCGACGTGGAGACCGCCGAGATCGCCATGAGCGCGGCGCTGACCGGGCACATGCTGCTGACGACGCTGCACACCAACAGCGCCGTGGGCGCCGTCTCCCGCCTTCTCGACATGGGGCTCGAGCCGTTCCTGATCTCCTCGGCGCTCACCGCCGTCTTCGCCCAGCGCCTGGCGCGCCGGCTCTGCCCGGATTGCCGCGAGCCCGGGCCCGTCCAGCCGGCGGAGCGGGAGCAGATCCTGGAGCTCGGCCGCCGCGCCGGCCTGCAGATCGAGGGCATCGGCGACCAGACCTACCGGGGCCGCGGCTGCTCCTCCTGCCGCGACACCGGCTACCGCGGCCGGCTGGTGCTCTTCGAGACGGTCCGCATCACGCCGGCGCTGCGCGAGCTGATCCTCGCCAAGGCCTCGATCGACCAGCTGCGCACGCAGGCCTTGAAAGACGGCTCCGAGCTGCTGGTCGCCGACGGTTTGCTCAAGGCCGCCGCCGGCTTGACGACGCTGGCCGAGCTCGCCCGCGTCGTGACGATCGATTAGCGCGGCCCGGCTAGCCGCGCTTGAAGCAGCGGCGGCAGCGCGCCTCGTATTTGTCCGCGGTGCCGACCTCGATGACCTTCTTCGAGGGAGAGAGGCGCTGCGAGCGGTTGGCGGGGTTGCCGCAAACGGCGCAGATCGCGAGCTGCTTGGTGACGAACTCGGCCAGGCCCATCAGGCGGGCGGTGACGTCGAAGGGCACGCCGCGGTAGTCCTGGTCCAGGCCGGC
>CAZZGQ010000108.1:0-9909 GCA_964653765.1 uncultured Elusimicrobia bacterium | reverse complement strand
TGCTGCTGCTCGACGTGACGCCGCTGACGCTCGGCATCGAGACCTTGGGCGGGGTCACCACGCCCCTCATCGAGCGCAACACGACGATCCCGGTCGAGAAATCGCAGGTCTTCTCCACCGCGACCGACAACCAGCCTGCGGTGACGGTGCACGTGCTGCAGGGCGAGCGCCCGAAGGCGTCCGACAACGTCAGCCTGGGCAAGTTCGACCTCGACGGCATCCCGCCGGCGCCGCGCGGCATGCCGCAGATCAAGGTGACGTTCTCGATCGACGCCAACGGCATCCTGAGCGTCAAGGCCGAGGATCAAGGCACGAAGAAGTCCCAGCACATCACCATCACGGCCCCGAACAAGCTGTCGAAGGATGAGGTCGAGAAGTTCGTCAAGCAGGCCGAGCAATTCTCCGACGAGGACAAGAAGTTCAAGGAGAAGGTGGCCGCCAAGAACGAGGCGGACGCCGTGCTGTTCTCCGCCGAGAAGGCCCTCAAGGAGCACGGCGACAAGGTCTCGCAGGACGAGCGCGCGGCCATCGACCGCGGCATCAACGACCTTCGGGACGCGATGAAGAGCGAGGACATCGCCCGCATCAACAAGGCGAAGGACGACCTGCTCAAGGCCTCGCACAAGCTGGCCGAGCAGATCTACAAGGAGCAGGCGGCGAAGGGCCAAGCCGCTCCGGAAGGCGGCGCCGAGGCCGGCGACAAGAAGCCGGGCGACGACGTCGTCGAGGCGGAAGTCGTCGACGAGAACAAGAACAAGTAAGGTATCCTTAGGCGTGATGAACGGGGGCGGTCGGGGTGGCTGAAGACTACTATAGCCTGCTAGGCGTGGCGCGCAACGCGACGGAGGCCGAGATCAAGACGGCCTACCGCAAGCTCGCCATGAAGCACCACCCCGACCGCAACCCCGGGGACAAGGCCGCCGAGGAGCAGTTCCGCAAGATCAACTCGGCGTACGAGGTCCTCTCTGACCCGAAGAAGCGCCAGATCTACGACCACTACGGCGAGGCCGGGGTGTCGGGCGCGGGCGCCGGTGGACCCAATCCGTTCGCGGGCGCCGGCGGCTTCGGCGGCGCGGGCGTGGACGTCAACGACGTCTTCGGCGACCTTTTCGAGAGCTTCTTCGGCGGAGCCGCGGGCGCCGCCGGCCGCGGCGGGGGGCAGCGCCGGGGCGCCGACCTCAAGGTGGAGATCGAGGTCTCTCTCGAGGAAGCGTATGAGGGCAAGCAGGTGCCCCTGAATTTCGAGCGCACCGCCGCCTGCAAGACCTGCAAGGGCTCCGGGGCCAAGCCGGGCGCCGCGCCCAAGCGCTGCGGCCGCTGCCGGGGCAGCGGCCGCGTCCAATTTTCCCAAGGCTTTTTCTCGATGAGCCAAGCCTGCCCGGAGTGCGGCGGCGAGGGTCAGGTCATCGATCAGCCGTGCAAGGATTGCCGGGGCGCCGGCCGTATTCGCGACGCCTCCAAGCTCACGGTGAAGATCCCGCCCGGGATCTACGACGGCGCCACGCTGCGGATCACGGGAGAGGGCCAGGCCGGCGTGCGCGGCACGCCCGCGGGCGATCTCTACGTGCACGTGCGGGTGAAGGCCGATCCGCGCTTCGAGCGGCGCGACGACGACTTGGTCGCCGAGCGCGAGGTGGACATCGCCCAGGCGGCTCTCGGCACGACGCTCGAGGTCCAGACGCTCTCCGGCGACAAGCCCCACATCAAGATCCCGGCCGGCGTGCAGCACGGCGCCCAGTTCCGCATCCGCGAGAAGGGCATGCCCAAGCTCCACGGGCGCGGGCACGGCGACCTGATCGTGAGGGTCAAGATCGGCGTGCCGCGCGAGCTGACGGGCCGCCAGCGCGAGCTGCTCGAGGAGCTCGCCCGCTCCTTCCAGGAGCACCACCCCAACGGCGACGCCGGCATCTTCGGCAAGATCTTCGGCAAAGACTAACTAGTTAACAACGGTGTCAGGCTCGATTGTTAACTGGTTTCTCGAAACTAGTTAACAATCGAGCCTGACACCATTGTTAACTGGTTAGCGGGCTTCGGAGAGGCTGACGGTGAAGCGCGTGCCGCGGCGCGGCACGGAATCGAACTCGAGGCGTCCGCGATGGCGATCGACGATCGCCGACACGAAGCAGAGCCCCAGGCCGACGCGCTTGAGCCGGCGCTTGGTGGTGAAGAAGGGCTCGAAGATCCTGTCCCGGGCGAACTCCGGGATGCCATCCCCGGTGTCGACCACGTCGATGCGCGCTTGGCGGGTGCCGTCGGGGTGGGTCTCGCAGCGGGTGCGGACGGTGAGGGTGCCGCCGCGCGGCATCGCGTCGACGGCGTTCTGGATGATGTTGGCCAGAGCGGTGACGAGCTGGGAGCGCTCGCCGCGCACGACCGGCAGCTCGTGCGAGAGGTCCAGCGTCAGCTCGAGCCGGGGGGGCCAGGCCTTGGCCTCTCGGACCGTCTGCACGGCCTCGCGCACGGCGGCGTTGAGCTCGACCAGCCCGAACGGCGTCACGGCCTCCGTCGTCAGCAGCAGGAAGCGGCGCAGCAGCGTCTTGCAGCGGGCGGCCTCGCGCAGGATCGCCTCGGCCGGCTCGCGCTTGGCGTCGCCGAGGGCGGTGGCGCGCAAGAGCGACTGGCTCAGGCCTTCGAGCACCTCGATCGGGCTGCCCAGCTCGGTGGCGATCTCGCGGGCCAGCCTTCCGACGGCGGAGCGCCGCTCGGCCAGGTCCAGGCGGCCGCGGTAATCCTTCTCCAGCTTGTCGCTCTTGGAGCGCGCCTGAGCCGCCAAGTACGCGCCGAAGAAGGAGACGAGGTAGAAGAACGGGATGCGCAGCAAGAACGGGGTGCTGCCCCAGTCGGCCTGCGAGCGCAGCGAGAGCCCCACGTACACGGCGCAGGCGACGGTGGCGGTCAGGAAGCTTCGCGCCAGCGAGGCGTCCAGGCTGGACATGAACACGACCAGGAAATAGACCAGATAGAGATCGCCGTCCCAGCCCTGGCTGGCGTAGATCGCGGCGCTGACGACGCCGATGTCGAAGAGCACGACGGCCGCCTGCGTGAGCGGGCTCCCCAGGGCCTGGTCGGGCAGCTCCCACAAGACGAGGTTCGACAAGAGATAAGCGGCCAGCAGCGCGAACGGGCGGAACTGGGGCGCCGCCTCCTGGGCTTCGCTGTAGAGCAAGAAAAACGTCAGCAGCAGGAAGATCAGCAGCCGGAAGGCGATCAAAGTGGCGCGATCGTCCAGGCGCAACGCGGTCTGCCGCAGAGACAGCCGGGAGAGCATCGCCCAAGTATGGGCCTCCCGGCCGGGAGCGTCCAGTGACAATGGTGTGACGGCTGCGCGACGGCGCTTGCGGCCGGGCTCGAAAACCTCTGCGGTTTGATAGAATGGCCGGCCGAGAAAAACCATGCCTCAGTTCTTCCTGCCCCTCGATACGCCCGCCGAGCCCAAGGATTTCCATTTGAGGGGGCCCGAGGCCTTCCATCTGGTGAAGGTGATGCGCGCCCAGCCGGGGCAGACCGTCTCCCTGTTCGACGGCCGCGGCGGCCGCTACGAGGGCGTCATCGAGACGATCCACGAGGACGGCTCCGTCTCCGGCAAGATCACGACGTCGTCGGCGGCCGCGCCGAGGACGGCCGTCCCGGTCCACCTCTATCAGGGGCTGCTCAAGGCCAGCCACTGGGACTTCGTGCTCGAGAAGGCCACGGAGCTGGGCGCGGATTCTTTCACTCCGATCCTGACGCCGCGCACGGTCGTGCTGCTGCGCGAAGAGCGGGCCAAGGCGAAGCAGGAGCGTTGGGAGCGCGTGATCATGGCCGCCGCGAAGCAATGCCAGCGCGGCTCGCTGCCGCCGCTGCGCCAACCCGCGGAATTTCGCGACGCCATCCGCGCTTGCGCGGGGCGGGAGGACGAGGTGACCGCGCTGGCCTGGGAAGGCCTCTGCGGCAGCGGCGCGCGCGACGCTCTCGGGACGGCGCTGCGCGAGGCTCAGGCGTCGGGACGGGCGAAGGCGGTCAACGTCTTCATCGGCCCGGAAGGCGGGTTTTCCGACGAGGAAGTCGAGCTGGCGCGGACGATGGGCGCGGTGATCTTCGGATTGGGTCCCCGCATCCTGAGGTCGGAGACGGCGGCCTTGGCCGCGCTGGCCGTCGCCCAGTACGAGCTGGGCCAGCTCTAGCTCAGTCCTGGGGCCGGCCCAGCAGCTCGATGACCTTGTGCCGCAGCTTGGCCACGTCGATGGGCTTGATCATGTAGCTCGTCGCGCCCACGTTCGCCCCGCGCTCGATGTCCTTGACCTGGCTGAGCGCCGTGAGCATGATGATCGGCGTTTCCTTGAGGGCCGGCTGCTCGCGCATCGCGGCGCAGACTGTGAAGCCGTCGAGGCCCGGCATGAGGACGTCCAAGAGGATCAGGTCAGGCTTCTCTTTGATCGCGATCTTGAGGCTTTCCGGCCCATCGGCGGCGCTGAGGACCTCGAAGCCCATCGGCGAGAGCGCCGCGTGGATGACCATGCGGATGTCGGGCTCGTCGTCGGCGTGGACGATGACGGTCTTGCGCGGCTTGCGCCCGAACAGCATATAGGGGTTTGTACCAAATGCAGGCCGACGAGGTCCAGCGTCAGGGCGTAGGCGGCCCCAGGACGTCGATGACCTTGTGGCGCAGCTTGTCGACGTCGATGGGCTTGATGATGTAGCCCGTGGCGCCGCCGGCGGCCGCGCGTTCGACGTGCTTGATCTGGCTCATCGCCGTGCAGAGGAAGATCGGCGTGTCCTTGTGCTTGGGGTTGTCGCGGATCGACTCGAGGACGGCGAAGCCGTCCATGCCGGGCATCATGATGTCGAGGATGACGAGGTCGGGATCCTCTTTGAGGACGATGGCGAGGCCGGAGGGTCCGTCCTCGGCGCTGATCACGTCCATCCCCATCGGGCTGAGGGCGGCCCGAACCAGCATGCGGATGTCGGCCTCGTCGTCGACGTGCACGACCAGCGTGCGACGCTTCTTGCCGAACAGCATAACGGCCTTGTATCAAATCGACCCCGACGGAGTCCAGGCTTCGGGCGCCGGCGGCGCCTCAGGGTTTGAGCGGCCCCAGCAGCTCGGTGACCTGCTGCTCGAGCCTCGGAAGGTCTATGGGCTTGAGGATGAAGCCGGTGGCGCCGAGAGCGCTCCCCCGCTCGATGTTCTTCATCTGGCTCATCGCCGTGCACATCAGGATCGGCGTGCCGGCATGGTCGGGATGCCCGCGCAGCGACGTCAAGACCTGGAAGCCGTCCACATCAGGCATGGCGATGTCGCAGATGACGAGGTCTGGCCGGTGCTCCACCACGAGCTTGATCCCGACCCTTCCATCCTCGGCGGTCTTGACCTCGAAGCCGAGCTCCGAAAGGACCGAGGCGATCATGTGGCGGATGCCGGACTCATCCTCGATGACGACGATCAATGGGTTGCGCTTGCGCGCGAAGAGCACGGCAAGATTTTGTTAAATCCGGTCCATGCGCGTCTACTGGAAGACGTTCGGCTGCCGCGTCAATCAAGTGGAGACGCAGGCGTTGCGCGAGGCCGTCGAAGGAGCGGGAGCCGAGGAGGCGATCTCTTACGAGTGCGCCGACGTCTGCGTCGTCAACACGTGCACCGTGACTGCCGAGGCGGACGCGGAGGCGCTGCGTCTGCTGCGCCGCATCGGCCGCCGCAATCCCGCGGCGCGCCTGATCGTCACCGGCTGCCTCGCGACGCGCGATGCGACCCTCGTGCGGTCCGCCGCTCCGCAGGCCGAGATCGTCGGCAGCGGCGACAAGCAGGCCTTGCCGGCGCTGCTCGGCTGCTCGGCGGCGGGCTCGGCTTTCGGCGTGACCGGGCTGCGCTCGCGCAGCCGGGCCTTCGTGAAGGTCCAGGACGGCTGCAACATGAGCTGCTCTTTCTGCGTGATCCCGTCGATCCGGCCCCGGTTGTCGTGCAAGCCCTGGACGGAGCTCCTCGTGGAAGTCCGCGGCTTGATCGCCGCGGGGCGCCCGGAGATCGTCCTCTGCGGGATCAGGCTGGGACGCTATCTCAGCCGCGACGAGGACGGCCGGCGGGTCGACCTCGTCGCAGCGCTCGAGAGGCTGCTCGCGCTGCCGGGGGAGTTCCGCCTGCGGCTGTCCTCTCTGGAGATCACCGACGCCACCGATCGCCTCTTGGCGCTGATGGCGGCCTCGGGCGGACGGCTCTGCCCGTCGCTGCACGCGCCGCTGCAGTCCGGCAGCGACGCCGTGCTGCGCCGCATGCGCCGCTGGTATTCCGCCGACTTTTACCGTCGGCGCGCCGAAGCGTTCCTGGCCCAGGTTCCGACGGCGGCCCTCTTCGCCGACGTGATGACCGGCTTCCCCGGCGAGACGGACGCCGAGCACGAGGAGAGCCTGCGCTTCGCCGAGGGCGCCGGCTTCTCGGGGCTCCACGTCTTCCGTTACTCGGCGCGGCCCGGAACGGAGGCGGCGGCCGCGCGGCCCGTCGCCGAGAGCGTCGTGGCCTCGCGTTCCGCCGATTGGCGGCGCCTCGACGAGGGGCTGCGCGGGACGTTCGCGGCGCGCGCGGCGGGACAGCGGCGCGTCGTTGTGCCGGAGCTCGACGGACGCCAAGCCTTGACCGAGGACTTCCTGAGCCTCGCCCTGGAAGGGCCGGCCGGCCCGGGGCTGCGGCCGGCGTTGGTGACCGAGGCTCGCGGCGGCGTCGCCGTGGGCCGGCTCCTCTAGTAGAAGCTGCGGGAGCGTCCGCGCGCGTCGTGGTGGACGCAGTCGATGAAGACCGTGCCGAACTCGGGGCTCGCCGGGTCGGACACGTAGCCCCAGCCCCCCGTGTCCTTCAACGCGTCCGAGCGGCTGTGGTATTCGGTGACGAGGTTGCTGGGCGCGTGCCGGTCGGTCTCGATGAGCGGCAGGCGGCCCAGCTCCTGGAGGGACTGCGGCGGCCGGCCTCGGCGGAGCCGATAGGAAAAGAGCGCCATGCGGACGGCGCGCAGCGCCTGAAGAGAGGGATCGAGCCCGCCGGAGCGCGCCGCCGCCGCGGCCGCGCCCTGCGGCGACGAGAGCTCGGGGCGCGTCGTGTTCAAGGCCAGCGCGCCCGTGCGCGGATCGTAGACCCAGCCTCCGGAGCCGTCGACGGCGCGGCGCTCGCGCGTCGAGCCGGTCAGCGGATCGGCCGGGACGGCCTTGAGGTAGCGCGGGACGAGGAAGCGCAGGCTGCTCGGGTAGCGGCGCTGGTCGGCGCGGAAGCGGTACAAGGCCACGCGCAGGGCGGCCAGGGCGGTGTTCACCTGCCCCTGGATCTTGAGCCGGGCCGAGAGCATCGCCCGGTTGGCGATGCCCGGCTGGAGCGGGGACAGCCGGCGCGCCCACTCCTCCGGCGAGGCGTCATCCAGGGGAAGGTCGAAGCGGTGGCGCGTGCCCTGCTGCTCGTGCGTCCAGCTGAACCAGCCGGGCTTGATCGAAGCGATCCAGGACAGCAAAGGATTGGCGCCGGCGGCCGCCGACGCCGCGGCGATGGCGCGGCCGAGCGCTCCGTAATCCACGAAGCCCACGGCGTTCTGCGCGCCGCCGAAGGAGGCCGGGACCTCGAGCGCTCGCCGGCCCGAGGCCACGTCGGCGGAGAGGGCCGCCAGCGCCTGCGGGTCGCCGGCGACGAGCAGCCACGGGCCTTGCTGCCGGTAGTACGCGGCGGGCGTCTTGGCGTCTCCGAACGTCACGGAAACGCACGAGCCCGCCCCGGCGCAGGATTCCTCGCGCTGCGCGGCGCCTGCCAACGAGGCCAGCAGCTGCCGCAGCGCCTTCTGCGCTCCGAAGGAGCTGTGCAGCTCGAGCAGCAGGAAGAAGCCGACCGGGAGCTTGCCGGGTCCCGGTTGGCCGGGAAGCAGGCCGATCGCGCCCTGCTCGCCCACCTGCCCCACGACCTCCTCCCAGCGCACGTCCAAGAAGCGCTGGAGAGGCTTGGGCGGGGCCGGTATCGCGTCGGCGAACTTGCGCATCATGTCCAGCCAGCCGGCGGCGTCGACGGAATTGGAGGCGACGAGGGCGATCTCGCCTCCAGGCACGCGGTCTAGGATCGGGAAGGGCCCCGGGCCGGGGAAGTACGCGGGCATCGCTGCGAGGTGCGAGAAGCCGGAGGCGCGCAGGCCGGCGTCCCAGGAATAGGACAGCGCCGTCCAATCGAACGGGTGAGGCAGGCGCGCCTGAGTCGGGACGAGCTCGGCGCGGGCGTCGATGAGCCCGTAGAAGAAGGCGTTCGCGGGCACGCGCGCGGCCGCTTGGCGGACCCAATCCGTTTGGGCCATGGACGCAGTGCCCGCGCGTCCGGCAGCGAGATCGAGGGCGCTTTCGAGCAGCGGACGCTCGCTGGCGACGATCAGCCGGTCGCCGACCACCGCCGCCGCCCCGAGGGGTGAGACCTTGATCGGCACGTCCGCGTACACGTCCTCGCCGGCCTGCTTCACGAGCGAGGCGAGCGGCGTGGAGTCCCAGGAGAAAGGCGCGGTCACGCGCGAGACGAGGATCCAGCGCGCCCGGGTCGCCGGGCGGCCGGCGGGCGCCGCCGGCGCGCCGAGCAGCGCCGGCGGATACAGGGCCAGGATGAAGCCGCGCCCGAGCAGCCGCGACGCCTGGGCGAGCGAATCGTCGGGGGCGGCGGCCGCGGCGCCGTAGGCCTGGGCCGCCTGCGCTTGCGCGCTCGATTGCAGCACCTCGTACTGGCGGTACAGATTGGAGCTCTGCAGCCGCTTGAGGGCTGCGTCCAGGTCGGGCATCCCGAGGATCCAGAGCGCGCCCGGCGGCAGCAGCTTCTCGAGCTCCAGGGCCAGGGGAGCGGCTTCGGGAGCGCCGGCGACGAGCGCCTCGCGCGCGACCGGGGCGGGCGGGGCGAAGCGTGTCTTCCAAAGCCAGCCCAGGCCGCCGGCCAGCGCGGCCGCGGCGAGGACGGCCGCGAGCAGGCTCCTGCGGAATTCCATGAGGCGGAGTATAGGGGGACGCCTGGGATTCTGTCAACCGCGGCGGTTAGGCAGTTGGACCCAGCGCGGCCCGGCCCAGGCGGCCCTTGCAGCGGGGGGACCCAACCGCTATAATCGCTGCCGAAGCTGATGTCCGAGTGCCTTTTCTGCAGGATCGTCTCCCGCGAGCTCCCGGCCCAGCTGGTCCACGAAGACGCGCAGTCGGTCGCTTTCAAGGACATTAGTCCCAAGGCGCCCACGCACGTCCTCGTCGTGCCCAAGAAGCACTTGGCGAGCCTCTCGGCTTCATCGGATGAGGACGTCGCGCTTTTGGGGCACCTCCAGCGGGTGGCGGCGAAAGTCGCCGCCCAGGCGAAGCTCGAGTCGTTTCGCGTGGTGACGAACAACGGCAGAGGCGTCGGGCAGACCGTCGACCACCTGCACTATCACGTGCTCGGCGGCGGCAGGATCGAGGGCTTGTGACAGATTTTTCGGCATCCGGCGAAAAGAGGCGGTGAACTGAACAATGGTATTCGTCAAGCTGCGGGAAGGCGAGGGGATCGAAGAGGCCCTGCGCCGTTTCAAGCGCGAGTGCGAGCGCAACGGGATCTTGAAAGAGATCAAGCGCCGCGAGCACTACGTCACGCCCGCGATGAAGCGCAAGCTGAAGGCGGCGGAGTCGCGCCGCAAGATGCGCCGCGCCAAGCGCCGCCGCGCGCCCTAAGCGGCCTTTCGCATAGCTCCCGGCGCGGGCCCAGCGCCCGCGCCGGGAGCGATTTTTCGACCAGGGAGGGACTAAGTTGGGTTTGATCCCCGCCGAGACGCTCGAGAACATCCGCGCGCGGCTGAACATCGCCGAGCTCGTCTCCGAGTACGTCCCGGGACTGCAGCGCGCCGGCCGCAACCTCAAGGGCCGCTGCCCGTTCCACCAGGAGCGCACGCCCTCCTTCATCGTCAGCCCCGAGCGCCAGAC
>CAZZGQ010000107.1:1926-9922 GCA_964653765.1 uncultured Elusimicrobia bacterium | reverse complement strand
GCGCGGCCGGCCCGGGCTCCGCGGCTCCCGCCCGCGCCGCGGGCGGCCATCGTCTCGGGCACGCCGTCCGCGGCGAGCGCGGCATCGAGCGGCGCCGCGACCGGCTGGGGCAGGACGGCGGAGGCGGCCGCGGACTGCGGCAGGGCCGGGAGCTCCTCGACGGGAGCGCGCCGGACGGAGACGGGAGCGGCGTGGACGAGAGCGGCGAGGAGGCTCAGGGCGGCGAGCATGGCGACAGTATAGACGCGCGCCGCCAAAGGCGCATGAAGCCTAAGACCCAGCGGCCCTGGGACCTACAGCGTGGCCGGAGGAGCGTCGCACATCGCCCACACCCGGCCCTCGTGGACCGTTAAAGTCGGAACACCGCGTACGGTGTTCCCCAGGCCCCGGCTGCCCGCCACGAGCTCGAAGCGCTCGAGCGGGTAGCGCGCGCCGGTCAGCGTGACCACCGCCCGCGGCGCCGCCAGCAGCGAGAAACGCCCGCGCGAGAGGCCGAGCTTGTGCTCGCCGGGCCCCAGGAGCCTCGCCACGCCGCGGTCGAGCATCACCACCTCGAGGGAGTCCGAGTAGCGCTGCAACAGGCCGAGGTTGACCAGCGCGTGATCCGTCTTGCCTCCCAGCGCGCCGGCGACGTAGACCCGGCGGCAGCCCAAGCTCATCGCGAACTCGAGCGCCTTCTCGAAGTCGGACCGGTTCTCGTCGAAGTCGCACCAGAACGTCGGCGGCTTGCCCTTGAGGCGCAGCCGCTTGGGCAGCGAGTCCATGTCGCCGACGACGAAGTCGGGCCGCAAGCCCAGCGCCGCGGCATGGCGGATGCCGCCGTCGGCGCAGATCACCCCGCGGCAGCGCTTGGCCGCGCGCTTGACCAGCTTGGCGTCGGGGATCTCGCCGTCGAGCAGCAGCAGCGCGGCCTGGGCGGGGCTCATCGCCCCATTCTACTTAGTTCTGGCCGGTGAAGATCCGGCGCAGGCTCTCGCGCAGCGCGATGACGGCGGCGCGCGTGCTGTCGGCCAGGACGATGCGTCCCTGCACCTGCCCGAGCATCGAGCTCAGCTGGAAGGCCTCGGAGCCGTCGACGACGCGCGGCTCGTGGCCGGTGCCGTCCTGATGGAAGAAGCGCACCGTGACCGGGCTGCCGGGCCGCGGGGCGTCGATCCGCATCCGGTTGCCGTTCTCGTCCGCGTACAGGGCGTAGACGCCGCTCGAGCCGAAGAAGCCGGCCTGCTTGAACGTCGGCGCGCCGAACCACTCGGGCTTCTGGAGCGTCTGCGGCGTCTTGGACTCGCCGGCGGAATCGGCCTGCGCGACGATACGGCCCGTGACGGCCTGGAACGTGAAGAGCCCGGCCAGCTCCGGCAGCCGGCGAGCCACGATCTCCTTGGCGGCCGCAAAGTCCTCGGCGCTGCCCGCCCGCACCACGACCGTCTCCTTGCCGATGCCCGTCGTGATACGCGGCGCCAGAGCCGCGTTCTCCTCGCGCAGGATCTGCTCCAGCTTGCGCTGGACGGAGATGGGATCGACGGCGAACGGGCCGGCGTAGACCGACTCGCCGGCGAAGCCGCCGGTGCGGTGCAGATAGAACAGGTCACTCTGGCCGGAGGGGACGAGGGCGACGTAGTTGTACTCGTCGCCGCTGCCGGGCGCGTGCTTGCTGGCGGACACCTTGGCGTGCTCGCCGAGGGACGGTTCAGTCGCGGTCCAGGCCAGGGTATCGATGAGACCCAACCGCGTCATCCGCGCGACGCGCGCCTTGACCTTGTCGGCGGTCTCCGGGCTGATGAGCACGCGCTGGGGAGCGATGTCGCCGGTCGGCAGGTACTCCACGAGAGAGGCGATCTCCGGGAACCGCGCCTCGACGTCAGCCTTCACGGCGGCGACGTCGGCTTGATCACGGACGAGGACGACGACGTGGTCGGCCGAATGGCCGACGCCGATCACCTTGGAGCCCTTCCCGGCCAGAGGCATGTAATAAGCGGAGAGCTCGTTGGAGGCGGCCACGAGGTGCTCCGGCCAGGACTGCTGCGCCGGCGACATCTCGATGGGGAACGGGCCGCCGTAGACGGTCTGCCCGGTCTGGCCGCCGCGGCGCTCCACCCAGAACGACTTCGCCAGGTTGGGATCGGTCTCGCCGTTCATCCAGTGCCGGCCGATCGGCAGCAGCGCCGTGTACTCGTAACCGTCGCCGAACGTGCTGCCGCCCAGGTGGAAGCGGGCGAAGAAGAGGGCCTGGTTCGGGAACCGGCTCCAGCGCGCGCCGGGCCAGCCGGACCGCCCCAGGGCCGCCGTCTTGGCGCGCACGCGGTCCTTGGTCTGCTCGTTGATCCGGGGATCGTCCTGTGAGAGCGGGATCGACGGCGCGACGGGCTGCGGCCCGCCGACGGAGGGAGCTCCGGGCTCCTTCGTGAAGAACTCGATCTTCTTGGTCTTCAGGTCGAGGCCCAGCCAGAACACGCTGGCCGCGCGCTCATCGAAGCGGCTGGAATGGCCCGACATGGAGTAGATCACGCGCGTGACGACGGTGGCGGCGCCGGGAGAGTCGTCGCGGGCGTGGCTGACATAAAGGAAGCCGGGGCGCGGCTGGCCGGTGAGGTCGAAGAAGGCGGCCACGGAATCGGCGTGGGCGGCGAGCGCTTCCTTCAAGAGGCCGCGATGATGCTCCGACACGGCCTGCGAGAAGTCGACCGGCGTGGAGAAGCCGGCCTCGTCGCCGCCGGGGCGGGAGGCGGAGCCGTCGAAGCGGGCGTCGAGCCCGGCGCGCTCGCCCTCCGCGTCCTGCGACGCGGCCGCGGGGCCCTCGGCTTCGGCCGCGGCGGCCTCGACGCCGGGGACGGCGGAGACCGGGGCGGCCAGGCCTTCGGCGGCGGCCTGCGGCAGGGCGATGGCGGCGGCGGGAGCTCCGGGCAGCGCCGCCTCGGGGCGCGTGATGTCGAGCTTGATCCCGGGGACTCCGGGCTCGGAGACGGGCCCGGCGGCGTGGGCCGCGGAGGCGAGGATGACGCAGAGCGAGGAGGCGAGGAGCTTGTTCATGCGGCCATCCTAGGAAAGCCCCTAGCGCTCCGGCATGGAGCGAAGGGCTCAGGGGAAAGGCGGCCGTTGGTCCTAGGCCGCGGTGGGACCGGCGAGCTCTAGGCGGGGCGCTCGATCTGCAGCGTCACGTGCTCGAGCTTGAAGCGGTCCTTGAGCAGGCGCTGCCCGGCGTCGAGCACGGCGTGGCCGTCGCGGCCGCCCTCGATCACGAGATGCCCGCTCATGGACTCGCTGCCGTGCGTCAGCGACCAGAGATGCAGGTCGTGGACCTCGCGCACCCCTTCCAGCTTCTCCAGCGCCGCGCGGATCTCCTCGATGTCGAGATGAGACGGGGCTCCCTCGAGAAGGATGTGGATCGAGTCGCGCAGCAGCCAGTACGAGGTGAAGACGATGCCCAGGGAGATCAGGACGCTGGCGAAGGCGTCCGCCTGGTAGAAGCGGTAGCGGATCACGAGCAATCCGGCCAGGATCGCGCCCACCGAGCCCAGCGCGTCCGAGACGACGTGCAGGAACGCCCCGCGCAGGTTGATGTTCTCCCGGCTCTGGCGGAAGAGCAGCGCGCCGCTCGTCAAGTTCGCCAACAGTCCCAGGACGGCGATGTAGAGCATCTCCTTGCCGGCGATGGGCAGCGGGAACATGAGGCGCGCCCAGGCCTCGCGTATGATGAAGCCGGTGGCGATCCAGAGCGCCACGCCGTTGCCCAGCGCGGCGAGGACCTCCACGCGCTTGTAGCCGAAGGTGCGCTTGAGATCCGGCGGGCGGCGGGCCACGAAGGCCGCGAACAGGGTCATCGCCAGGGCGATCATGTCGACGGCCATGTGCATGGCATCGGCGATGAGGGCCAGGCTGCCCGTCCACCAGCCGCCGATCAGCTCGACGAGGAAGAAGAGGACGGTGATCGCGAAAGCGATCGCGAGCGCGCGGATCGGCCCGCTCGCGGCGTGGCTGTGACCTTCGGCGCAGCCGGCCAACTCAGCCCCCGGCCGCCTTGCGGCGGGCGATGTCGTAGAGCAGCACGGAAGCGGCGCAGGAGGCGTTGAGGCTCTCGACGCCGCCCTTCGCCTGCGGGATCGCGACCAGCTCGTGGCAGAGCGTGCGGGTGAGCGGCCGCATGCCGTAGCCTTCGGAGCCGATCACCAGGACGAGCGGGAAATTGAACGGCACGTCCCAGACGGTCTTGCCTGACCCGTCGGCGCCGTAGACCCAGAATCCTTCCTCGCGGCAGCGCTCCAGGGCCTGGCCCAGGTTGCCGACGTTGAACACGGAGATCCGCTGGATAGCCCCCGCCGAGGAGGCCACGGCCACCGCCGTCACGGGCGCGGAGCGGCGATCCGGCAGGAGCAGGCCGCGCGCGCCGAGGTTCACCGCCGAGCGCGCGATGGCCCCGAGGTTGTGGGGATCCTGGATCTGATCGAGGGCCACCAGGACCAAGCCGGCCTTTTCTTCGGGAGTCAGGTTCCGAAGGAAGCTACGGAGGTCGTCGCCGGCCTCCTGGAAGACCTTGGCGGCCACGCCTTGGTTCTTGCCTCCGGCCGTGGCGCGGTCGATCTCCCCCCGCGACATGAACTGGACCTTGATCTGGTGCCGGCGCGCCTGGGCGATGATGTCCTTGATCGTGGGGCTGTTCTGCTCGTGCTCGATCCAGACCTCGCGCACGCTGGTCGGCTTGACGCGCAGCGTCTCCTCGACCGAATGCAGGCCGCCGATCCAGCGGAGCTGGCCTTGGCCTTCGGCCAACTCTCCTTTAGACGAGACGTCCGGCGGACGACGCTTCCCGAACTTCGGCGGACGGCCCAAGGCTATTTGCGCCTCCACTTCTGCCCGGCCTTCGTGTCCTCGACCAGGATGCCCTGGGCGAGGAGGGCGTCGCGCAGCTCGTCGGACTTCTTGAAGTCCTTGCTCTTGCGGGCGGCGGCGCGCTCGTCGACGAGCCGCTGCAGCTCGGGCGCCAGGGCCTGCTCCGCCTGGAAGAGACCGATGGCGAGGATGGAATCCGCCAATTGGAGGAGCCTTTTCTTGGCGCCGGCCGGGACGCCGGAGGCGACGCATTCGTGGACCACGCCCAAGGCCTTGGGCACGTTCAGGTCGTCGTAAAGCGCTTCCTCGAACGCCTTCACGTGGTCCGCGCAAGCGGGCGCATCGTTGCCGTTGAGCTCGGCGGCGAAGGCTTTGAGACGGCGCCGCGAGACCTTCGCCGCCTCGATCGCCTCCCAGGTGAAGTCGAGCTGCTTGCGGTAGTGCGCCGTCAGGCAGTGGTAGCGGTAGTCGAGCGGCTCGAAGCCCTTGTCCTTGAGCGCCTTCACCGTGACGAAGCCGCCCTCCGACTTCGCCATCTTGGCGTTGTTCATCAGCAGGAACTCGCCGTGCATCCACGTCTTCACGAAGGGCTTGCCCGTCGCCGCCTCGGACTGGGCGATCTCGTTGCTGTGGTGGATCGGGATGTGGTCGACGCCGCCGCAGTGCAGGTCGAAGCTCTCGCCGAGGTACTTCATCGCCATCGCCGAGCACTCGATGTGCCAGCCGGGGAAACCCTTGCCCCACGGGCTGTCCCATTCCATCTGGCGATGCTTGTCCTTGGGCGAGAACTTCCAGACGGCGAAGTCCGTGGGATTCTTCTTCTCCGGGTTGGCCTCGACGCGGGCTCCGGCCTGGATGCCGGCGATGTGCTCCTTGCCGGCCAGCCGGTCGTACGTCGGGAACTTGGACGTGTCGAAATACAGGCCGTCGGAGGTCTTGTAGATGAAGCCCGCGGCTTCCAGCCGCTTTACCAATGCGATCTGCTCAGGGATGTGATCGGTGGCGCGGCGCAGCTCGGCGGGCAGCCGCACGTCGAGATCGCGGCAGTCCTGCACGAACGCGTCCGTGTAGAACTTGGCGATGTCCCAGGCGCTCTTGCCCTCGCGGGCGGCGCCCACCTCCATCTTGTCCTCGCCCTCGTCGGCCTGACTGGTCAGGTGGCCGACGTCGGTGATGTTGATCTCGCGCTGGACCTGGTAGCCGGCGTGCTCCAGGGTCCGCACGAGGATGTCCTCGAAGATGTAGGTGCGGTAGTTGCCGACGTGCTGGAAATTGTAGACCGTCGGGCCGCAGGTGTAGAGCCCGATCTTGGGCGCGTGGAGCGGCGCCAGCTCCTCTTTGCGCCGCGTGAGCGTGTTATAGAGTTTTATGGGCATGACCGAAGGGAATGGTTTGATTCCGAAGGATAATGGAGGAAAACCATGGCGCCATTCTAGGAAATTGTTCCGGAAGACGGTGTAGCGAAATGGTGCCGCTAGGGTCGCAATAGGCCCAGCGCCGCCGCCACCATCGCCTTGGCGCCGGTCTTGAGCCCGGGCTCGAAGAAAGGCGCGAACTTCGAGGAATGAGTGGACGGAGCGGGCGTGGGCCCCGCCGGGTCGCGGACGCCGACGCGGAAGATCACCGCCGGGATCTGCCCGCCGAGGGAATACTCCGAGAAGTCCTCGGCGCCCATGCTCGAGCGCTCGTCGACCACGCTCTGCGCGCCGAGGGCGGCCTCGAAGAAGGGCCTAAGCCTGTCGACCAGCTGCGGGTGGTTGTGGGACGGGCCGGTCTGCTCCGGGAAGGAGACGTCGGGGGTCTTGGTGCCGCGGCCGGCGGTCGAGACTTGCTCGGTCACTTCCTTCACGCGGTCGCGCAGCTGTTGGCGCACGTCGGGGTTGTACGCCCGGATCGTGCCCAGGATCCGCGCCGTATCCGGGATGATGTTGCCCTTCGTGCCGGCGTGCACGGCGCCGACCGAGATGAGGGCGGGCTCCGTGGGATCGACCTCGCGGCCGACCACCGCCTGGAACTTCTGGAGCAGCTCCGCCTGCATCATGATCGGGTCGACGCCGGCGTGCGGCCGCGACGCGTGCGTGCCCTTGCCGTGGAGCGTGATGTCGAAGGCGTCGGCGGAGGCGTAGACCGGGCCGGCTCCGAGCTCGACCCTGCCGGCGTCGGTGGTGCCCGTATCGTGGAGGGCCAGCGCGTAGTCCGGCTTCGGAAAGCGGGTGTAGAGGCCGTCGGCGAGCATCGCCCGGGCGCCCGCGACGATCTCCTCCGCCGGCTGCGCCACCATCACGATCGTGCCCTGCCAGGAGTCCCTGAGCTGCGAGAGTGCGTAGGCCGTGGCCAGGAACGTCGCCATGTGGAAATCGTGGCCGCAGGCGTGCATGACGCCGGGCACCTTGCTGCTGAAAGGAAGCCCCGTCTCCTCCTGGATCGGCAGCGCGTCCATGTCCGTGCGGATCAAGAGCGTGGGGCCGGAGCCGTTCTTCAGCACGGAGACGACGCCGTGGCCTCCCACGCTCTCGGTGACGTCGAAGCCCAACTGGCGCATCTCGGCGGCCATGATCGCCGACGTCCGCTTCTCCTGGCCGGACAGCTCCGGGTATTGGTGGAAATCGCGATAGACGCCTTCGACGTGCGCGAAGCGCTGGGCGATGAGATCGGCCACGCGGTCCATGAGGCCGCCGGGAAAGGCCGGACCGACGGACGCTTGCGCGGCGCCGTCCGGCAAGGGCTGCCACTGGACGCCGCGCGAGCCCTGCGGGCCATGCGAGTGATCGTGGGCGTGACCGTGCGCGTGCTCACCGGCTTGAGCGGGCGCGTCCGACGCGGCCGCCTCGCCGGATCGGCCGGCCGTCGTCGCGGTGACGTCCGCTTCCGCGCCGAGCGCGCGCGCCGCCTCCGCGCCGGCCGCGGGAGCGAGGCCCGGGGCGGGCGACGTCAGGGCGGGCACCGGGGAGGACGGCCCGGATTCCGGGGCGCTGGAGCGGGTCGTGTTGGCGGCGCAGAGAGTGGCGGCGAAGGCGAGAAGAGCGAGGTTCATGGAGGCGATTCTAGCCTTGTCGCGCGCGGGTAGGCCTAGGCCTTTGGGCGGAGGGCGGCCCCAGGCGAAGGTCCTAGGCGCGGCTGGGACGCCTCAATCCGGCAGGACGACCGTCTCGAGCCAGAAATCCTCGAGCCG
>CAZZGQ010000107.1:0-1826 GCA_964653765.1 uncultured Elusimicrobia bacterium | reverse complement strand
TCGCCGGTCTCGAAGGTCAGGATGCGCGGCTTCTCGCGCCAGGAGCGCAGGGCCTCGCTCATGAGCTCGATGTCGGTCGCCTCGTCGTCGACCAGCAGCAGCTCGCAGCTCTTCCTGACGGTCATGCGGCCCCCGCCGCCGGCAGCGTGAAATAGAACGTCGAGCCCGAGCCCGGGTTCGACTCGATCCAGACGCGCCCGCCGTGCGCCTCCACGACGCGCTTGCAGATGGCCAGGCCGATGCCCGTGCCCGGGTATTTCTCGCGCGGATGGAGGCGCTTGAAGAGCGTGAAGAGCTGCGGCTGATACTTCGGGTCGATGCCGATGCCGTTGTCCTGGACGGCGAAGAGCCAGTCGGAGCCTTCGCGCCGAGCTCCGACGTGCACCACGGGAGAGTCCTGGCCGCGAAACTTGATCGCGTTGGAGACGAGGTTCTGGAAGAGCTGCAGGAGCTGGCTGGGATCGCCGCGCACCGTCGGCAGCTCGTCGTGGGTGACCACGGCGCGGTTCTCCTGGATCTGGACGCCCAGGCTCTCGATCACGCGCTCGAAGACCTCGGCGGTCGAGACCTCGCCGTGCTCGACCGACGGGTTGCCGGCGCGCGAATATTCGAGCAGGTCCGTGATCAGGTTCTGCAGGCGCGCGGCGCCGTCCACCACGAAGAAGATCAGGCGGTCCGCGTCCTCGTCGAGCTTGCCCTTGTACCGGCGCTCCAGGAGCTGGGCGAAGCCGGTGATCTTGCGCAGCGGCTCGCGGAGGTCGTGGGAGGCGACGTAGGCGAACTGCTCGAGCGACTGATTGGAGCGCGCCAGCTCGGCGGTCCGTCGCTCGAGCTGCCGCGTCTTCTCGAAGAGCTCGACGAACACGGCCACCTTGGACCGCAGGATCTCGGGCTCGAGAGGCTTGAAGATGTAATCGACGGCGCCGTGGCGATAGCCCTTGAACATGCCGGTGTCGCGCTCGGTGATGGAGGCCGTGACGAAGATGATCGGCGTCAGCCGGGACTTCTCCCGCTGACGGATGAGAGCCGCCGTCTCGAAGCCGTCCATCCCGGGCATCTGGACGTCGAGCAGGATGACGGCGAAGTCCATGTCGAGGACCTTGAGCAACGCTTCCTCGCCGGAGGAGGCCAGCACCAGGTCATGCCCGAGCTCCTTGAGCACGGACTCCAGGGCGACCAGGTTCTCGGGCCGATCGTCCACGAGGAGGATCTTGGCCCGTTCGGTCAGCGGTTCAGCCATACTCTCAGCAGCGACATCAGCAGGTCGATGTCCACCGGCTTGGGGATGTAGTCCGAGGCTCCGGCCTCGAGGCATTTTTCGCGGTCTCCTTTCATGGCCTTGGCCGTCAGGGCGATGATCGGCAGCCGCTTGAACTCGGGACGGTTGCGGATCTGGCGCATCGCCTCGTAGCCGTCCATGTCGGGCATCATGATGTCCATCAAGACCAGGTCGAGGCCGGGCGCCGTCTGGAGCCTGACCAGGCCTTCCTTGCCGTTCTCCGCGTGGACGACCTCCGCCTGATGACGCTCGAGCAGGCTCGTCAGGGCGAAGATGTTGCGGACGTCGTCGTCGATGACCAGGATCTTGCGGCCGGCCAGGAACGACTCCTCGGCCTGGGCCTGCCGCACGAGGCGCCGCTCGGTCTCCGGCATCTTCTCCTCGTCCTGGTGCAGGACCAGCGACACCTTGTCGATCAGCCGAGTGGGCGAGCCGTCTCCCCTCACGACCATGACGCGCGGATCTCGATTGAGAGCGTCCTCGTCGCGGCGGGCGAGGTCCTTGCCCGCGTCGACCACGATGGGCAGGTCGCGCAGCTCCGGCTCGG
>CAZZGQ010000106.1:8795-9982 GCA_964653765.1 uncultured Elusimicrobia bacterium | reverse complement strand
TTCTCGAAGCTGCTCTCGATCTTGCGCGGGTCGTCGGTGCCGCGCGCCACCTCCATGCGCTCTCCACGGTCGCCGAGCGCGCTGAGCTTCGCGAAGGAGTCCGCGCAGCCTTCGCCGGCCGCGATGCGGTAGGTGTGCGGCTTTGGCGCCTTCGGCCCGCCCTTCGGGGCGACGCCCTGGCGCTCGGGCTCGGGCTGGGGACCGAAGAAAGAGAGCCCCGACTCGCTCTGGAACGCGGCGCTGTCGACGGCATCGCGGGCGTGGTAGCGCACGAGCAAGCCGGGCCCGTCCTTATCGCAGGCGACTTCGGCGAAGGAGTGCTTCGTCTTGGGCTTGTCGGAGGGCGGGTCGGCGGCCAGGACGAGGGCGGCGCAGAACAGCGTCAAAGCGCAGAGGGTCGCTTTCACGCCCGTAGGATAGACCGTGGCCGGCCTTTTTGCCAGCCCGAAAGGCCTAGCTGTCCTTGGTCCTTAGGGCCTAGTGAGCGGGCAGGCGCTGCCGTGCGCCTTGCAGGCTTCGACTTGGTCCAGGCTGCTCAAGCGGTACTCGTCGCAGCGCACCATCCAGCCGCGCAGGAAGCTCCTCTCCGCGTTCTGCTGCTTGCCGGGCGGGGCGTTCTGGACGCGACGGGTGAGGACCTTCATGCAGGAGTCGGCGAAAGCGGCGGTGGCCGTCTTGCCGGAGGAGGGGTCCATGTTCTGCAGCACCTGCAGCAGGCCCCAGCCTTCCCCGTGATAGCGCTCCTCGGGCTTGAGGCCCTCGCCCTTGAAGTTGACGTAGTCGATCGTGGCGTAAGCGCCCATGGGGGTGGCGTTGAGAGCGTCGAAGCGGCGCTGGATCTCGGCGCGTTGCCCGGGCGGCAACGCGGACAGCATCGCCGGCAGAGCTTGCGCCCTGCGCTCCATGATGAATTGCGTCTGCAGGTCGAAGGTGGCGAGGAAGATCTTGCGCAGCGCCGTCAAGCGCGGCCCCTGGAGGTCGGCGTCGAAGGCCGCCTTGTCGTTCCAGGGGCAGATCCCCTTGGTCCATCCGGGCATGGGCACGCCGTGCGCTTCCAGAAACGTCACGAGCGGCGGGAAGCTCTCGTCGTAGCCCCAGCGCCGGGAGGTATACCAGATGAAGTGGCCGATGCCCAGGGAAGGGAAGTCCTCCCGCTTTTCCCAGGAAGTGAGCTCGATCGGATTGCC
>CAZZGQ010000106.1:3090-8695 GCA_964653765.1 uncultured Elusimicrobia bacterium | reverse complement strand
TGCCGATAGTATAATATCTCCGTGCCCGCTTTTCTCTTCGACATGGACGGCGTCGTCTGCCACAACATGCCGGCGCATACCGAGGCTTGGCGCCGCTTCTTCCGCAAGCACGGCGTGGAGCTCGAGGTGCGCGAGTTCCTCGAGAAGACGATGGGCATGCCCACGCGCGACGTCCTCTCCTATTATTTCCGCAGGCCCGTGGAAGCCGACGAGGCCCAGGCGCACGCCGAGATCAAGGAGACGCTCTACCGCCGCCTCTACCTGCCCCAGCGGCGCTGCTCGCCCGGCCTGCGCGGGTTCATCAAGAGCGCCCGCGCGGCGGGCGCTCGCGTGGGGCTGGGCACCGGCTCGCGCGAGGACAACATCGCCTTCATCCTGGACGGGCTGCGGCTGCGCGCCAGCTTCGACGCCGTCGTCGGGGCGGGGGACGTCAGGCGCGGCAAGCCGGACCCGGAGACGTTCCTGACGCTGGCCGCGAAGCTGGGAGCGGCGCCGCGCGACTGCGTCGTCTTCGAGGATTCGCTGCTCGGAGAGGAGGCGGCGCGACGGGCGGGGATGGCGGTGGTGGCGATCACGACCTCGCACCGGGTCGAGGAGTTCCGCGGCCCGCTGCTCGCCGTCCGCGATTTCCGGGGCTTGACGCCGCAAGGCGTGCTGGCCATACTAGCCCGCGATGGCGTGGGACGACGAAGACGATAGCCGCACGCGGCGCCTGGCGCTGCTGACCGCCGGCACGCTGGCCGCCGGCTGCCTCGTGGGCGTCTACTATTACTGGCGCGGCCAAAACGCCCCGCCCACGTATTCCACGGCCGGCTTCGACGTCAGCCAGGTCGAGAGCCAGCCCGAGGCGGCCCCGACGTACGCGCCGCCTCCGCCGCGCCAGGTGCCGGCGTCGAGCCCGGCTCCGATCCTGGGCGCGGGCTTCTCGGTGTCCTCGAACAACCGCGCCGCCGCGCCCAAGTTCGTCAAGAACGCGCCGCCGCCGGAGCAGCTCAAGGCTGAGCAGGAGTGGCTCAAGCGTTACGGCGGCATGCTGTACGGCTACAACCGCGGGCTACGGACCATCACGCGGCGCCATTATCAGAGCTCGCCGGTCGTGCGCGAGGTGGACAAGGCCTTCGGCGCGATGCCGCGCTACATGGCGGTCCGCGACCGCTACATGAAGGAGGGCAACCCGTTCGCTTTCGCCCGGGACTCGCTGGCCTTGCCGGAAGTACGCTCCGAGATCGCCAAGCGCATGACCGATCCGCGCGTCTGGAAGGAGAGCGTGACGATGATCCTGGAGACGCTGCGCAGCGACCCGCCGCCGGCCGTGCTCTACCAGGAGATGAAGCGCTTCATGACCAAGGACCCGACGATGGTGGACTATCTGCCTGAGTTCACGGGCCAGGTCACCCGCAACGTGGGCACCGCCATGCAGGGCATCCCGCAGGGGGCGGACCTCGGTCCGCTACAGAAGGTCATGCACGACGTCGCGCCTCCCGCGACGCCGGCCCTGCCTCAGCCGGCGTCGCGGTAGCGACGTTCCAGGCGGGAAAGAACTAGCTGTTGCTGTTGCCCATCCCGCAGCAGCCGCTGTCGGAGCTGGACGAATTGTTGTTGTTGTTGTTCTGGGGCTGCTGGATGATGACGTTCTCGCCGGCCGTGGTCGGGTTGTTGCCCACCGACGCGCTGGTGCCCTGCGTGGGAGCGTTCGAGCCGGACGAACGGAACGTATCAGAGCTCGCCTTGGCGGTGGTCTGCGCGTTGGCCTGCGGGGAGACGGCCAGCGCGGCCAAGCCGCCGACGGCCGTCCCGATGACCAGGGTCTTTAGGATGATCGCTTTCATTTCAGCTCCTTTGCGTCGTTCTGACGCTAGTTTGGCCTGTACGGCCGAAAAAAGCAAGCAAAAAGACGATTAAACCGCAGTCCCGGCGAGGCGGCGGGCCAGGCGCAGACAGCCCACGGCGACGGCGGCGTCGAACGCCATGCCGAAGGCGATCCCCCGGATCAGGCCGAAGGGCTCGTGGCGCAGCCAATAGGCCCAGCAGCCGTTGGTCGTGCCCCAGAGGTCGGCGAAGAAGACGCAGGCCAAGCCCGCCGCCAAGAGCCAGAAGTCCTCGGCCGGCTCGGGGACGGCGAGCAGGGCGGCGCCGGCGGCGACGGCGCCCAGCCAGCCGACGGGACGGTCCAGCCACGGCCGCGAGAACGCCAGGCAGTAGGCGGCGACGGCGAGCGACGCGGCCCAATAAGCGGAGCGCGGCGCGGCGCCCCAGCGCGCCCGCGCTCGCTCGCCCAGGCGCTCGATCAAGGCGGCGCCGAGCGGCCAAGCCGGGACGATCCAGAGCGGGGGCCGCTCGCCCGTGTAGTAATGCCAGAGGCCCAGGCGGGTGCCCCAGGCTTCGGCCGCCCAGCCGGCGGCGAGGCCGAGGAGGAGGACGGCGGCGTCGCGCGCCGGGCGCGGCTTCCACGGCAGCGCTTTCCAGGTGCCCGCGAGGATGGCGCAGAACAGGACGATCTCGCCGAGGAGCTTCCATCTCGTGGCGCCGCCGCGGGCGAAGGTCCGGGCGGTGACGCGCGCCGCCAGCAGCACGAGATCGAGCCGCCACAGCGCCACGCCGACGAAGGCGGCCGCGACGAGGGCCGCGTAGGCCAGGCGCAGCCGGCTTTCGTTCAGGCCGGCCTCCCGGCGAAGCGCACGGAGGCCGCGCCGATCGCGGCCACGGCCATCCACTGCGCCACCGTCAGCCCGAAGACGGCGGCGATGCCGGGGTCGCCGGCGCGCACGAAGTCGTTGAGGAAGCGCAGCAGGGCGTAGAGCGCGATCGAGGCGGCCAAGCCGTCGCCGGGCCGCAAGCGCCCGGAAGCGATGCGCGGGCGCACGAGGCGGTCGACCACGAAGAAGATGGCGAGGGAGCCGAGCATCTCGTACACCTGCGTGGGATGGAGAGGGATGCCGCGCAGGCGCGGCGGCACGCCGCGGTGGAACACGATGCCCCAGGGCAAGGTCGTCGGCTTGCCGTAACAGCAGCCGTTGAGGAGGCAGCCGATCCTCATGATCGAGAGGCCCAGAGGGGCGGCCGCCCCAAGCGCGTCGCCGACACGGGCGTAGCGCAGGCCCCGCGCGCGGCAGTAGAGCCAGGAGCAAAGAGCCGCGCCCAGATACGTGCCCAAGAACGAGCCGCCCGCCACCGTGCGGTTGCGCAGCAGGTAGGAGAGGTTGCGCTCCAGGCCGCCGCCGTAGACGAGCGCGTAGAAGCCGAGGGCGCCGGCGAAGACGCCCGCCGCCAGGCTGGCGATGACGCCCCAGAAGTCGTCGTTCGACAGCCCGAGCTCGGGCGAGCGCAGCTCGAAATAAAAGTATGAAGCCAGCGCGGCCAAGCCGGCGAAGACGGGCGCGGAGGCGACCTGCCAGCCGAACGCGGAGAAAAGGATCGGCCTCATCGCGCCAGCGCCTGCCGGACCGTCCAGGCCGCCATCAGCGCGGCCGTGCCGGCCACGACGGGCCGGTGCAGCCGCTCGGCGAACGCGGCCGGCGACGACAGGCGGCCGCGGGCCAGCGCCCAGAGGCAGGAAAGGGCGACGACGGCCGCGCCCGCCTGGATCACCCAGACCGGGACCAGCCGCCCCAAGACGGCTTGGCGCAGCAGGAGGACGGCGGCGGCGGCGAAGCCCACCCGCAGCAGCTGGGCCGCCGGCAGGCCGAGGCGCGCCGCGCTGTGGAGGATGCCGCTTCGCACGTCGCTGGCGAGATCGCGGGTCTCGTTGTAGAGCTCGGCGTAGAGGCTGACGGAGGCGAGCATCGCCGCCAGCGGCCAGGCGCGCGAGAGGGGAGCGGCGCCGGCGAGGAAGCCGCAGAGGAACTGCAGCGGGCCGCCGCCCACGGCGTGCAAGGCCAGGTCGAGCAGCGGCACGCCCTTGAGGCGCAGCGCGCGCCAGGAGTAGGCGAAGCCCAGCGCCAGCCCGGCCGCGCCGGCGGCGGCGGCCCGCCCGCCGAGGAACGAGCAGGCGAGCGCGGAGCCGGCCGCGGCCACCGCGCAAGCCTTCAGGGCGGCGCCGCGGGACAGCCGTCCCGAGGCGACCGGGTTGCGGCGCGAGTGGACCGGGTTGCGCGCGTCGTCCGGGGCGTCCTCGAGGTCGTTGAACATGAAGCCGAAGGCGAAGCAGAGGACGTTGGCCGCGAGGGCCGCCAGCACGCGCGCGGCCGGGGCGCCGCCGGCCACGTTGACGCCGAGCAGCGTGACGGTCAGCACATAGGGAAGCCAGGCGTCCCGCAGCCGCGCCAGGTCCGCCAGGGCTTCGCCTTGACCGCTCGTCGTCTTCCCCATATACTCCGCCTGTGGCGCAGAGGGTAGCGGGATTTCCAATAGAGCGCAAGGTCACGCTCCCCAGCGTGCCGCGCGCCTACCGCTTCCACGCCCCGCTTGTCTTGCTGGCGGTCTTCGGCGTGACGCTCGAGACCTTCTGGCGCTTCACGCCGCGCCCTCCGATCCCCGTGCCGCTGACCCCGTTCGACGCCTGGATCCCGTTCTGGGGCCCGGCCGTTTACGTCTACCTCTCGTATTTCCCGTTCTTCGCCGCCGCGCTTTGGACCTTGCGCCGCCAGAAGACGATCGACCGCGCCTACGCGGCGCTGCTGCTGGCCTGGTTCGCGGCCCTGGCCTGCAACGTGCTGCAGCCCACGCTCTGCCAGCCGCAGGACCTCTCGGAGCTCTCGGGCCTGACGCGCCGCGCCATGGCCTTCGTGAACTTCGTCGACGATCTCCGCGCGCACGGCAACAGCTTCCCGTCCACGCACGTGGCCGTGACCTGGATCGTGGCGTTGGCCTGGGGCGAGGATCACGAGCGCTGGAAGCCGGCGATGTTCCTCTACGCGCTGGCCATCACCCTGTCGACCCAGCTGACCAAGCAGCACTATCTCGTCGACGCCGCGGGCGGCCTGGCGCTGGCCTTCGCCTGCCGGTGGGTCGTGGCGCGCTGGGTCGAGTTCCGCGGCGCATGACGCTCCAGGCGCAGCTCGCGATCGTCGTGGGCGTGCTCGGAGGCTGCCAAGCCTGGGCGCTGGCCGAATTCCGCGCGCTCCTGGCGCGCGAGGCCGCCGCGGGAGAGCCCGCCGCTTCGCTGCCGGCCGTCGTCGTCGTCCCCTGCAAGGGAGCCGCGCCCGGCTTGGCGGAGAACGCGCGCGCGCTGCTGGCCCAGGATCATCCGAGCTTCGAGCTGCTCTTCGTGGTGCCTTCGCGCGAGGACGGCGCCTACGCCGTGCTGGAGGAGGCGCTGGCCGGCGACGAGCGGGCGCGCCTGGTGACGGGAGGGGCGGCGCCGGCCCGCTGCAGCGGCAAGATCGCAGACGTCCTGCAGGCGCTGCGCGACGCGCCGGCGCGGGCCCGCGTCTTCGCCTTCGCCGACGCCGACATGCGCGTGCGGCCCGACTGGCTGCGCCGTCTGGCCGCTCCTCTGGAGGACGGCTCCGCCGCCGTCGCCACGTCCTGCATGCTTTACGTGCCGCCGGGAGCCGGCCTTTGGGGCTTCCTGCGGCTGCTCTGGATGGCGGCGGGAGCGCCTTACTTGGCGCGCCTGGGCGTCGTGGCGGGGCACTCCTTCGCGCTGACGCGCCGCGAGTTCGAG
>CAZZGQ010000106.1:0-2990 GCA_964653765.1 uncultured Elusimicrobia bacterium | reverse complement strand
TCCGCGGCGTGGCGTCCTCCCGAGCTGTGGGCTTTCCTGCTCGCGCCGCTGCTTTGGGCCACCTACGCCCTCCAGGTCGCCGCCTCCGCCTGGCCGCGCGACATCCGCTGGGGCGGGCGCGTGTACCGGCTGCGCGGGCCCCAGGACGTGGAGGTCGTGGGATGATCGCCATCCTCGGCGGCGGCCTCTCCGGCCTGCAGCTCGGCCGGCGGCTGCTCGAGCGCGGCGAGGACGTGCTCGTGCTGGAGAAGCGGGACGAGGTGGGCGGCCTCTGCCGCACGATCGTCGACGGCGACTATTCCTGGGATCTCGGGCCGCACGGCTTCTACAGCAAGAAGCCCGAGGCGATGGAGTATTACCGCTCGCTGCCTCTCGAATACCGCTCGCTCGAGCGCGACGTGCGCGTCTGCCACCGCGACGGGCCGCGCGTGCACGAGGTGGGCTATCCCTTCGAGAACGGCCTGGCCGATCTCCCGTTGGCGCATCGGCTCGAATGCGTGGCGGGCTACTGCTGGGCGTCTTGGCGCGGCGGCGGTGGCCCTTTCCGCCACCTGCGCCACTGGATCGAGGACGGCCTGGGCGGGGGCATCGCGCGGCACTTCATGCGGCCCTACAACGAGAAGATCTGGAGCTGCCCGCTGGACCGCATCTCGATGGACTTGGTCAAGCAGAAGATCGAGCCCGAGAAGCCGTGGAACATCATCCGCCACGGCTTGCGCTCCGGCTCGGTGGGACGGGCGTATCAGGCGCGCTTCCTGTATCCGCGCGGCGGGGGAGCGGGCGCCGTCCCGCGCGCCGTGGCGGCTGCGCTGGGCGAGCGGGTGAAGACGGGGGTGGCCGCGGCGCGCTTGTCGCGCGGCGCGGCGGGCTGGACGGTCCACGCCGCGGACGGCCGGACCTTCGAGGCGGAGCGCGTCGTCTCGACGATGCCGATCCCGGAGCTGCTCGACGCCGTGGGCGATCCCGAGCTCTCCGCGCTGCGCTCCGAGTTCCGCTTCAACGACACGCTCTTCGTCGTGGTCGGCCTGCGCCGCGGTCGGCGCTTCTCGCGCTTCGATCGCTGCCAGTGGGTCTTCTTCGCCGGGCCCGAGACGTTCTATCGCGTCAGCCTCATGCACGCTTTCGACGAGGATCGTCCCGCCACGCTCGTCGCGGAGATCACCGCCAACGGGCGCGGCGACGGTCTGGCCGGGGATGCCGCCGTCTCGCTCGTCCTGCGCGACCTGCGCGAGGCGGGCCTGCTGGCCGACGAGAGCGACGTGGCGCTGGCCCGCGCGCATCGCGAGCCGTACACCTACCCGATCCCGACGATCGGCCTGCCGCGCGCGCTGGAGACGGTGGAGCGCTCGCTCGGCGAGCGCGGCCTGTATCTGCTCGGGCGCATGGGCCGCTGGCAGTACGTGAACACCGACGGCGTGTTCCTGGGCGTCGACGAGTTCCTCGCGCGTCATCAAACGTTTGCCCGCCGCTGACCGGACCGCGACGCAAGCCGGCGCTCCGCCCGCCTTATAATCTCCGCATGATAGTTTTGGGCAGCCGAAAGCCCGTCACCGAGCAGGCCGCTTCGGAGACGGTGGCCAAGACGTTCCAGGAGATCAAGCAGGCGCTGCGCGTCACCGGAGTCAGCCTGAATTTCCGGACGTACGCCGCCTATGAGCGCTTCTTCCCGGCCATGTGGGAGGCGATGCGCCCCAACGTCGAGACCCGCGCGTTCGAGGAAGCCGCGGACCGCCTGCGCGAGGAGGCCGTCCACGCCGCCGCGGGCATGGAGCGGCTGAGCGTGCTGGCGCGCGCCCAGCTGGGCGAGAGCCAGGCGTTCCAGGCGGAGAGCGCGCTGCTCCTCTATCACTATCTCGATCCGAAGCTCCTGCTCTTCCAGGCCGCGCTGGCCCGGGCGCTGGAGCAGGACGCCGCTGAGCCGCGCGCGGACCGGCCGGCGGGCTCGGCCGAGCTGATCGAGCGCGGCGCGCCCGCGCGGATGCCTCCCATGGAGGCGATCGAGGAGCCGGCGGACGATCCGGCGGTCCGCCGGGCCCTGGCGGACATCAAGCGAACGATGGGGCTGGAGGAGCTGCCCTGCGACTACCGGGCGCTCGCCTTGTGGCCGCGGTACCTGACGGCGGCCTGGCAGCGCCTCAAGCCGGTCGTGCGCGGCGAAGGCCACTACACCGCTTCTCTGCGCCTGGGCGAGCTCGCCGGGCAGCTGGCGTCGACGCTGCCCCACCCGATCGCGCTCTCGCGCGACTCGCTCTCGCGCGATGGGGAGGACGTGGACGCCATCCTCGCCGACACCAAGCGGTTCGTGCGGTGCCTGCCGCCGCTCATCCTGAACGTCGCGCTCCTCGTGCTGGATTGGGAGGCGCCGGAGCTGGCGCGCCGCTCGCCCTTCCCGGCCAAGGCGCGCACTCCCGTGGAGATCCTCTGATGCACTGGCGCCAATACCAAGAGCTGCAGAAGGTCTCGGAGATCGGCGAGCGCTTCTTGAGCTACGTCGAGGCCGGGGGAGGCCCGCCGGTCGTGCTGCTGCACGGAGCGCCCACCTGGGGCTATCTCTTCCATCGCGTGGTCCCGATCCTCGAACGCCGGCGCCGCGTCCTCGTCCCGGACCTGCCCGGCTACGGCTTCTCCGACCGCAGCGACCGCTTCAGCCGCTCCGGCGCGCGCCAGGCGGAACGGCTCTGCGCCTGGCTTCAGTCGATCGGCCTGGAGCGCGCCTGCTTCGTGGGCCACGATCTGGGAGCGGCGTTGGCCATGCGCATGGCCGTCTGCCATCCCGAGCGCGTGGAGCGGCTGGTCCTCATGGACGCCGCCGCCTACGACTCCTGGCCGCCGTCTTTCCTGCACGAGCTCGGCCATCCCTCGTCCTTCAAACGCTGGACGCCGGCCGCGATGCAGAAGAAGCTGAGCAAGGCCCTGGCCCCCGGCTTCAGCCGCCCCGAGCCCGACCTCTTGGCCGGCCTCCTCGCGCCCTACGCGTCCGAGACCGGCGC
>CAZZGQ010000105.1:0-10136 GCA_964653765.1 uncultured Elusimicrobia bacterium | reverse complement strand
GACGGCGAGCTTTTCCCGCGCGCTGACGGAGGGATTGACCGCGCAACAGACGGACACGGAATACAACAAGGCCCTGGACGAATCGATCAGCAGCATTTTCGAGGCCTCGAGAACCTAGGCCGCATATTCAAACCGGATAAGGCGCGCTCGACTAGGCGCGCGCCGGCCGTCTAAATGGAACAGAGCCCTTCGACCTACCGGTCGAAGGGCTCTCTCGTCAAACTTGGCTGCGGGACTGGGTCGAGACCGCTTGCGGTCTCGATTCATCAATATGTTCGAATCCTAGTCCCGCTCTAAAAGAATGGGCCGCCCATCGGCGGCCCTTCAAATTGGCTGCCCGTCATTGGCAGTATCAGAACTTGGACGACCTGCGAAACGCATGAAAATCCACTCGGCACTTCAAGAGCTCCCACAAAAAACGGCACAAACCCGTCCTGGCGCGGCTGGACAGTGCTTGTTAGGATTCCGGTCCAAACAAGGCCGGTCACGACTCTGCGAAGCCTTGATCGCGCAGGCATTGATGAGGAGAAGCCATGAAACGGATATTGATGTCCCTGGCATTCGTGCTCGCGTCGATCAACGCTCTGGCCCTCGAAATGCCGGAAGGCTTCCAGCGCGAGAAAGTATCACTGGACGGAGTGGCGTACAACGTCTATAAGGGCGGACATGGACCCCCGCTGGTTCTCCTCCACGGATACGCGCAGTCGGCCTTGATGTGGACGCCGGTCATGAACGCCCTCAAGAGCCGCTACACGATCATTGTCCCGGACCTCCGCGGCATGGGACTGACGGACGCGCCGGCAGGCGGGTACGACAAGTCGACCATCGCGACGGATGTGAAGAAGCTCCTGGACCACTTCGGTATCGCAAGAGCCCGCGTCGTGGGGCACGATCTAGGACTGATGGTGGCCTACGCGCTCGCGGCGAAGTATCCGGATATCGTGCAGAAACTCGTGGTCATGGACGCGTTCCTGCCAGGCATCGGTCCCGGCGAGTCGATCTACAACAGCCCGGACATATAGCACTTCCGCTTCCACGGTCCATTCGCGGAAAAGCTGGTGGAGGGCCGCGAGTTCATCCTATTGGACTCGCTTTGGACAACGTTTTCAGCCGATCCCAAGACGTTCCCGCTGGCCGATAAGGAGTACTACGCGAAGCAGTACGCTCGCCCCGGCCGCATGCGGGCCGGATTCGCCTGGTTCGCGGCGTTTCCCCAGGACGCGGCGGACAATCGCGAGTTCGTCAAAACGAAACTCAAGATGCCCGTCCTGGCGATGGGAGGTGAAAGGAGTCTCGGGACGCCGCTCGTGGCGACGATGAAGGAAGCCGCGGATTCGGTAGAAGGCGTCGTCGTGAAGGGCTGCGGTCACTGGATGACCGAAGAGTGTCCGACGCAGACGATCGAGGCTCTCCAGAACTTCCTGAAGGATTGACGGGAGAAATCGAAAGGGACAAAGGAGACAGCAATGACGATCAAGAACGTGGTTCTGGTGCACGGCGCCTTCGCCGACGGATCCGGATGGGAAGCCGTCGCCAACATCCTCAAGAAAGACGGGTACTCCGTGTCGGTGGTGCAGCACCCGGAGACCTCGTACGCGGAAGACGTCAAGTACACCAATGACGTGATCGACCGGCAGCCCGGGCCGGTGGTGCTGGTCGGCCACAGCTACGGCGGGGCGGTCATCACCGAGGCCGGCAACCATCCGAAGGTCTCGGCGCTGGTCTACATCGCCGCGTTCGCCCCGGATGCCGGAGAGAGCTGCACCACGATCGAGCAAGCCGTGCCGCCGGCCACCAAGGGCATCAAGGCCAGCGACGGCTACTTCTACGTAGACCCCGCGGTCTTCCACGCCGACTTCGCGGCGGACGTCCCGGAGGACAAGGCGGAGTTCATGGCCGCGTCGCAGGTCTTGTTCTCGGCCGACTCGTTCACGTCCACCATCAAGAACCCCGCTTGGAAGTCGAAGCCCTCTTGGTATATGGTGGCCAAGTCGGACCGCATGATCAATCCGGAGCAGGAACGCATGATGGCCAAGCGCGCCAAAGCAAAGACGATCGAAGTGGACTCCAGCCACTGCGCCTACATCTCGCATCCGAAGGAGACCGCCAAGCTGATCGAAGAGGCCGCCACCGCCAAGCGCTGAGAACTCCAACATCGGGCGAAAAGCAAAAAAGCCCTTCGGCATCTCTGCCGAAGGGCTTTTAACAGGAGGCGCGATTGTGACGAGTGAGAATGAGTTCGAGGGAAAGCGGATCGTCGTCACCGGCGGCACCAAGGGGATCGGGGAGGCCGTCGTTGCACGCCTGGCGGGCGCAGGCGCTCGAGTCGTCGCGGCGGCGCGCAGCGTCTCGGCGACGGCTTCACGGCCGAACGTCACGCTGGTGAGGGCGGACGACAGCTCCGCGGAAGGTTGGCGCGCTCTTGGTCCGAGAGACACTCTAAAGGCTCAAGGGAAGTGGGCCCGCAAGGGATTCGCGTCAACTCAGTCGCGCCGGGATTCACCGAGACGCAGGCCGCCGTGGCCTTGATCGAGCGTCTCGCCAAGAACGCCGGCACCGACGCCCATGCCGCGCGCGAGGGTCTGATGAGGTCGCTCGGAGGCATTCCGCTCGGCCGGCCCAGCCGTCCGGCGGAGGTCGCGGAGCTCGTGGCCTTCTTGGCCTCCGATCGAGCGGCGTCGATCACCGGCAGCGAGTATGTCATCGATGGGGGCACTGTTCCCACGATCTGAAGCCTGTCTCTGGAAGGAGGTAATCGTGATAGAGGGCCTCGCGATCGCCAAGTTGAGCGCGGCGAAGCACCGAAAAAACGGAGCCGTTTACCAAGGATTGATCGTCGAGGGAGCCTAGCGTGCAGGGGCAAACAGCCAAAAAACGAAGCCGGCCCGCTGGGCCGGCTTCTTCAAATTGGCTGCCCCAAAAGTATGTGGACGGTAACAACCTCCGAGTCGAACGAGCGATCAGAAGCTGCCTGGACGTCCTTCCCAACCTCGAAAAGACCCCGTTTGGCCGCCGCCTGCGCTTCCTGAGAAAGCGCCAGGGCCTCACGATCGTAGACCTTGAAAAGCGCACGGGCGTGAGCCGCGTGACGATCTGCAGGCTAGAACGCGGTCACCGGGTGGCGCACCTCGAACTGGTGGGCAAGCTCCTGGCCTACTTCGGCGCCCAGGCGGCTGAAGCGTTCCCGGCAGGTTCGGACCCTATCGATCTGGTCGCACCGGTCACCGACTTCGGTTCTTGGCTTCGCAATTTCAGGATCAGAAAGGGTCTTCAACAGCAGAGCTAGCCAAAATCCTTGGCGTTTCCAGGCCCAGCATATCGTATTACGAGGCGAACAAGACGCGGCCACTAAGAGCAGTTTTGAAGAGTTGCGGAAATCGTTCAAACTGAACGGGGAGTTCGACCGCTTCCTTTGACACGCGCTACTGCATGCATCTGATGCAGTCTAGATGCAATAGCGCAGACTCGGCCGACAAAGGGACTACGGATGGATCTACGCGGACCCGGACACCGTCAGCGAGCCTTTCTCGGCTTGTGCCGCTCGCAAGTGTAGTTTTCTTGCGCCATGATGTAGGCATATTGAGCAGGCAGACCACACTCGGAAGCGCCCTCAAACTCGAAGTCTTCGCAGCATTCCTTGGCCTGAATCGGCTTGGCGATGATCCCTTCGGCCAGAGCCGTGGACCGCAACAGGTCGCCGAGCCCTTCGCTCAACTCGGCCTTTCGAGCCTCCATATGTTTTTCGCAGATATGCATCTCGACAAAGAGGTCTTTCGATCGGTACTTCGCGGGAGCCCCGCACATGTGCCCAGGTTCGTGCTCGGACTCATCCTCGCATAGCATATCCTCACTTTCCTCCGAGCTCAGCGGTGCCGTCTCCGAGGTGTCCACCTTGCCGCACCATTCGCACATATCTATTTCGCTCCCGCATCGCGCGTCAAGGCTAAGGTGCGAGCGCGGGACATTTCATAATAGCGCGAGAGCGTCGCCTCGAAGCCCTGTTCTCCGCGCCAGAAGGGCGGCGTGCCCATCTCGCGGATTTTGCCGCCGGGCCTTGGCAAGCGCTCGATCAGTTCCGCCGAGGGGCCCCAACCCGTGGGGAGCGGCTTCGAAAGCTGGTAGAAATCCTCCAGGCGTTTCGAAATATCGACCATCCGGGCAACACGCTCGGGTGGCTTGCGGCCGCCGTCCCTGGCGGCGCCGTGTCCCGACTCCACCCACTGATCCGGGTCGTTCGGCAAGGGCTCCTCGCGGCGACGGGAGCGGATCTCTCCCAGGAAATCCTCGCGCGAGATGCCGCGGAGCTTGAAGAGCAGAAACGGATCGCGGTCGAACTCTTGCGCCAGGATGTAATACGTGGCGGCGATGTGCTTGCAAGGGTTTTCCCAGTCCGGGCAGGAGCAGTCGGTGGAAAGATCCTGCCTAGACCTCGGGAACAGAGCGAGCTTGGCTTGCAAGAAAACCTTTTCAATCTCATGGGGCATCTCACCGGACAGGAGCTTGGCCGTGTAGAGGGCCTGCCGAGAGATGGCGTCGGCAAGCCGGCTCCAGTCCTTGCGCGAAATAGTATGCAGCTTGACCTCGATGGCGTAAGGCTTGGGCCGAGAGCCCTGCACGGAGGCCAAGACGCGGCCCGGCTCGATCCTGACGCTGGCCACCTGTCCCGCGCGCGCGTAACGCCTGCCACGCTCCAGGCGCGTGTGCCACCCGAAAGACTCCAGGGCCTGCGTCCAGCGCTGGCCCCACCAAGTGTCGGCAACCGCCGCGCCACGCTTGCCCCTCAGCTTGAGTCCGCCCACGACCTTGCGTGGAGCGGTCGGGGTGAAATACGGCTTGTAGTACCAGCTCATGCCAGGGCCTCCTCGCGCAGCTCGAAGAGATCGCGCAGCTCGGCGTTGGAGAGCTCGGTGAGCCACGCCTCGCCCGCGCCGAGCACCTTCTCGGCCAAGGCTTTCTTGGATTCGATCATGCAGTCGATCTTCTCCTCCAACGTCCCAGCGCAGATGAACTTATGCGCCTGCACCTTCTTGGTCTGACCGATGCGGAAGGCGCGGTCCGTGGCCTGGTTCTCCACGGCCGGGTTCCACCAACGGTCGTAGTGGAAGACGTGGTTGGCGGCCGTGAGGTTGAGGCCAGTCCCTCCGGCCTTGAGGGACAGCACGAAGATACGGGCCTCTCCCCTCTGAAAGCGCTCCACCATGCGATCGCGCGCGGCCTTGGGGACGCCGCCGTGCAAAAACAGCACTTCCTCGACCAGGGTCGCCTGCAAGTGTTTCTTGAGGAGCTCTCCCATTTCGGTGAACTGGGTGAAGACCAGCGCCGAGTCCCCCGCGCTCAGCGCCTCCTCCAGCATCTCGGTGAGACGCTCGAGCTTGCCGGAGCGCCCGGCAAGGACGCTCGAATCCTTCAGGAAATGCGCTGGATGGTTGGCGACTTGCTTGAGCTTTGTGAGCGCGGCTAGAACCAGCCCTCGCCGCTCCATACCTTCGGAGTTCTCGATCTGCTCGATCATATCCTTAACGACGGCGCGGTAGAGCGTGGCCTGCTCCTGAGTCAGGCTGCAGAACATCTTGAGCTCCATCTTCTGGGGCAGGTCAGGCACGATCTTGGGGTCGGTCTTGAGACGCCGCAAGATGAAGGGCTGCGCCAGGCGCTTGAGCGCCGCCGCGGCACGCTCGTCTTGGAAGCGTTCTATGGGCACCGCGAAGCGGTTGTGGAAGTCGTCGGCGCCGCCCAGGTATCCGGGATTCAAGAACTCCATGATGGACCACAGCTCCGACAGGCGATTTTCGACCGGAGTTCCGGTCAAGGCCACCCGAAAGCCGGCCTTGAGCCCTTTGAGCGCCTGGCTCTGCTTGGCCTGGTGATTCTTGATGTTCTGCGCCTCATCCAGCAACAGGCCGGACCACTCCTGGCCTCTCAGCAGCTTCTCGTCGCGCCTGGCCAAGGCGTAGGTGCTCACCACCACGTCGTGCGCCCGGGCCTGACGGCGGAACGCCGCGGCAGACTTCTTACGGCCCGTGCCGTGGTGGACGAGCACCTTGAGGCCCGGCGCGAAGCGCTCCGCCTCTTTGGCCCAGTTGCCGGCCACGGATGTCGGGCATACAAGCAGCACAGGCGACTTGAGCCGGCCTTCCTCTTTCTCGCGCAAGATCAAACTCAGAGACTGCACCGTCTTGCCGAGCCCCATATCGTCGGCGAGGCAGGCGCCGAAGCCGTAAGTCTTCAAGAAGGAGAGCCAGGAGAAGCCGCGTTCCTGATAGTGGCGCAACGTCCCTTGAAGTCCGGCGGGCGCCCTGAGCACGTTGAATGAGGCGTTTTCCGAAGTCCCGTTCAGTAGGTCCTTGAGCCAGCCTTCGGCCTCGATGTCGGAAACGCCCAGCCCCGGCTCACCGAGGCCCCGGCGGAGACTCCCAAAGACCTCGCCCAAAGTGAGGCCGCGACCCTTCTGGCCGTCCCAGAACTTGATCGCCTTGCCCAGAGCCTCGTGGTCCACCTCGACCCATTGGCCTCGGACTTGGACCAGCGGCAGCTTCATGCGAGCCAGCTCCTCGAGATCCTCGCGACTCAAGGTTTGGCCTCCCATGGCCGCGCGCCAGTCAAATTGAAGCCAAGAGTCCGTGCCCTGGCCCTCTCCGGCGTCCTTGGGCCGGACCTTGAGCCGAACGCTCAAGCGCGGGGCATCCTGGGCCTTCCACCATGGCGGCAAGAGCACGCCGAAACCCGAGTCCGAGAGGACCGGCGCCGCTTCCTTTAGAAAGCGGTAAGCCTGAATGCTGTCCAGCAGAACGCGATCCGGATCGCTGCGCTTGAGAGTCGCCTCGATTGGGGCAAAGACGCGGCCGGCCAGGTTCAAGGCGGCCAGGAGCCTTTCCTCAGGGTGGGCTCCCGAGAGAGCGGCCAGCTTGCGCGCGACAGCGCCTCCCGTCCAGATGTCCCTAGCGGCCGCAAGCAAGCTCAGGTCGGCCGAAGACTGGAGGAGGTACTCCAGCGTCCACTTGCCGCCGTCACGCTCCGGCTCCGTCAGCCTGAGGCACGCCCGAAGCCCCTGTCCGCAGACCGGCTCAAGCCTCGCCCGCCAGGAGGCGAGCGCGTCGGCCAACTCCGCAGCTTGTTCATCGTTGACGCCAATCCGAGGGTGATTCGCGGCAAGGGCCGCTAGCCATGCATCCTGCGGCGAACGGCCGGAAGAACCGAGCGGCGAGGCGCCTGCCGCGTTTCGGACCGCGACGTCGACTACCCCGGCCAGGAAATCGCGCAGCAGCGCGGCGACGTTCGTGGAGGCTTTGCCGCTTTCGGCGTCCACGGCGAACGAAAGGCAGACCGGAGGCATCGCCTCTTCAAGCGACCGGACCTTTGCCGCGATCGCAGGAGAGTCCAGGGTCGGCTGCCATACGGCCTGTGCCTTAGCGCGCGCGGCGCGGCCGTTGCCGCTCGCCGGCTCTTGCTCCAGGAATATCCCCGGCAGGAAATGCTCGCCCGACAGAATCTCCCAGGCCAGGCGTCCCGCCGCCTGCCAGAAGCGCAGGCTGTCCGCCATCAACACGCCCTGGGAGCGAAATGCCTCAGGAGCAGGCAATTGAAGAAGCCAAGACAATTCCTCGGAGCGTGGAATCAGTATCCCCGGGACCCGCCAATCCCCATAGGCCAGGGCTGCCGTCTCGGGCGTCCCCAAGGCCTCCCGCAGAAGCGGGTGCGAGGGCAGCGGAGCTCGGCCATGTCCAGGCAAGGCCAGCCGCCGATGCGTCCTCTCGCCGCAAATCCCGGAAAAGGTCCGCTTCAATTCCTCCGGTTCCATCGCGAACGGATGGACGCCCATCGCTGGACGTCCCGGTCCGCGCCTTGAAGGAGGAGCCTCGCCCCAGACGAAGAGGCCGCGTTCCGCGGACTCGGGAAGCCATAGTGCGTGAACTATCTTGATGCCGGAGTCTGTCATGGACGGGCCATTGGGCACGATTCAGTCGGCATCGCGCTGATCCCTTGTTGTCACCCTGCTCTCGATTTGTCGCTCTATGAACCGTCGGATCTCTTCCTTTTTCGGAAGCTCAAGCTGATACTTCGAGACAAAGAGCCGGTTGTCGATCCCCGCCAAGGCGTATTCGACCATGGCGTGATTCTTCATCGTGCACAGCAGGATGCCAATGGGCGGATTGTCTCCCTCGCTCATCTCATGCTCGCCGTACCAACTGACGTAGGTGTTGAGCTGGCCCAAGTGCTCGTGCTTGAAGTCGTCGGCCTTCAGCTCGATTAGGACGTGGCACTTCAGAATCCGGTGGTAGAAGACGAGGTCAATAAAGCAGTGCTGTCCTCCGATGACAATGCGCTTCTGCCGCGCCTCAAAGCAAAAGCCGTGGCCGAGCTCGAGCAAGAAATCTTCAAGTTTATCGAGAAGGGCATCTTCCAGATCTGACTCGCCCATGACCTCCTTCGACTTGAGCCCCAGGAACTCAAAGACATACGGATCCCGGACGATCTCCTTGGCGGTTTGCGGCTGCGCCCGAGCCTTGGTCAGCTCCGAAAGCTTCTTCTTGTTTTTTGACAAGTTCGCGCGCTCAAAGTAGAGGCTCGCGATCTGCCGCCTTAATTCCCGGACCGACCAGTTGCCGCGATAGCATTCGACCTCATAGAAAGCCCGCTTGAGCGGTTCGTCAATTTGGATCAGCTCAGCGAAGTGAGAGAAGGAAAAACGTTGGATGAGTTCCTGCCTCGAGATTTTTAATTTGGGAGACAGTGTTTCCCGAATCGCCTGCCGAGTGGGAGCGGGAAGAGCTGGCGATAATTCGGGAGACAGCGTCTCCCGAATCTCGGGGTATGCCAGATAGAATTGCTTGTAGCGGCGAAGCTCCCTGCTGTCGGCACGCGGTATCGCCCGTGCCTGCAGTCTCTCGGAGAGCTTGTCGAAAAGCCGGTCGCCATAAGCGGCCCTGTCTCTTCCCTTCAGTTCGTAATCGGCGACATAGCATCCGATCAGCCAGTTGCGAAGCGTCAGGGAAACGTCAACAGCCCTCGCCGCGCGAATCCGAAGCTGATCATGCGTACGGATGATCGCTTCGACCAAAGAATCGAAGTCCAGGGCGATGGCCGTCCGCCTGACCTCGAAGCCCCGCTTGGCTCCATTCCCGTTCTTTCGCTCCGGCTTACTGCCTCGTGCCATCGGGTCAACTCCTCCGGTGTTTGAGGCCCCGGGCCTTCATCGCTTCCTGCCGCATGAAGAACCACGCTGAGCGTCCTCCAAGTTTGCGCCACGGCCGCACCTTGCCTCGCTCGATCCAGGAGTAGAGCGTCTGCCGAGTGATCCCCAGCAACTCGCAGGTTTCGCTAGTGGTGAGCAGGTCGTCAAGATTCATGGCTGAAGATTCAAACATTTTTGACAGGTTAGTAAAAACTTCGCCCTGCCAAGCCCCCCTGAGCGATTCATCCAACCGAAGTCGATTCTGTAAACTGCGGCATGACCACAAGACGCAAGGTGCCGCCTATGAAGTTGACCGTGGAATTCGCTGAAACGACGCCCGAGAGGTGGAACGAGGCAATCAGCCTGTTGGCGCGTGCCTACGGCAATTTCCTGAAACGAGATCGATCCAAAGGCGAGGGACCTCCGTTACCCGCCGGCTCCAAGAAACCCTCGGAGCAGGACGTAGCGGGTAACCAAGAAAAGGCATAAAGAAAACGGCCCTTTCGGGCCGTTACCTTCCAGATAAAATTGGCTGCCCGATTCCGACCCTCATCAAAACCTAACGGGCCTTTTCTTCGACTTTTCGTTCGGCCAAATAAACTCCAAGAAAGGCGAGAAACATCTGCTGCCCGAGGAGTCACTAAAACAGGCCGCGCGCGTCAACCTACGCTCCATCAGGGATCGTCTGGAACGCGCTCGGTACTATGATCGACTTCTTCGCGAGACGCCTGCCCTGACGCGACGAAGCCTGGCCGGACGGTTGGGCATCACGACAGCGCGACTCAACCAAATCCTTGACTTGCTCAATGGCGGGCCAGGCAGATAGCGGGGCGACAGCCTGAACGGCGACCGCAAAGCATTGAGGCCCCAATCCTCGGCTAAGCCCTCAACAAGGGGCGGCGCCCCGAAGCATGTAAGAAAAGGTAGGCTGCTTTCCTGCTGAGCCGCGCCCACTGTCCTGAGT
>CAZZGQ010000104.1:7743-10156 GCA_964653765.1 uncultured Elusimicrobia bacterium | reverse complement strand
GGCGCCGGCGACTACGGCGCGTTCCGCGCGGGCTACGTCTTCAACAGCGACGTAGACACCTTTTCGTTCGGCGTCGGCCTGCGGCAGCGCCGCTTCGGCTTCGACTACGCCTTGGGCGTCAAGCGCGCTCTAGGCGTGGAGCACCACATCTCCTTCGGCGTACGGCTCTGATGCCCGGGCGTTCCAGACCTTCGTCGTGGGCGGCGGCGTTCGGCATGGCGGTCGGCACGGCCCTGATCGCGCTGGGGCTCCTGGCTCTCTTCGCCGAGCGCAAGCTCTCGAGCCTCGTGCTGGGCGGCCTCGGCGAGAGCTTCTCGACGCGCCTGTATTCCGCGCCTTACGCGCTCAACGACGGCTCCACGGCGCCTCCGGAGCGCCTGCTGGCGCGCCTGGAGCTGCTGGACTACCGGCGCGTGGCCGGCGAGCCTTCGGGGCCCGGCGAGTACGAGTGGCAGCCCACCGGGCAGCTGGCGGTCTGGCTGCGGGGCTTCCATGCGCCGGTGGGCGCCGTGGACGCCGGCCGGCGCGATCTTCTGTGGTCGGGCGAGCGTTGGAGCCTGGTCACGACGACGGCCACGGTCGTCCTGGAGCCTTTTGTGGCATCCGAGCTGTCGGGCGCCAAGAAGGTGCGCCGCGAGCCCGCCGCCTCCGAGGAGATCCCGCCCGCGCTGAAGCAGGCCGTGATCGCCGCCGAGGACCGGCGGTTCTACCACCATTGGGGCATCGACCCGCGCGGCATCGCGCGCGCGCTCTGGCACAACCTCACCGGGCGCGGCGCCATGCAGGGCGGCAGCACGATCACGCAGCAGCTCTCCAAGAACCTCTTCCTCACGCCGCGCCGCACGCTGCAGCGCAAGCTGGCCGAGGCCGGGCTGGCCTTTTATCTGGAGCTGCGCTTCAGCAAGGACCGCATCCTGACCCTGTACCTCAACGATCTCTACTTGGGCCAGCAGGGGCCGGTCAGCGTGGCCGGGGTCAAGGCGGGCGCGCGCTTCTACTTCGGCAAGCGGCTCGACGAGCTGACGATCGCCGACTGCGCCACGCTCGCCGGCCTGATCCGCTCGCCGTACCGCTACAACCCTTTCCGCGATCCGGAGCAGGCCCGCGAGCGGCGCGACTTCGTCCTTGGCAACATGAAGGAGGAGGGCTTCATCACCGACGCGCAGCTGGCGCAGGAGCGCGCCCGTCCCTTGGAGGTCAAGGCCTCCGCCGAGGCGCCCGCCCAGACGCGCGACGGCGACTACTTCGCCGCCGAGGTGATCCGCCAGCTGCTTCCTCGTTTTGGAGAGGAAACGCTCTACCGCCACGGCTTATCGATCTACACGACGATGGACCCGCTGCTGCAGCGCGACGCCCAGCGCGCCGTCTCCGCCGCGCAGCCGCAGGCCGCTCTCGTGGCCCTCGATCCCGCGACCGGCGCGGTGCTGGCGCTCTCGGGCGGGCGCGATTTCTCGCAGAGCCAGTTCAACCGCGCCACGCAGGCGCGCCGCCAGCCCGGCAGCTCCTTCAAGCCCTTCGTCTACGGCGCCGCCCTCGAGCGCGGCCTCACCGCGGCGACGATCCTCCAAGACAAGCCGCGGCAGTATCCGCGCGGCGACAACCCGCAGACCTGGGATCCGCGCAACTACGAAGGCGTCTACTTCGGCACGGCCACGGTCCGGCAGGCCCTCGCCCACTCGCTCAACGCCGCCACCCTCGACCTCGAGCAGCGCGTGGGCGTGCCCGCCGTCATCGAGTTCGCGCGCCGCATGGGCATCGAGAGCCCGCTGCGCACCGACCTGGGGCTGGCCCTGGGCGCCTCCGAGGTCACGCTGCTCGAGCTCACCGCCGCCTACGAGCCCTTCGCCGACGGCGGATTCCGGACGCCGCCTCGCCTGGTCGCCGCCGTCGTCGACGCCGAGGGCGCGGTCTTGGAAGAGGACCCCGCGCGCCGCGACCCGGTGCTCGACCCCGCGATCGCGTATCTGGTGACCTCGCTGCTGCAGACCGTGGTCGCGCAAGGCACGGCTCGCTCGCTGCCCGCCTGGGGTTGGACGCGGCCCACCGCGGCGAAGACCGGCACGACCAACGACGGCCGCGACGCCTGGTTCGTCGGCTTCACGCCGAACCTGCTCGCCGGCGTCTGGGTGGGCGACGACCAGCATCGCGCCCTCAAGGCCACGGGCGCCAAGAACGCCCTGCCGGTCTGGGTGACCTTCATGAAGGCGGCCTCGCAGGAATTCGAGCGGCTGGACTTCTCGCGCCCGGCGGGCTTGGTCGACGTCGAGATCGATCCGCAGTCCGGCCTGCGCGCCGTCTCCGGCTGCCCCCAGCGTCTGTCCGAGGTCTTCAAGGACGGCACGCAGCCCACGCAGGACTGCCCGCTGCACGTCGGCGGCATCAAAGGCTTCTTCCACCGCTGGTTCGGCCACCG
>CAZZGQ010000104.1:0-7643 GCA_964653765.1 uncultured Elusimicrobia bacterium | reverse complement strand
GAAGCGCGCGAGTTCTCCGCCGCGGTGCGCACGATCGCGAGAGAGAAGTCGAAGGTCGTGCTGCTGGAGGGCCAGGGCAAGGCCTTCTGCGCCGGCGGCGACCTGGCCTTCATCGAGGCGAACCGCTCGCGGCCGAAGTCGACGCTGGCGCCGTTGATGCGGCGCTACTACGCCTCGTTCTTGAGCCTGCGCGCGCTGCCGCAGGTGACGCTCGCTAAAGTGCAGGGCGCCGCCGTGGGCGCCGGCTTCTGCCTGGCGCTGGCCTGCGACCTGCGCGCCGTAGCCGCCGACGCGAAGGTGGGCTTCAACTTCGTGCGCCTGGGCCTCAACCCCGGCATGGCCGCCTGGCCGCTGGCGCGCGCGATCTTCGGCGAGGCGCGGGCGCGGGAGCTCCTCTTCCTCGGGCGCTTCTTCAGCGGCCGCCAGCTGCACGAGTGGGGCGCCGCCTCCGCCTGCGCGGACTCGGTTGAGGCGCTGGACCAGGCCGTGGAGGCGCTGGCGCGCGAGCTGGCCGGCCATTCCTCCGCCGCGCTGCGCTGGCTCAAGCGCGAGACGCTGCTCTCAGAGCCTCTCAACCGGTATCTCGCCCTGGAGGCCCGCGGCCAAGCCGAGACCTTCAAGAGCGACGATCTCGCCGAAGGCGTCGCCGCCGTCCGCGAAAGGCGCCCTCCGATCTTCCGGTAAAATCGGGGGTCTGACCCTCGATTTTACCGGGAGATCTCGGCGAGGAAGGCTTCGCCGTACTCGACGAGCTTCTTGGGGCCGACGCCGCTGACTTGGCGCAGCTCGTCCTCGCTGCGCGGCTTGCGGGCCGCCATCTCGAGGAGAGTGGCGTCGGTGAAGACCATGTAGGCGGGCAGGCGCTTGCCGGCGGCCAGTTTCTTGCGCAGGGCGCGCAGCCGATCGAAGAGGGCGTCGTCGCGCAGGCCCGCGGGACGAGGCTCGGCGCGCGTGCCGAACGACTTGCGCGCCGTCGCGAGGGCGGGCATCGCCGCCGTCGCCTCCCTCACCAGATCGGACTGGGAGCAGACGTCGCAGCTGGCCCCGCACGGCGCCATAGTCTCGCTGAGCAGCCGCACCAGCTGCTGATGGCGGCAGGCGCGCAGCTCGGCGAAGCGGAACATCTCCCGCACCCGGCGGCGGTGCCACTCATTGAGCTGCGGGTTGGGCGCCTCCGACGAGAAGCGGTCGTAGCTCATCACGTCCGCCCACGAATAGAACAGCACGCAATCGCTGGGCGAGCCGTCGCGGCCGGCGCGGCCCACTTCCTGATAGTAGGCCTCGATGGAGCGCGGCATGTCCTTGTGGATGACGAAGCGGATGTCGGGCTTGTCGATGCCCATGCCGAAGGCGACGGTGGCGACGATGACGTCCGCCTCGTCCGCCTTGAAAGCGTCTTGCACGCGCGTGCGCTCCTCGGCCGTCATGCCGGCGTGGTAGGCCTCGGCCTTCACGCCCTTCGACGCCAGGAACGCCGCGGTGGACTCGACGCTCTTGCGCGAGAGGCAATAGACGATGCCGCTCTGCCCGGCCCGAGACCTCACGAGGGCGGCGATCGAGCCGTTGGTGTCGGTGACGGCGCCCGGGCGCGGCTGGCCGTCGCGGCCGACCTTGAGGTAGGCGTGCAGCTTGAGATTGGGCCGGAAGAAGGAGCCGCGGAACATCACGGGCTCGCGCAGCGCCAGCTGATTGGCGATGTCCTCGACGACCTCGTGCGTGGCCGTGGCGGTCAGCGCCAGGACGGGCACGCCGGCGAAACGGTCCTTGAGCCCGGCGAGGTTGCGGTACGCGGGCCGGAAGTCGTGGCCCCAGTGGCTGATGCAATGCGCCTCGTCCACGGCGATCAGCGAGAGCTTCACGCCTTCCAGCGCCCAGCCCACGGAGGCCTCGATGCCCTCGGGCGCCGCGTAAACGAGCTCGTATTCGCCGCGGCGGAGGGCGTCGACGCGGCGGCGCCGCTCCTCGGGCTCGACGCTCGAGTTGAGGAAGGTGGCGCGCAGCCCGTTCTCGACGGCCGCGTCGACCTGGTCCTTCATGAGGGCGATGAGCGGCGACACCACCAGCGTCGTCCCGCCCAGCAGGCGCGCCGGGATCTGGTAGGTCAGCGACTTGCCCGCTCCCGTCGGCATCACGCCCACGCAGTCGCGGCCGGCGCGCACGGCCTCGATGATCTCGAGCTGCCCCGGGCGGAAGGACTCGAACCCGAAGACGTCCTTGAGCAGGTCGTGCGGCGTCGACGAATCGGTCATGAGGGGTCAGACATTATACGACGATCAGCGGTAGCCGCGAGCGGAAATCTCGACGCAGAAGCGGCGATAGATGCCGAGGATCGACAGCAAATGCGAGTCGACGCGCACGTCGTAGATGCCGGCCAGGTCCGGGCGCCGCCGCTTCAGGTCTCCCACGGCCTTCTCATAGCCGCCGTCGCCGCCGGCGCCCGAGAGGGTGGTCGGGCTCAGGGTGGCGGCGATCGGCACCGACAAGCCGTACTGGCAGCGCCGAGCGCTGACCTCACCGAGATCGACGGCGCCCTTCGGCTTGGCCGGCATGGTCACGAGCGACAGCGGCGCGCGGACGTTGGCGAACACGAGCAGCCCCCCGACCGGGATGATACCGGGCACTTCCGCGCCGGCGCCCTCTTCCTGCGCTCGCGCCGGCGCCGCCGCCGCGAGCGCCAGCAAAGCGGCCAGCGCCGCGGCGATCACGGCTTCGCGGCCCGTCCCGTCAGGTGCGTGCAGATGCGGGCATATAGCCCGACCAGCGCGCCCGTGGCCTGGAGGTCCGTCTTCACGTCGTAAAGCAGCCGCTCCGGCTGGCCCTGCAGCGCGTCGCGCGCCGCCGCCGCGTAGCCGCTGTTGCCCCAAGCCACGAGGTAGAGGACGGAATAGCTGCAAGCGCGTCCCTCCACCCGCGGATCGTCCGGAGCCGCCTTCACCTCCGACGGCACCGCCGTCCGGTACGCCCGCGGCAGGCGCACGTCCGTGTAAAGGATACCGCAACCGCTGAGCGCGGCGGCGCAGGCGACGATCGCGAAGAGCACGACCCGTTTCATGCATCCACACTACTCCGGCCGCGACACCTTGTCAATCGAGGGCTGTGCGACGAGCTGATTGTGGGCCCGGCAAAGCAGGCGCACGTTGGCCGGATCGTCCGAGGGCCCGCCTCTCGCGAACGCCTCGACGTGGTCATACTCGAGCCAAGCCGTCGACTCGCACCGCCGGCCATCCGCCTCGTACGCGCACTTGCCGCCGTCGCGCTTCCAGACGGCGTCCTTGACCCACTCGGGGATGCGGCGGCGGCGCGGGAGCACCTCGCGCTCGGGCGCCGGCCGCTCTTTGAGCCCACGGTCGATGTCCACCAGCAAGGCGTCCAGCGCGTCCTCGACGATCTCCTCGATGGTGCCGTCGGGACGGCGGTGGCGGCTGAGGTCCTTGGCGCGCTCCAGCTTCTCGAACAGCCGCTTGTTGGCGGTGAAGTGGAGGCGGACTTCCCAGTCGCCGGCGGCAGGCGCATCGCTACACGTCGCATCCGCATTGAGAACGAAGGAATTCCCGGGCGCGGCTGAAGATACTCCTAGGGTGGATGCCGGACCCTGACCAGGCACCGGGGCGGACACGAACTCGACGATCTCACGGGCGCGGGCCGCGACCTTGGAAAGGGTGGCGACACGGATCTCGATGTCGCGGGTGGATTTCCCGATTGCCCAGGCCATTAGATCTGGGCGATCGTTCAGATGCGGCGCAATCCGCACCGCGGCGGTCAACGATAGCGTCCCACTCCGGATCATCTCAAGCAGGCGTCGATGCGATTTCGCGGCTCGCATGACCTGAATGCGCTTGTAGGCCTCGTCCTGGGACAATGCAAGCTTCCTCGTGCAGTAGTCAAAAGTCGATCCGTACGCGCGCCTGTGGCCCAACCGGCGATCATCGAATTCGACTAGATGCTCAAGGAAGTCGGCAAGACGATCCCGCTCCTGGCCCAGTGCCTCCTGCAGCCGGGCCTCGAGCTCCTCGTCCGTCAAGTTCTCTATCATCCATCCTCCTGAAACTGGTCGCGCGACCAGTTTCGCTCCCGCCCCAAAGGGATACGTTCGAGGCGCTCAAAAAGTTCCCCCGGTCCCGTGCCCCTCCCGCCTGTTTGACCCCCCGTCGTGAAATCAGCGATAATAGGGCTTCGCCCTATGACCCCTAGCCCGCTGGTGATCGGCTCGCCGGAGCACAAGGAGCTGCTCTGCCGCTTCTTCATCGACTCGCACGATCCCTACAAGCCGGCGGAGCTGCCGTGGCCGCAACTGGACGAGGACGCGCGGCAGCGGCTGGCCATGCTGCCGATCTGGGAGGAGGCCGTGCGCACGGAGGCCGACACCGCGCTGGCCGTGACCACGATGGGCGAGGCCGAGGGCGATCCGCTTCTCGCCGAGGCCATCGCGCTCCAAGGTTATGAGGAGTCCCGGCACGCCCAGCTGCTCAAGCTCCTCACGCAGAAGTACCGCATCCAGGTCCCCGATTTTCCCCCCATGCGCCCGGCCCAGCCCGATTGGGCCTTCATGCGCATCGGCTACGGCGAGTGCTTCGACTCGTTCTTCGCTTTCGGGCTCTTCGCCATGGCCCGCGACAGCGGCTTCTTCCCGCCGTCGCTGGTCGAGCTCTTCGAGCCGGTCATGCAGGAGGAAGGCCGGCACATCATCTTCCACGTGAACTGGGTGGCCTACAACCAGGCGCGGCTGCCGTACGCCGCCCGGCCCGCGTACGTGTTCCGGCGCGGGCTGGCGATCTGGCTGCAGATGGTCAGCCGATTTAAAACAGCCTTGCGAATGCAAGGCAGCGTCGAAGACAGGCCGCAGGACAACTTCACGATGAACGCGCACCAGCAGTTCGGCGACATCTCGCCGCGCGGCTTCGTCGAGCTCTGCCTCGCGGAGAACGAACGCCGGCTGGCGCCCTACGATGAGCGCCTGCTGCGCCCCGCTTTCGTGCCGCAGGTCGCCAAGGCCGTCCTGCGCACGCTCCCCCGCCAAGAGCCCGTCGCCGCGTGAACCGGGCCGTCGCCGCGCTGGTCTGTCTCGTCCTCACGCCGTCGGGTCTGCTCGTCTCGCTCCTTCCGCGCGGCTTCGAGCTGTGGCTCGGACCCCAGCTCGGACGGCTCTTCTACAGGCTGAACGCCGAGCGCCGGCGCATCGCCACGGACAACCTGCGCCGCTGCCTGCCGAAGCTGCGGCCGGAGGCGCGGGAGCGCTTGCTGCGCGAGAACTTCGAGCATTACGGCATCCTGGGCCTCGAGATCTTCCACATCTTCTCGCCCATCCCGGGCCACTACAAGCGCTACGTCGAGAAGAACGCCCTGGTGGACAACCTGGACGTCTGGCGGCGCGCCCACGAGCGCGGCAAGGGGACGATCATCGTCACCGGCCACTTCGCCAACTGGGAGATGATGGGCATCGCCGGGCTGAGAGGCGTCAACGCCGTGGTCACCGGCAAGCGGCTCAAGCCCGATTGGCTCAACTCCGTCATCGTGGGCGCGCGCCGGTCGCTCAACGTGCGCACGGCCTCCGGCAAGCGCATCCTGCCGGAGATCATCCGGTGGACCAAGGCCGGCAACGACGCCGTCGTCATCTTGGACCAATACGCCGCTCCGCCCTCCGGCATCCCGGCGGAGTTCTTCGGCGTGAAGGTGGACACCCAGGGCGTCGTGAGCCTGCTCGCCCAGCGCACGGGCGCGCCGATCCTGATGCTCTACCAGCGCCGCGACGATCGGGGCAGGATCCACGACGTCTTCGAGAGCGTGGAGCTGACCCCTCAGCAACTGGAAGACCCCGTCGCCTGCGCGCAGGCGCTGAACGCCCGGATGGAGGCCTGGCTGCGCGCCAACCCGGCGCAGTGGCTATGGGTGCACCGCCGCTTCAAGAACGTGACCTGGCCGGCCGAGGAGGTCATCTCTTGACCGAAGGGAATGGTTGGCCTCCTAAGGATATGGGAAGCCAATCCATCTGGACGCACGAGGCGCCGCGCCTCCACTTGGCGTCTTGGGACGCCGACGGCCCTCCGGTGCTGCTCGTGCACGGCATGGGCGCCCACTCGCACTGGTGGGACGACGTCGCCCCGGCGCTGGCCGCGAAGACCCGGCCCGTCGCCCTCGACCTGCGCGGCCACGGCGACAGCGGCTGGCGCGAGGACGGCGTCTACACGATGGACGGCTTTGTCGCGGACCTGGAGGAGGCGCGCCACGCCCTGGGCTGGGAGCGCTTCTCGCTGGTGGGCCACAGCCTGGGCGCCCGCGTGGCGCTGGAATACGCCGCCGCCCACCCGGAGCGCCTGGAGTCGCTGGCCGTGATCGACTTCCTGGTGGAAGGCTGGCGCGGCGGCCGCGCCTTCGACCGATCGAAAGCGCGCGCCCAGCCGTATTACGGCGACCAGGCGACGGCGGCGGGCCGCTTCCGCCTGCAGCCCCCCGGCACCGTCTTGGACGAGGCCGCGCTGCGCCGGCTCGGAGACGTCTCGGTCAAGCAGACCGAGCGCGGCTGGACGTGGAAGTTCGACTGGCGCTGCTTCGGCCTGGACGTCGGGCCGGTCTGGCCGACGCTGCCCCGGGTGAAGGCGCGCTCGCTCGTCGTGCGCGGCGGCGAGAGCTCGCTGATGGACGAGGCCGTCGTCCGGAAGGTCGCGGAAAGCCTGCCGCAGGGCGGCGGGGCCTCCGTCCCCGCCGCCCATCACCACGTCCCGCTGGACGCCCCCGGCCCGCTCGCCGAGCTCCTGCTGGGCTTTTTGGCGCCGTAGGCGCCCATAGTCGCCTTGACTCCCCCCGGGCGCCCTGTTACTCTCTGCCCGTGCGAAAACTGACCATCGCCGAGGCGGAGCTGGGCGTCCTGGCGCGCATGCTGCGCAAGGTCGACTTCTTCTCCCCGCTGACCGTGGGGCAGCTGGACCAGGTCCTGCCTTACATCTCGCTCTACAGCTGCGAGGTCGGCGAGACCGTCTTCAAGCAGGGCGATCCCGGGGACGCTTTCTACATCGTCTACCAGGGGCGCGTCTCGGTGCGCGTGAAGAAGAGCCTGCTGAGCCTCGCCTGCGTCATGGCCGACATCGGGCCGGGCGGCTTCTTCGGCGAGATCGCCCTGGTGTCGAAAGGGCCGCGCATGGCCACCGTCGTCTGCGAGGAGCCCACCGACCTCTTCGCTCTGCTGCCCGTCGACTTCGCCTTCGTCCTCAAGGAGAACCCTTCCGTCGCGGCTCAGATGAAACGCATCGCCGAGAGCCGCAAATTCGAGACCGACCACCGATGAGCGTCATCAAGCCCCAGCGCCATTTCGTGGCGACCGCCTATGTCGTGTTCCAGAAGCGCACCCTGCTGCTGCTGCACCGCAAGCTGGGCCTGTGGCTGCCGCCCGGCGGCCACATCGACGAGGGCGAGCTTCCCGAGGAAGCCGCGCTGCGGGAAGTGGCCGAGGAGACGGGCCTGGAGGTCGAGCTCGTCTCGCCGCGCCGCGCCCCGGACCCCAAGGCGCCCGGCGTGCGGTATTTGCACCTGCCCAACCACGTGCAGCTCGAGGACATCCCCAATCATCCGCAGCACATCGATCTGATCTACTTTTGCCGGGCCAAGTCGGCGAAGGTCCGCATCTCGCCGGACGAGCACCACGCCATGCG
>CAZZGQ010000103.1:0-10230 GCA_964653765.1 uncultured Elusimicrobia bacterium | reverse complement strand
CCGGATTGTCCTGCGCAGCGGGTTTCTTGTCTTCGGCCGCCGTGGGATCGTCGTACTCGTCCTCGTCCGGCTTGGCCGCCGCCGGCTTGGCGGCGCCTCGCCGGGGGCGCGCCGAGGCCGTGGGCGCCTTGGACGGCGCCTCTTCCTCCTCGTCGGCCGGCGCCTTCGCCGCGGGCGGCGGCCCTTCCTTGGCCGTGTACGTCGGCGTCTGGGGGCCGGCCACGTTGTCGTCGATGTCCTCGCTCAGGCGCAGGTAGCGGTTGCCCCAGCGCGCGGCCTGCTTGGGATCGACGTCGAACCAGCTCTCCACGCCGAGCGGCTTGAGCGAGCCGGCGCCAGGATCGACGTCGAAGCGGCGGATCTCGTCGTCGGCGACGCCGCGGCGCCTGACCTCGACGCGGTAGGTCCGCCCGTTCGGGTGGGCCGACCAGGAGGGCCGGAAGCCCTTGGCCAGGAAAGCCTCGGCATGCTGGCGCCAAAGCTCGGGGGCGCGCTTGATCTCGAGCGCCGCCTCGGCGGCGTCGTGGCCCTGGAGCTCGACGCGCTGCTGCGCGGCGCGGCCCAGCTCCTCCAGCGATTCCTGCTCGTAGAGGTCCCCTAGCGTCTTGGGCGCGGCCCAGCGCTTGGAGGAGAAGAGCTCCATCATGTCGACGGGCCGCTTGCGCGAGCGGCTCTGCAGCGGGAATCTCTTGGCGAAGTCGATCGCCAGCGCCATGCCGGCGTCCGGCTTGGGCGCGGCCGGAGCGGCGGCCGCGGGAGCGGGAGCGGCGGTCTCGGGCGCCGGCTTGGCGGCGGCCTCCTCCCCCGCCGCCTGTTTCTTGGCCAGCCGGCGAGCTTGGAGCGCCTGCCAGCCCTTGCGGCCGCCCCAGAGCAGCGCCGAGCCGACGGCGGCGGCGAGCAGGGCGAGCGCGGCCTTGCGAAGCCAAGGAGGCGCGCCCGCCGAGCGCTTGGCGGCGGCGCGGGCCTGGGCGGCCTTGCGGCGCTCGGCGAACATGGCGTCGATGCCGTCTTGCACGCTTCCGCCGACCGAGGGCGAGTTGGCGAAGCTCTGCGGCTTGGCCTCCGCGGCGGGCGCCGCCGCCGTGGCGGTGGAGCCCGCGCCGCCGCCCCCTTGGGCGCGCTCGCGCTTGAGCTTGTCGAAGAGGTCCTCGGCGTCGGCGCCGCGGGCGGGCTGGGCCTGCGCGGCGGGCTGCGCCGCGGGCTTGGGAGCGGAGGCCGCGGCCTGCCTGGGCGAGACGGCGGCCGAGAGGTAGAGCCGGGCCGCCTTCCACTCGTCCGCGCTGGCCGCGCCGTCGGGGCAGATCAGGGCGTCCTGCGTGAAGCCCGGCTGCCGGCGCAGCTCCTCCTCGGAATAGGGACCTTGCGCGTCGCCGCCGTAGAAGAGCCAGAATTTCATGGTCGTCCGATCACGTCTCCTTTCTCGGCGGGGAGCGTGCAGGCGAGGATCTCCCCCCGGTCGTTGGGCGCCAAACGCGCCACGCGCACGAGGGCCGCGTTGACCAGCAGCCTCTCGGAAAGCCAGGCTTCCAGCGCCTTCGCCCGGGCCTTGGCCAGCGCGGAATCGGGCTGGCGCTGCCGCAGCTCGAGAGCGTAGCCGTCCTTCGGCGCCACGCGGCCCATGCGGTCCGCGAGCGCGGCAAGGTAGCGGGCGGCGTCCTTCTGAAGCTTGCCGCTCCCCGGCTGAAAGAGCGCCGAGGTCTCCACCTCGAGGCGCGCGCCGCCGAGCAGGCCGCGCAGCGCCAGCGAAGACAGGCGGGCCGGCTCGCTGGCCACGATGAACGAGGCGGGGCCGCGGCGGCCGGTGAAGCGGAACCAGTAGCTCTCCCCGGTCCGCACCGCGTCGTCGCCGGAGGGCCCGGAGCCGTCCCATTCGATGGGGTCGACGACGCGGCCGGTGCCGTCCTGGCGGAAGAGCGAGCGCCCCTGGCCGTCGAGCGTCTCGAAGGACCAGACCTCGTAGGGCGCCGAGATCAGCCGCGGCGAGAAGACGAGATACGGCGGCTCCGGGAACGGCGCGGAGAGCCGCGACGGAGCCGGCACGCGGACGTCGGCGGCCTTGGCGCTCGGGTCCTGCTGGATGACGCGCAGCGAGCCCACCACCTCGTCGACGACGGCGCGGCCGGGCCCGGGCGGCGGCAAGGCGACGCCCGGGCCGGAGCCCGTGGCGCGCACGGAGACGTCTTCGCGGAGAGCCGGCGCCTGCCCGGCCTCCCCCCGGCTGTCGTCGGCGCGCACGGCGCCGGCCGTCGCGGCGGCCATGCAGAGCAGCAGCAGCGAGGCGGGCTTGCTCATCGGCGCGCCGCCGTCCCCAGCGCGATCTTGCCCGCGCCGGCCTGCTTGGCGGCGGCCAGCAGCCGTTCGGCGCAGCGGTAAGGTAAAGTCTTGTCCAAGCGCAGCACCACCGTCGCCTCCGGCTGGCGCGCGATCGCCCGGCGCAGCGCGGCGTCGAGCCCGGCCCAGCTCGCCTCCTGCGACTGCACGGCGAGACGGCCGTCCGCGGCCATCGTCACCGCCACCACGGGAACGTCGGATTCCGGCGCGCCGGCCTGGGGCAGGTCGACCTGGAGGTTCGGCGTGGACAGCAGCGGCGCGGTGACGAAGAGGACCACGAGCAGCACCAGCGAGATGTCGATCACCGGGATCACGTTGACCTCGGTGACGGGCTGAGCCTCGTCGCGTTCACGGGCGAGATGCAGGAGAGGGTAGCGGGCCATGAGTTGGTTCGTCTTGGCTCTGCACGAGCGCCACCGAGCGCGCTCCGCAGGCCTTGATCGTCTCGAGCGCCTGGACCACGAGGTCGACGGCGACCTCGGGCGACGGCGAGAGGAAAACCTTCTTGTCGGCGCGGCGGTCCAGCTCCTGGCGCAGGACCGGCGCCAGCTCGGCCGCGGTCGCCAGCCGGCGCGCTCCGAGAGCGAAGCCCTGCGCGTCCAGGCCGACGACGAGCACGAGGTCCGGGGCTTCCCCCAGCAGCTCCGCCGCCGGCGCGACGGGCGCGGCCCCGGCTTGGCGGACGGGCAGCAGCCTTTGGCGCATGAGCGGCGAGAGGACGAGCAGGATGATCAGCAGGACCAGCGAGACGTCGGCGAGCGGGACGACGTTCACCTCCGAGATCTCGGACGGCAGGCCGTCGTCGCCGGTCATCGCGGCAGTCCCTCGGGCGCCCGGCGATCCTCGAGCAGCCCGGCCAGCTCGAGGACCCAGAGATCGGCCGTGCTCAGGCGGCGGCGCGCCGTGAGCGTGAAATAGTTGTAGCAGAGCGCGCTCAACACGGCCACGCCGATGCCGGCGGCCGTGGTGACCAGAGCCTCCGAGATGCCGGCGGCCACGACGCTCGGCCCGCCGGCGCCGGCGATGGCGAGATCATGGAAGGCGCGCATGATGCCGAGCACCGTGCCCATGAGGCCGATGAGCGGGGCGATGAAGCTGCACGTGCCGAAGAGGCCCACGCGCCGCGAGAGGTCGAGGCTCAGGCGCTGGCGGTAGTACTGGAAGGCCTCGACGAGGCGCTCCGGCGTCGGGTCGGGCAGGGTCAGCAGGCGCTCGAGCGCCCGCTCCATGGTGCCCGCGCCCAGGCGGCACAGGCCGGCCGCGCCCTGCAGATCGCCGTGGGCGAGGCGGTCTCGCACGCGCTCCCACAAGGCGGTCGGCAGGCGCTGCGGCCCCCAGAAGACGTAGAGGCGCTCCAGCGCCTGGGCGACGACAGCGATGGAGAGCAGCAGGAGCACGGGCATGGCCGCGCTCAGGCCCAGCAGCTGCGACAACGAGACGTTTTCCGCGGTCGGCATGTTGATCCCCGGCCGAAGTATAAGAGGAACCCCCGGGGGCCGCAAGGTCGCCGTTGTTACAGCCCTTGACCCGCCGCGGCCCGCCCGCCATACTCAGGCCATGGGCGAAGACCCTAGGCGGAGCCAGGCGAGGGGCCTGATGCTGGCCCTCATCCTGGCCGGATCGGGCGCCGGCGTCGGCCTGTGGTATACCTTCGTCAGCCACGAGGACAATGCCCTCGACACCACCGGCTTCGACATGTCGCAGTCGCCGCAGGACGTCGCCTCGCCTCTGGCCGCGGCGGCGAGCCCGCTTCGCCCGAGGTCCGCTCCCGTCCCAAGCACGGGCCTGTCCATGATCAAGTCCGAGCCCGGGCTGCGCTTCGGCTCCGGCGGCGCGGCGGCCGGGTCCGCGGCCAAGCCCGGCGGGCCGCAGGATCTCAACGACATCGCCCGCCGCAGCGGCGGTCCGGTCTCCGCCTTCACCAAGCGCTTCCGCGACCAGCATCCGGTCATGCGGCTCTACAGCAAGCAGTGGCTGAGCTACCCCGACCTCAAGAAGCTCAACGACGACTACCTGAAGGACCACGACCTCATCAAGTTCGTGCACGGCCTGGAGCGCTCCCCGAATTTCGGGCCGCTCGTCAGGCGGATCGCCCTCGATCCCGCCTCGCACCAGCTGGCGACGGACTTCATCTCCGGCGTCGCCAAGGCGGCTCCCGCGGAGCTCGTCTCTTCAGCCAGCGCCCTGCTCAAGGCCGATCATGGCGTCATGGGCCTGGCGAAAGGGGTCTTCTCCGCCATGGGCGCTCCGCCCATGCTGCTGTCGGCGCTCAGCGGCGGGGACCTCGACACCAAGGACGTCGAGCAGCGCGTCAACTCCGTCACCGCGCAGACGCGGCGTCGCTAGCGCCCGGCCGGCGCCTCGCTGAAATTAACCTGAGATTTACCCCTTTTAGGCCGTTGGGCCCATGAATCCGTAACAAATCCCATCTATACTGACGGCATGAAGGCGACGGTGCTTTCCCTCATTTTCGCGCTGCTGGCTCCGGCCGGCGCTCGCGCGGCCTGGCTCGACGAGGCTCTCCCCCAGCGCGCCTCGCGCTCGGGGGACTTCTATTCCGCGTTCTCGCGCGGCGTCTACGAGCGCGAGACGGGCTTCGCCGGCGGCGCGTTCCAGGGCTGCGGCGCCGAAGGCGCCTGCGGCTTCCAGACCTCCTCCTCCTGGCTGCTCGGCAATCAGGCGCGGCTCGTCTCGCGCGCGGCCGAGGCGGCCCTGCGCGCTCAGTACGCTCTCGACGAGTGGTCCCAGGCATGGCTCGGCCGGCCCTGGGACACGCAGAAGGCGACCATGGCCGCCGTGGTCGGAGGCGCGCTGCTCTACACCGATGGCCTGCACTTCCATCAGGAAGCGGCCGGCTGGAGCGTGCGCGGCACCGTGGCGCCGGCCCGGCGCATGCGCAGCGAAGGCTCGCGGCTGGCGACGATGGAGCTGGGCCGCAAGGGCGCGCCGCTCAGCCTCTGGGCGGCCTGGGGACGGACCGCTCCCGCGGTCGGCGCGCGCTACGCGTTGCGCTACTAGCCGCTAGCGCGGGTCGCAGGCGGCGGGGCGGCTGCCCCGGCTCGTGTAGGCCTCGTGGAACCACGTCTCGACGCCGGGCGCCCGGCTCTTCGCTTCCTCGAGGGCCGTCCCATGCCTGACGAGGACGGCGATCGCGAACTGGCCGGCGGCGGCGTCGTCGAGGTGGCGCTGGCGCGAGTAGAGCGCTGCGTGATCGTCGAGGAAGACGGCGTCGGCCTTGGCCAGATAGGTCGTCGCGAAGGCGTTCGGCCACTTCTGCTCCTCGTTGTAGGACGCCTGCTGGAAGTCCTCGAACAGCGTGCGGCTCTCCAAGTGGACGGTCGGCGCGCGGCCGAGATCCCCGGCCTGGCCCAAGTGAAAGGCGACGGCCCGGTAGATGCACTCGAAGTCCTGTTCGGGCGTCTCGTACGTGCCGAGTTTTCGGTCGATCCAGCCGGGCCCCGCGGCCTTGGCGGCGCGCCTTTCGGCGAGCTCGGCCTCGTAGCGCTCCTGATCGGCCAGGGCTTTGCCCATCATCGCCTGGGCGTCCCCATCGGACAATCCGAAGAAGCCGTCGGCGGCGGCGGGTCTGGCGACGCACAAGACGGCGGCAAGGACGACGAGGGCTTTTATCATAGACATATGATATTCACGGAGGACTCTCGTTGCATGAGACGCTGGGCCTAGCGGGAAATAGCCGAGAGACCTAGTCCTGAGACAGCTCGCGGAAGGAGGCGCAGACGGCGGCCGTGAAGGCGCGCGTGCCCAGCTTGCCTCCCAGGTCGCGCGTCGTCTGGCGGCGGCCCAGGCACGTCATGACGGCGGCCTTGAAGCGCTGGCCCGTCTCGGCCTCGCCGAGGAAGGTGAGCAGCGTGCTCAAGGCGAAGAAGGCGGCCGTCGGGTTGACCACGTCCTGGCCGGCGATGTCCGGAGCCGTCCCCCCCGCCGGATCGAACATGGCCAAAGAGATCGAGCCGTCATCGCGGAAGGCGTAGCTGGCGCTGTCGGCCAATCCGAGGCTGCCGACGAGGCCCGCCGCGCAGTCGCTGAGGAAGTCGCCGTACTCGTTGGGGCAGACGACCACCTGCACGTCCTCGGGCTTGAGGGCGATCTTGGCCAGCAGGGCGTCGAAGAGGACGCGCTGGTGCTTGATGCTCGGGTGCTGCGCGGCGATCTCGTCGACGGCCTCCTCGAAGAGACCGTCGGTGGCCTGCTGGATCGTGTACTTGCTGGCGGAGATCACCGTGCGGTTGCGCTGCGCCGCCAAACGATAGGCGTAGCGCGCGGCGTGCAGGCAGGGCGTCTTCTCGATCACGCGCACCGACACCGCCGAGTGCAGCCCGATGCGGCGCCCGGCGTCGTCGTACGTGCCTCCCGTGGCGACGCGGACGATGTCGACGTCGATGGGCTTGGTGAAATTGGTGGGCACCCCGGCGATCGTGGCGCAGGGCCGGTGGATCACGGAGAAGTTGCAGCGCTCGCGCAGCACCTTGTTGGGGCTCTCGGTCTCCGTGGTCGTCGGGTACTTCAGCGAGGCGGCCGAGTGCGTCATGGCGTCGAGCGCCGCGTCGTAGGCCTTGGCGCCGGAGCGCCGCCGGTTGTCGAGGCTCAGATCGACCGGCATGAGAGCGAGCTTGACCGGCAGGATCTCGGCCACGGCGTGGATCGACTCGGAGAGCTCGGCGGAGATGCCGTCGCCGAGGAGCTCGGCGATCTGATGCGTCTTCATCGAGGCATTATAGCCTTTCGGCGTCCCCGGCCGCTCTCGGGCGATCCCCGACTCCCGGCGTCGCGGCGGGCCAGCAGAGAGCCGTCGGAGGTCAGCGCCTCCATGCGCGTCAGCGCGGCCTTGGCGTCGGCGCCGCCGCGCGGGGCGAGCTTGACCGCCTCGGCGTAGGCGCTCATCGCCTGGAGAGGGCGGCCCGCCACCTCCTCGAGCAGCCCCAGCCGGACGAGGCCGCGCAGGCGGATCGGGTCGTTCGCCGGCTTGAGCGCGCGCAGCGAGCGATAGGCGTCGGCGGCCAAGCCGGGCTCCTTGAGCTTCTCGCGCAGGCGGCCGGCGGAGAAGAGCGCCAGCGCGCGGTGCGGCTGGTCGCGCACGCGCAGGTAGGCCTCGGCGGCGGAGGACAGCTTGCCCGCGGCCTCGCGGCCCTGGGCGACCAGGAGCCAGGCGGCGTCGGCGCGGGCGTCGCGCGGGAAGCGGGGCAGCCAGGACTCGTAGGCGGCGAGCGAAGCGGCGGCATGGCCGGCGCGGCTCAGCGCCAGGGCGCGGTCCCAGAGCGCGTCCGCGGCGCCCGGGCCTTCGGCGGCGCGCGCGAAGGCCGCGGCGCTCTCGTCGTAGCGGCCGGTGGAGAAGAGGGCCGCGCCCAGCCGCCCTTGCACGAGCGCGCCGTCGGCGGCCTGCGGATATTTGGCGAGCCGGGCGCGGTAGGCTTCGATCGCGCCCGGCGCGTCGCCGAGCTTGAGCTTGGCTTCGCCGAGGAAGAACAGGCTTTCCGCGGCGTGGGGCGCCTTCGGGTGGTCGGCGGCGTAGCTCGAGAGCCACTGCGCCGCCTTGTCGTATTTCCCCGCGCGGTAGGCGTCGGCGCCCAACTCCCAGCGGGCGTGGGCGGCGACCGCGTGGTTGGGATACTTGCGCATGGCGTCGAGCATCGCCGGGTCGTCGCGATCGCCGAGCCAGTAGGAGTTGAGCAGGAGGTCCTCGATCTCCGCGCGGCGCGGCTCCTTGGGATATTCAGCAAGAAACCGTTCGTAGAACGGTATGGCCAGCTTGAAGCGCTTGGCGTTGTAATGGACCTGGGCGATGAGCAGCGGCGACTCGCGGCGCCCGCGCGCGTCGCCGGAGCGGCCCAGCCGCTCGTATTGCGCGATGGCCTTGTCGGGCGAGCCGAGCTCCGTGTAGAGCTGGCCGAGCTGGATCGTGGCGTCGTAGGCGTAGACCGAGTCGGGCAGGCCGTCGGCGACCCGGGCGAAGGCGGCGACGGCGGGCTCGCGGCGGCCCAGGCGCTTGAGCGCCACGCCCTGCTGGTAGAGCGCCTGCGCGCGCTGCGGGTGGCCCGGATGGGCGGAGGCGAAGGCGCCGTACGAGGCGGCGGCCTCCGCCAAGCGGCCGCTCTTGTACTGCACGTTCGCGCGCGAGAGCTCCGCGTCTCCGGCGAGCTCCTCCATCCCCCAGCGCGCGGCCTCGCGAGCGGCGCTCTGCAGCGTCTCGGCGGCGCGCGCGAAATCCCGCCGCGAGTCCAGCATCCGGCCCAGCTCGGCCAGGGCGTAGGCGCGCACCGGCGAGGAGAGCGGCGAGGCGAGCAGCCCGCGCAGGCGCGCTGCCGCCACGTTGCCGCGGCCGAGCCGCTCCTCGGCGGCGGCGCGCCAGAGCTGCGCTCGAGACACCCAGGTGCTGAAGGAGCGGCGGGCGTCGACGTCGGGGACCAGCGTCAGCACGTCCCGGTCGCGGCCTTGCGAGAGCTCGAGCGCGGCGAGGAGGTGCAGCGCCTTGCCGCGGATCTCGGCGTCGCGGGCGTTCTGGACGAGGAAGGCCAGCGCGCGCTCGGCGCCCGCCGGCCGGCCGAGGCGCAGGTAGAGCGCGGCCCCGAGCAGCCGGATCTCATCGGCCTCCGCGCGCTCCGGATGCTCGGCCAGGAAGCGCCGGCAACGTTCCAGCGCCTCGCCGTCGCGTCGCCCGAGCACGGCCGACTGGATCTTGGCCAGGGCGAACTCGGCGCGGTCGGCGGTCATGACCGGCTTGGCCGCAGCCCCGGCCTCGTCCTCGTGGCGCGGCAGGCGCTCGAGCAGGTCTCGGCCGCGGCGCTCGAACTCTGAATCGGGGTAGCGGCTGAGGAGCAGCTCCAGGCGCTCGCGGGCCGTGGCGAAGTCGCCCTTGCGCCCGGCGATCTCCGCCGTGCGGTAGAGGTCCAGGACGACGACGCGGTCCTGCGGGGACGTGAGTTGGCGGCTGGAGTTGAGCGAGTCCTTGAACCGGTCGCCCGCTCCGGCCAGGTCGCCGTCCTGGTAGCGCAGCTCGCCCATGACGGCCTTGGCTTCCATCGACATCGAGCTCCAGGTCTCGGCCTTCGGCTCGTCCTCCTCTTGGCGGCGCTGCGCGGCGCGGGCTCCCGGGGCCAGCAGCAGCAGGGCGGCGAGAAGGGCTTTCATCATCAGCTCCCCAGGAACCGGAAGGTGGCGACGCCCCAGGGCTCGCCGCCGCCCGAGGCGGACGCGAAGCGCCAGCGCAGGAGCGCCTCAAGGGCCCGGCGGTCGACCTCGGGAAAGCCCGACGTGCGCTTGATCACCGCGCCCGGCCGCACGCGGCCGTCGCGCTGCACCTGGAACTTCACCTGCACGAAGACGTCGATGCCGCGCTTGCTCAGCCAGGCCGGGCTCTGCGGCAGCGGCCGCTCGAGCAGCCGCCGATCCCCGGCCGGGCCTTCCAGCCCCCACGAGAGCGCGCCCTGGCGCGAGCCGCGCGCCGCTCCCCCCGCCGCCGCCGCGTCGCCGTCGTAAAGCGCCTCGTCGGCGCCGGCTTTGGGCGCCGCCGCGCCGCCGTCGAGGGCGGCCGGCCCCGCCGCGGCGCTCGCGGCGGCCGGATGATCGGCCACGGCGTCGGAGAGCGTCTCGTCGGGATCCTTGAGCGAGGCCAGGGCGCGCGAGGCATCGGCGCGGTGCTGGGCGCGGGCGGCTTCCTGCCGGGCCGCCTCGGCGCGCGCGGCGGCGGCAGCCTGCGCCTTGCGCTCGGCCAGGACCCGCGCCGCGGCGCGGGCGGCGTCCTCGTTGCGGCGGCGGGCGAGCTCGTTCTGCGCGCGGATCTCCGCCGCTTTTTCGCGCCGCAGCAGGGCGGCCTGGCGCTGGGCCGCCGTCGGGCCGCCGCGCTTGGCGAGCGGCTTGGGCGCGGGCTTGGCGGCGCGCGCC
>CAZZGQ010000102.1:0-10297 GCA_964653765.1 uncultured Elusimicrobia bacterium | reverse complement strand
CTGCCGCTGGAGGCCCCGCCCGCCTGGCCGCATTTCCTGCGCTGCGACCTGGCCGCGCGCTTCGCCGCCGACGCCCCCCAGCTCTCGCTGCTGCTGCGCGACCTCGCCGTCGAGGCCCTCGTCTTCGACGGCCGCTCCCTCTGGGCCTTCCTCGGCTAGTTAACAAGGGTGTCAGGCTCGATTGTTAACTACTTTCGGAATTAGTTAACAATCGAGCCTGACACCGTTGTTAACTAGAGCCCGAGGGCCTCGCGGTAGTTGGTGGCGCGTCGGCGGCGGCCCTGCTCCTCGGCTTCAATGCGCGCGAGCGCGGCGGCGGCTTCCCGGCGCCGGCCCAGCCAGGCCTCGACGGCGGCCAGGTCCAGGCGCGCCACGGCCGGGGCCGGCTGCGCGGAGACGGAGGCCGCCAGCTCGGACTGCGCCCGCCGCAGGTCGCCGCGTTCCAGCCACAGCTCGCCCAGGTGCAACGCCAGCATGGCCGGCGACGGCGCCGGCGCCCCTTGGCCGGTCCAGGCGCGGCGCGGATCGTAGTTCGACTGCGAACGCCTCAGCAGCGCCTCTCCGCTCGAGAACCAGTCCGGGCGGCGCTGCTGCGCCCACTCGAGGAAGGACAGGGCCCGCGGCGAGAGCGCGCCGTCGTCTCGGTTGGCCTCGCTCAAGGCGTAGCGGAGCGTGGAAAGGTCGTCATCGGCCTCGTCTCGCCCGGAGGCCGCGGCGCGGCGGCGCAGGGCGCTGACCCCGCTCTCGCTCCAAGGCCAGTCCCGGGTCCCGGGACTCTTGCGCAGCGTATCGACGATCGTCGCCGTCACCAGGGGATCGTAGCCGTGCTTCCAATGCACGGCATCCTGGAACATGTCGAGGCCGGGCAGCCCCGGGCGCGCGCGCCGCAGGAAGGCGCCGTCCAAGTCCAGCCAGATCGCCCCCTCCTCGGCCGCCACCCGGCGGATGAGGCGCTGGCAGCGCGGCCCGCAGCGGCCGCCGGCGTCGGCATCCGCCTCCAAGGCGGCCGCGTAGTCGGCGGACGCCGCCGCGTTCCTCCCGAGCCGCTGCTCCACCCGAGCGCGCGAGAAGAGCCACGGCGCCCGCCCGTCCGACGGCGGGACGACGGCCCAGCGAGCCAGGGCCCCGGCGTCGTCGCCGCGCAGATGCAGCAGACGGCCCGCGACGAAGGCGGGATCGTCGAAAGGCAGCGGGACCGAAGGAGCGGCGTCGCGGTAGTCGAGAGGCGGCGAGGCCACGGCGATCGCGACGCCGCGCGCGCGGGCGCGCCGGATCATGGCGCGCAGGTTGGCCTCGAAGGCGCGATCGCGCGCTCCGGCCGCCCGCGCCACGGGCTGATCTTGCCGGCGCCGGCGCAGGCCGCTCACCACGGCGCGGAAGGCGGAGAGGCGGCTCAGGCGATCGGCCGCGTGCAGCGTCCACAGCGGCACGGGCGGCGAGGCCAGCGCCTCGTTGTGGCCGGTGAGCAGGATGATGAGGTCGGGCTGGTGGTCGAGGACCTCCTCGAGGAGCAGCGCCTCGCGGTAGCTGTCGTAGCCCGCCATGCCGCAGTTGAGCGCCTCGATCTTGCGGCCGGGAAGGACGGCGGGCAGGAGATCGGCCAGGTCGCCGCCGTGGCCGGGGCTCATGTAGCGCTGGGCGATCGAGCCGCCCAGGACGAAGACGCGCAGTCCGTCGGCCGGCTTGCGCGCGGAGAAGCGGCCCGGCTTGGCTCCCGGGCGCGTCGCCACGTACTCGGAGCCCTTCAAGGTGAAGAAGGGCTCGAAGATCTGCTCGTAGTAGTAGGCGCGGCTCTGGCCTTCCTGCGCGGCCGCCGCGCCGGCGAGGGCGGCCAAAAAGCCCAGGAGGAGGAACGCCCTCATCGCAGGCCGGCCAGGGAGGAGCGCAGCATGTCGGCCTCGGGGCCGGGCGAGGCGCGGCGCAGGCCCTCGCGATAGAGCGCCGCGGCGCGCCCGCGCCGGCCCTCTTCCACGTAGAGCGCGCCCAGGCTGAGGTAAGCGGCGCCGTAGTCGCCGCGAAGCGCGAGGGCCTGCCGGAAATCGCGCTCGGCCGCCGGGAAGTCTCCGAAGAGGTAGGCCACGATGCCGCGATCGACGCGACGCGCCGCGCTGAGGGGCGAGCGCTCGACGCGCCGGTCCATCGCCCGGCGCGCGTCGGCGATCAGCGAGAAGCGGCGCGCCCAAGCCTTGCGCTTGGCGCCGGCCGCGCGCATGAGCCAGGGCGTCACGTCCAAGACGAGCCGCAAGCCCTCTTCGTCGGCGTCGCCGGCCCGCCACTCCGCGCGCGCCGCGGCGAGGTCGCCCCGCTCCAGCGCCGCGAGAGCCCGCTGCGTGGCGGGCCGCGCCGTCTCGGAGGCCGCGTCGCGTTCCCCGTCCAAGGCGGACAGATCGGCGCGCGCGTAGAGGTCGTCCGGCGCGCGCGCCAGCCAAGCGCGCAGGAAAGCCCGGCGCTCGGCGGCGTCGCCGGCGGGAGCCTGCCCGGCGTCCGCCCACGGCGCGGCGGAAGCGTCCGGACGCGGGCCCAGCCGCGCGTAAACGGCGCCGCGCGGCGAGACGATCCTCTCCGCGTCCGCGGGCAGGCCCAGCGACTCCGGCGCGGGCGCGGGGCCCGCCGGCGCGTACAGGGGCCTTCCCTCCGCCGCCGGCCGCAGCGCCAGGAACACTTCGCCTCCCCGCGCGGCGTAGTACGACAGGCGCCGGTCGAGCTCCGGACCCGGGCGCACCGCCGGCGCCGCGCAGCCCTCGAACGGCCGGCCCTCCGTCAGCGACAGCAGCCGCAGCGGCAGCAGATAATCGGCGTCCGGAGACGGGCAGCCGGGGACGAGCACGGCGCCTTCCCGGCCGACTCGGTCCAGGAGGAAGCGCGCCTCGGCTTGCACGCCGTCGGGCGTCCACGGCGCCTGGCGCGCCGCGAGCTCGGCGCCGAAGCCCAGGCAGGCCAGCGAGAGCGCGGCGGCGCGCCAAGCCGGGCCGCGGGAGGCCGCGAGGGCCAGCGCCGCGGGAGCCGTCAGGAGCGAGATGAAGACCAGCGCGTTGCGCGCGTTATTTATTGCGAAGAAGGCGGCGAAGGCCGCGGCGGCCGCGCCCGTGAGCAGGGCGGCCCGCCGGCGGACGGCGTCGCTCGCCGGCCGGACGGCCAGCGCCGCCCAGGAGAGCAGCGCCAAGGGCAGCAGGGCTCCGCCCTGCTGGAGCACGGTGGCCGCGTACCCGGCCGCCTGCGCCCACGGCGACGGCGCGGTGTAGACGGAGGAGCCGGGCGCCTGCTCGACGCCGTGGAAGAGGCCGCTCCAGGTAGCGTGGGCGAAATAAGCCGCGCCGACGCCGTGATAAGCGAGGAAAGCGGCATACGAGACGGCCAACGCCGCGCCGAAGCCCGCGGCGAAGGCCGCGAAGCGCTCGAGCCGCGGCGCCTTCGGTTCCCGCCACGCCGCCGCGGCGCCGGCGACCAGCAGGGAGAGCGCCGCGAGATCGAGGCCGGCCGCCGCTCCGGCGGCCGCGCCGGCCAACGCCCAACGCCGCCCCGAGGACGGCCTCTCGCTCCACAGCCAGCTCAGGCAGGCCAGGGTCGCGGCGGCCGCCGCGGCGTAGGGCGCCGTGCGCAGGCAGGCGTTGCGAAAGCCTTCGGACCAAGCCAACAGGGCGGCCCCGGCCGCCGCCGCCGCGCCCTCGCCCGAGACGCGCTCGGCCAAGCGGAACGCCAGGCCCAAAGCCACGGCGCCCAACGCCACGTCGAGGCCCTCGACGGGAAAGAGCATCGCTCCCTTCCAGCCCGCCAGCCGCCAGAGCGCCTGGTACACGCTCAGCGCCGGGACCCAGAGCGGATGCACCCACTCCGGCGTCTTCCACGCGCCGCGCTCGAGCGACAGCAGGTAGTGCAGGCTCATGAAGTCGGCCGCCGCGGGCAGCCGGCGCGCCTGCTGCCAGGCCCAGGCGACGAGCAGCCCGCCGAAGAGCAGCCGCCAGTAGAGCGTCTCGAAGGACGCCTTCAATGCCCGGTCCCCCTCAGCAGCGCCGCCAGGACGTCGCCGCCGAGGAGGGCGGTGGCGGCCTGGCCGAGGAAGATCCAGAAGGCGAAAGAGAGCGTGCGCTGCAGGGCCACGCGGTCGACGGCGCGCCGCCGGCACCAATCCTGAAGCGCCTCGACCTGTCCGCGGGTCAGGCCGTCGGGATAACGGGTGGAGAAGTGCTCCTCGAAGAAGTCGGGGTCCTCGCGCAGCAGGTCGAGGGAGCTCGCCGCCAGCACGACGTGGGGCGCGAGCTCGTCGATCTTCTTGTGGTTGAGGTCCGCCTTGGATTGGATCATCACCGCGGCGAGGCCGAGGCCGCCGAGCAGGCCCGCCGCCCAAAGACCGGGCGACAGCCGCACCAGCGAGAAGGCGAAACCGGCGAGCAGCGGCACGGCGGCCAGCGCCACGCCCAGCACGCCGCGGCCGCCGAGGGCGTTGACGAGCAGCTGGGCGCCGGCGCCCAGGCAGACGCCGAACACGGCCATGCGCCGGATCATCTCCAGAACGGCGGGCCAGGGCAGCGCCAGACGCTGGATCAGCAGCGCGCAGGCGGCCAGCGCGACGAACGGGGTCAAGCGGCGCAAGACGGCGGTGGCGGCGCGCCAGACGAAATAGGAGAGCGCGCTCAGCGCCAGGCTCGCCCACATCGACTGGCCCACGCGCAGCATCAGCGCCGTCATCGCCACCGCCATGGCGAAGAAGTAGCTGCCCTGCTCGAAGCCCGTCCAGGCCAGGCGCCCGAGGCCGGCCTCCCCGAGCGCGCGCCGCGCCGCGCCGCACGACCATTGCGCGGCCTCCTGCCCCCACCGCGCCGCGAGCCAGCGCGAGAGCCCTTCCCGCCGCGCGTAGTCCCAGGCCTTGCCCAGGCGCGTGCGCCAGAGCCAGACCATGGCCTGCAGCGTGACGAGGACGGCGGCGGGCAAGAACGTGTTGAGGAGCGAGGAGAGCACCAGGCGCCAAGAATAGGTGGTGTCGAGCGGCGCCAGCAGCGGCAGCATCACTCCCAGGGCGGCGAACAGCTTGGCGTCGCCGGCGGGCCAGACGCGCAGCAGCCACAAGGCCAGGGCCGCGGCCGCGGCCTCCGCGGCATAAGCGGCGGCGACGCCGTAGAAGCCCCAGAAGACGAAGCGTCCCGTGCCGTGCCAGGTCCACAAAGCCAGCGCGGCGTAACCCAGCAGCGTCGCCCCCAGCGCCCGCCCCACGTGGCGGTTGCGGATCTTCTCCGTGCGGGCGTCGTGCGAGGCGAAGGCGTACCACATCCACGCGAACGCCCCCCAGGCCAGCAGGCGGATGGAGTGGGTCACCGCGGCGGCTCGGCCTCCAGCTTCATCAGCGTATCGATGAGCTCCTGCGGATCGACGGCGGCGCCGGAGCCGGCCGCCTCGGCGGCCTTCTGGCGCAGCAGGTCCGGGGCCAGCCGCGCCACCTCCCGGAAGTCGCGCAGCTGGCCGTCCGTGTCGCCGCCGGCGCCGCGCAGCATCGCGCGGCTGACGTAGGCGAAAGTGTGCTGGCCGTCGAGCTGGATGGCGCGGTCCAGCGCGGAGCGGCTCTCGGCGTCGCGGCCCAGCTGGCGCAGCGCCTCGCCGCGGCAGTACCAGGCGTGGGCGTCGCGGCCGGCGAGCGCCAGCGCGCGGGCGCAATCCGCGAGCGCCTCCTCGAGCCGTCCCGCGCCGAGCAGCGCCTCCGCCCGCCAGGACCAGAGCCACGGCGAGCCCGGCTGCCGGGCCACGGCGGCATCCAGGTCCGCCAGGCCGCGCTCCAGGCGCCCGGTCTGCCACAGCGCCCGTCCGCGCCAGCCCCAGGCGTAAGCGAAGAGCGGGTCGATCGCGACGGCGCGGCCGAGGTCCGCCAGCCCGTCCTCGAGCCGGCCCAGGCCCAGGCGAGCCGCGCCGCGCCAGCCGTACGCCCAGGCCGCGTTGGGATCGACGCAGAGCGCCTCATCGAGCCACGTCAGCGCCTCCCAGCTCTGGGGATCGATCGCCTTCGTCCCGTATTGCGTCGCGAACCAGCAGCGCTTGAGGTCGAGGCGGATGCCGCGGCCGAGGTCGTCGAAGGCTCCTGCGGCGTCCCCGAGGGCGAGCCGGCTGGCCGCGCGCAGCCCGTAGATCCACTCGCGCTCGCCCGGCACCTTCAGGTTGAAGGAGCGGTCGAAGTCGGCGACGGCCTCCTGGTGGCGGCCGAGGGCCGCCAGCGCCTGGCCGCGCTTGGCGTAGGCGAAGCCGTAAGAAGGCTCGGCGGCGAGCGCGGCGGCGAAGGCGTCGGCCGCTTGCGCGAAGCGCTTGTTCTCCGCCTGCACGCGGCCCAGCCAAAGCTGCGCCTGGGAGAGCCCGGGGTCGAGCTCGAGGGCGCGCTGGAAGCTCAGCAGCGACTCGTCGAAGCGCTTGAAGCGCCGCAGCGCCTCGCCTCGCCACATGTTCAGCCAGGCGCACTTCGGGTCCTGCGCCAGCGCCTGCTCGATGTCGGCCAAGCCCCGCTCGTCGTTGGCGTCCTGCACGCGCGCGCGGCCCAGGCAGGCGCGGATCCAGGGCGTGCGGCCGTCGAGCTCGACGGCGCGCTCCAGGTCCTCGGCCCCTTCCTTCGAGCGGCCGCCCAGCCCCGGCGTGCGCAGCAGGTCGCCGCGCAGGGCGCGCGCCCAGCCCGTCTTGGGCTTCTTCTTGAGGAAAGCGTCGAGCAGCGCCAGGCCCTCGCTGTTGTTGTCGAGCACGCCTCGCGAAGAGACCAGGAAGCCGTAGAACATCTTCGCGTCGGGCTCGAGCCGCGCCGCGGCGGCGAGCGAGTCCTCCGCCGCCGCCGTCTTTCCGGCCGCCGATTCGAGGCGCGCCTTGATGATCAGCGCCGCAACGCAGGAGGGCGCCAGCGCCGCAGCTTCCTCGGCGTCGGGCAGGCCCTTCGCGGGCTTTCCTTCCTGCAGGCGGCCGATCGCGCGCAGCAGCCGGGCGCAGGCGTTTCGAGGGTCGGCGCTCGCCGCGGCGTCGACCAAGGCCAGCGCCTCCGGCGCGGCCGAGGTGGCCAAGCGCCCCGCCGCCGCCCAGACGCGCGGCCAGGCGTCCTTGGGCCGCAGGCGGATGCCGTTCTCGAGATCGAGGGCCCCGAGCTCGGACTTGCCGCCCATATGCAGGTAGACCTCGCCGCGGTAGCAGAGCGCCCGGCCGTGCTCGGGATCGAGGTCCAAGGCGGCGTCGAGCTCCGCCAACGCCTCCTTCCTGCGGCCGAGCAGGCGCAGCAGCCGGCCGCGCGCGGCCAAGATGTCCGGATCCTTCGGGTCTCTCGCTTTCGCCGCGTCGGCCGCCGCCAGCGCCTCGCCGAAGGCTCCAGGCGCGTAGCGCAGGCCCACGGGCAGGGCGAACGGGCGCAGGAACTTCTCCTCGAGGCCGAACACGGCCGGAAGGTTGGCGACCAGGGCGTCGGCGCCCAGGTCCGTCAGGATCTGCTCGAGGCTCTTGTTCTTGGGCATGATGTCAGCGGCTCCTCGCCGGCGTCCTCCATCTCTTGATGAACGTCTCCCGCGCCGCGGCCAGCATCGGCGGCGGCAGGCGCGCGCGGTCGCCGCCGGCGGCGTCGAGCAGGCAGCGCAGGGCCAGCTCGCAATCCTCGGCCAGCGCCGGGGCCGCCGAGGACGGGATGCCCTTCTCGCAGCCGGCGGCCTCGAAATAGCCGGGCATCACCTCGCTGAGCAGCCCATGCAGGGGCGGCAGCGCCCGGGCCGCGTCCTTCTCCCGCCCCGCGGCGCGCAAAGCGAGGAAGCGCTGGACGAGGGCCCAGGGCGTGTCCGCGTTGAGAGCGAGCGCGCGCTCGGCGTCGGCCAGCGCCGCCGCCGGCCGGCCGGCCAGGCGATGCGCCTCGCTGCGCCAGACCAGCGTCTCGCAATCCGCGGGATCGAGCGCCAGCGCGCGCGCGAAGTCCGCCAAGGCGGCGCGCGGCTCGCCGCGCTTGAGCCGGCAGGCTCCGCGCCAGCCGTAGGCCCAGCCGTGGCGCGGGTCCAGGGCGAGGGCGCGCTCGAGCTGGCGCTGCGCCTCGGCGTAGCGCCCCAGCCACAGCAGCAGCTGGCCGCGCCAGGCCGCGGCCCAGGCCTGTCCCGGCGCGCGGCGGACGGCCTCGTCGAGGCAGCGGCGCGCGGCCGCGGTCTCGCCGGCGCGGTAGCGGCACTCGCCGAGCCAGGCGAGCACGCGCGGCTGGCCCGGCTCGAGCGCAAGACTCTGCGAGAGAGTCTCGATGGCGCGTACGTCGTCTTGCACTTTATATGCGGCCTCGCCGCGGGCGGCGAGCAGCCAGGCGTCGGGCGCGCCGCCGAGCGCCAGCAGCTCGTCGATGGAGCGGGCGAGCGTCTCGTAGGTGTCCCGTCCGAGCGCCGGCTTGCGCGCGTCCGCGCCCGCCTCGCAAGCGGCGGCGAGCTCGGGCCAGGAGCGCCAGCGGCCGCTCAAATAGAGCCACACGCCGTGCTCGTTGAGGCGCCGCGCCGCCTCGAGGTCGTCCAAGGCCGCCGCGCTGCCGCGCCGACGGCGCGCCTCGCAGCGCAGCAGCAGAGCGGCCGCGAAGGCGGGCGCGGCCTCCAAGGCGCGAGAGACCGCCGCCTCGGCCTCGTCGAGCTTGCCGCGGGCGAGCAGGCCCGCCGGCCCGGCCAGCAGTTGGGCGCGAAGGCGGGCGGGCGCCTCCGGCCCGAGCAGGTTCGGCTCGCGGGAGAGCGCGCGCAGGAAGTCGAGCAGCGCCTCCTCGTCGCGGCCGCAGCGCTGCAACGCGACGGCGCGCGCCACGTAGGAGCGCGGCCGCGCGGGGTCGAGCGCGATGGCGCGCCCGGCGGCGGCGACGGACTCCTTCCAACGCGACAGGCCGCGCAGCGCCTCGGCCCGCCAGAGCCAGGCGTCCACGTAGGACGGATTGAGGGCGAGAGCCCGATCGGCGTCGGCGAGCGCCGCGCGCCAGCGAGAAAGCGCGAGCTGCGCGCTCGCCCGCCACGCGAACTGCCAGGCGGATTTGGCGTCGAGGGCCACGGCGCGATCCAGGGCGGCCACGGCCTCGCGCGGCTTTCCGTCGGCGCGCCGCGCGGCGCCGAGCCAGGCCCAGGCGCGCGCGTAGTCGGGATCGCCCGCCACCGCCTTCTCGAGGTCGCGCGCGGCCTTGCGCGGCTGGCCCAGCCGGACCAGCGCCTCGCCGCGCCAGGCCAGGGCCCAGGCCGAGCCGGGACGCAAAACCAAGGATCGATCCAGGTCGCGGCGCGCGCCTTCGACATCGCCCAGCCTCAGCCGCGTCTCGCCGCGCCAAGCGAGCAGGTCCGCGTTGCGGCCGTCGCGCGCCAGCGCCGCGTCGAGGGCGCGCAGGGCGCCTTCGTCGCCGCCGCGCGAGCCGCCGCCCGCCGGCGCCCAGCCGTACTTGGGATTGAGCTTCGCCGCCAAGGCCATGTCGGCCACGGCGCCGGCCGCGTCTCCGAGGCTGAGAAGAGCGCGAGCGCGCTCGGCGTAAGCCAGCTCGTACCAAGGATTGATATCAAGAGCGCGGTCAAGATCGCGCAACGCGAGGGAGGAACGACCCGCCGCGTTCAAGACGGAGGCGCGCCAGGCGAAGCCGAAGAGGTAGCGGCCGTCGAGCCGGATCGCCTCGTCCAGGTCGCGCAGCGCCTCCTCGACGCGCCCCGCCTTGCGCCGCGCCTCCCCGCGCCAAGCGTAGAGCCAGGCGCAGCCCGGCTCGAGCCCGATGGCGCGGTCCATCTCGGCCAGCCCCTCGGCGCCGCGCCCGGTGTTGCCGAGAGCGCGGGCCAGGAACGCCCGAAGCCAGGCGCGCTCCGGATCGAGCGCCACGGCGCGCCGCAGCGCGGCCACGGCTTCCTCGTACCGCGCCAGGCCCGGCATGCGCAGCAGCTCGCCGCGCAGCGCGTGCGCCCAGGCGGCTCTCGGACGGCGAGCCAAGAGCGCGTCGATCTTCGCCAGGCCGCGCGCGTCGTCCGGAAGGTCGCCGCAGCCGAGGAACGAGTAATAGGCCACCTTGCAGTCGTGATCGAGGAGGATGGCGCGCTCGAACGCCTCCGTCGCCCTCGCCTCGTCGCCGCGGCCCAGCGCGGCCTGGCCGCGCAGGACCCAGGCGCCGGGGCAGCCCGGATCGGCGCGCCCGGCCCGCTCGAAGGCGGCCTCCGCTTCCTCGAGCCGGCGCAGGCCGAGCGCGGCCAGGCCCGAGAGGATCTCCGCGAGCGCGGGCGCCGTGCCGGCGTCCACGCCTTCCAGCGCCGCCGCTCCCGCGCGCGCGTCGCCCTCGGCCAGCTCCGCGGCCGCGCGCCACAGCCGCGCCCAGGGCGAGCCGCCC
>CAZZGQ010000101.1:0-10317 GCA_964653765.1 uncultured Elusimicrobia bacterium | reverse complement strand
GCGCTTGGCTCGCCGCCTCGCTGGGGCTCGTGGGAAGCGAGACGTGGCGGCACGCGCGCTTCGAGACCTCCTTCGAGAACGTGCTCTCGGCCGTGCGCGCGCACGTCGAGCCCGGCGACACGATCAGCTTCGCCAGCGACCGCCTGGCCCAGGACCTGCTCTACTCCCTGGATCGGCCCACGTTCGAGCGCCTCGAGTGGCGCCGGATCCCGCAGGGCTTGACCCTCCCGCTCGCCGGCAGCACGGTCCGGGTCGTCGTGGCCGAAGGCAGGCGCCAGGCGCTGCGGCGGGACGTCTGGCGCTTCGAAGGGACTTCCGCGGACTTGACCGTCGTCCCGGCGCTCAGAAGCGCCGGCGCCGCAGCCTATCGCGCCAGCGCGAGACGGTCCGTGGATCGACGAGCGAGAGCTGCGAGCAGGCCAAGGCCAGCCCCTTCTTATCGGAGTCCGTCAACGCCAGCTCCTTGAAGTTCTGGTCGTTGCGCGAGTAGTACATGACGGCCTTCGGGTCCGGCACGTGCTCGATCGAGAGGGCGTGGCCGAACTCGTGGGCGAAGATCAGCGTCAGGTCCTTCTGGTCGTCGAACTGATAGACGTCGATGCGCGTGCCCGTGAAGTCTCCCCGGTCGAAGGCGCGCCCCGCCTTGGCGTTGAGGTCGTCCACCTCCGAGCGCAGCGACGCCGCCGCGGGGTTGAGCTGGCCCACCATGAAGTTGAGCTGCTCGGCCATCGAGTTGAGCTCATGGCGCCGGAACTCCAGGATCGGGACCCGCTCCGCCGGGCGACCGGACGCTTTCCAGTCCGCCACGGCTTGCTCGTAGGCCTTGCCCTCGCTGTCGTAGGCGATGCGCAGGGCCTCGTAGCGGCCGTGGATGTCCTGCAGCTGGGCCCCGTCGGACTCGATGCGCTCTTTCTGCCGCCTCGCCTCGAGAGCGGCGGGCTGGCGCTCATCGTAGTGGAGGTAGATCTTGAAGGGCGCGGAAGGATCGTAGCGGAAGAGCGGAGCGCCCACGGCGTCCTCCCAGAGCCCCGCCCCGTCCCGCGCCGCCGCGAGCACCTGGCTCTCCGGGACGCCGAAGCGCGGGTCCACGTCGCCCAGGCCGTACGCCAGCGTGCGCTCGCACGGCGAGCGGGGATAGACGGCGTACAGCAGGATCGCCAGCGTCGCGGAGAGCAGGCCCGTCAGCAGCCACTTCACCCGCCAAGGATACCAGCCCGCTGCCGGGCCGCAAGGCCCGGACTCCTCCGGGACCGACGGCTCATGCTTTCCTCCCCGAGCCGCGCTAAGCTATCCTCTATGAGGAACTGGCTCGCCGTTTCCCTCCTCCTGCTTCCTCTCGCCGCGCGCTGCGAGCCGGCCTTCTACGCCAGCGACTTCCTCAACGTCGACCCGAACGCGCCCAAGCCGGCGGTCTCCAGCCTCACGTTCCAGTCGCTCTCTACCGCCCCCGAGGACCTCGATCAGCGTCTCGACGGCGTCTTCAAGATATCCTATGCCTGCGCGGGCCGGCCGCTCCCGGCGCGCTTGGTCGTCCTCATGGGCGGCTACGACGGATACGCCCATGCGGGGCTGCTGTCCCGCTTCGAGCAGGGTCAACTCGTCGAGACCTTGCTGGTCCCGCCTTCCTCCGATCTCGGAGCCTTCAAAACCCTGCGGTATCCTGAGAGCTGCGCCCGCGCGCTGTCCCAGGAGGGCGGCGTCGCCGTCGCCTCCTACGTCTGCGCCCCCAACGGCAGGAAAGACAGCTCGGGGACTTTGAAGCTGACCATCCAACGCGTCGCGGAGACCGGCGAGATCGTGCTGCTCGACGATTCGCTCGACGCCCTGGGAAAAGAGACGGGCATCTGCCCGGAGCAGCTGCGCGCCGTGCTGTCGGCGATCCCGACCCAGTAGCCGGGCCTCAGCGCGGGCCGAGGAGCTCGCGGGCGATGATGAGGTGCTGGACCTCGCTCGTGCCCTCGTAGATCTCGGTGATGCGCGCGTCGCGGAAGTAGCGTTCCACCGGGAACTCGCGGACGAAGCCGTTGCCGCCGTGCACCTGCACGGCGTCGAAGACGACCTTGTTGCACATCTGGGAAGCGAAGAGCTTGGCCATCGAGGCTTCCTTGGTGCACTTGACGCCCTTGCTCATGAGAGCCGCCGCGCGCAGCGTGAGCAGCCGCGCCGCGTCGATGTTCATCGCCATCTGGGCGAGCTTGGCCTGGATGAGCTGGAACTCCGCGATGGACTTGCCGAACTGCTTGCGCTGCTTGGCGTAGCCGATCGCCTCTTCCATGGCGGCCTGGGCGATGCCGACCGCCTGGCTGGCGATGGAGATGCGGCCGTTGTCGAGCTGCGTCATCGCGATCTTGAAGCCCTCGTTGAGCTTGCCCAGCATCTGAGCCTTCGGGACCTTGCAGTCCTTGAAGATCAGCTCGCGCGTGTCGGACGCCTTGATGCCCAGCTTGAGCTCCTTCTTGCCCAGCGTGAAGCCCGGCGTCGTCTTGTCCACCAGGAAGGCCGTGATGCCCTTGTTGCCCTGCTCGGGCGCCGTAGAGGCGAAGAGCAGGAAGAAGTCGGCGAAGCCGGCGTTGGTCACCCACGCCTTGGTGCCGTTGACCAGGAAGTGGTCGCCCTTCTCTTCCGCGCGGCACTTCAGGCTGCCGGCGTCGGTGCCGCTGCCCTGCTCGGAGAGGCTGTAGGCGCCGATCCACTCGCCCTTGGCGGCCTTCGGCAGGTAGAGCTTCTTCTGGGCGTCGGTGCCGAACTTGATGATGCCGGAGCAGACCAAGCTGTTGTGCACGGTGACGCCCACCTGGAACGCCGCGTTGCCGCGAGCCAGCTCCTCCATGGCGATCGCGTAGGCCACGTAGTCCAGGCCCAGCCCGCCGAACTCCTCCGGGAACATGACGCCCAAGAAGCCCAGCTCGGCCGCTTCCTCATAAAGGGCGCGCGGGATGGCCTCGCGCTCGTCAAACTCCTGGGCCGTGGGCTTGAGCCGCTTGTCCGCGAACTCGCGGGCGGCGTCGCGCACCATCTTCTGGGCTTCGGATAGGTCGACGTCAGGAGCAAGGGTCTCGGTGGTCATATCGGAGGCGATTCTAGCAGTTATGCGGCGAGGGCGACCACCGACAGGGCGACCGCCGTCGTCCGGCCGGGATTGTGGTAGGCGTGCGCTTGATCGCCCGGGAAAGCCAGGACGTCGCCCGGCCCCAAGTCGTAGCGGCTGCCGGCCACGGACAGGCGGACATGCCCCTCCACGCAGGTCAGATACTCCTTGGCGCCGCGGACGTGGGGCACCCCCCGCATGAAGCCCTTGGGCAACAGCTCCATGCGCTCCAGCTGCAGGCCGGGAAGAGGGTCGGGAAGCAGCTGGAAGCGGCGGCGGCCTCAACTAGACGAGCGTGTCAGCTCGCTCTTTTTAGCCGTTTGAAACGGCTAAAAAAATGAGCCTGACACCCTTGTTTAGTAGGTATACTCGCGTCATGCGCCTGTCAGCCGCCTTCGTCCTCCTCCTCGCTCTCGGGGGCTGCGGGCGCCGGGCGAACCAGGAAAAACCGCTGCCCAAGGGCGTTTCGGCCGTCTATTCGGGCCGCTGGCGCCAGGCGGTGACCGAGCTGACGGAAGCTCTCAAGGCCGACCCCCGCGACGCCCGGACCTATTACTTGCGCGGCCTGGCGTATCGCCAACTGCGCGACGTCTCCCTGGCGCAGACGGATCTGACCAAGGCCCTGGAGCTGGACCCGGCGCTGAGCGGAGCGTTCTATCAGCGGGCGCTGGCGCGCCGCGAGCTCGGCGACCCGTTGGGCGCGTTGGACGACCTGGACCGGGCCGCCGCCACGAGCCGGGCCGGGCCAGAGCTGCTGCTGCCGCGAGCCGACCTGCTCATCGAGCTGGGCCGCTACGCGCGCGCCCGAGCCGACCTGGACGCGGTCCTGAAGGCTCAGCCCCGGCAGGCAGCCGCGCTCAGGCTGCGCGGCGCGCTGCTCGGCCGGCTCGACGACGACAAGGGCGCGCTGGCCAGCTACGACGCCGCCGTCGCGGCCGACCCCGGCGACGCGCTCGCCCTTCTGCTCAGAGCGCTCACCAAGCTCAGGTCCCGGGACCGCGAGGCCGCGCGCTCGGCGCTGGCGGACGCCACCGCGGCCGTGAAGCTGGCGCCCGGCATGACCCGCGCCTATGAGGCCCGCTCCACGATCCATCAGCGGCTCTACGAGGAAGAGGAGGCCCTGACGGACCTCACGACGGTCATCAACGCCAATCCCCGCGCGGCGCGTTATCTCCTCTCGCGCGCCATGATCGAGCGCGATCTCGCCTTCGGGCGCGGCGACGGCGCTCACGCCCGGCGCGCCATCGACGACGCCACCCGCGCGCTGGACTTGGCGCCCAAGCTGACCGCAGCGCTGACCGTCAGGTCCAATGCCCACGACTTCCTGGGACAGAGCGACCTCTCGCGCGCCGACCTGACGGCCGCGCTCAAGATCCTTCCCAAGGACCCCGCCATCTTCAACGGCTTGTGCGCCCATTATTTCGAAGAGCACAAGTACGCCGAGGCGCTGCCGAGCTGCGACAGAGCCATCGAGCTCTCCCCGCGATACGCGGACGCCCACCAGCACCGCTGCGCTAACTACATGGCCCTCAAGCGCCTTGCGCGGGCGCGACCCGACTGCGACAAGTCGGTCGAGTACGACCCGACTTTGGCGGACAACTATTTCTGGCGCGCCAAGGTCCTGCTGGCGCAGCGCCAGGCCGCGAAGGCCGCGGCGGACTGCGCGGAGTACGCCCGGCTCAACCCCCGCGACCAGGCGGGCCTCAAGGAGTGCATGGTCCCGTGGAAATGAAGCGCGCGGCCCCCCTTCTCCTCGCGGCCCTGCTCGCGGCCGGCTGCGCCCGCCGCGACTCGGCGGGCGAGGCGCCGGTGCGCGCCCTGATGTCCGGCGACTTCGCCTCCTCCGAGCAAACGGTCGAGGCCGCTCTCGCGAAGGACCCCAAGGACGGGCGCGCCCTCAACTGGCGCGGGCTGCTCGAGCTGCAGCGCCTCGATTTCCGCGGCGCCGAACGGGATTTCAGCGCCGCCATCGACGCCGAGCCCAGGCTCGCCGCCGCCTGGTACAATCGGGGCAACACCCGCATCGACCTGGGCTCTTACGCGGAGGCTCTGCGCGACCTGGGCGAGGCCGCCCGCCTCGATCCGTCTTTGAGCGGGGCTCCCTTCAGCGCCGGCTTGGTCAAGCTCACGCAAGGCGACGCGCGCGGCGCTCGCTCGGCCTTCGCCCAAGCTTACGCGGACGATCCCGAGATGTCCCAGGCCCTCTGGCGCCAGGCGCAAGCCGCGGCCGACTACGGCGAACACGACGCGGCCGTCGCGCTCTTCGACGAGTTCCTCGCGCGCTTCCCCAAGGCGTTGGGCCCGCTCTTGGCGCGGGCGCAATCGAAAGCCGCGCAGTTCGAGCACGCGGCGGCCGCCGAGGACTACGCTCGGGCCATCGCGCTCGCCCCGGACCTAGCGCCGACCTACGAGAAGCGCGCCCAGGCCTACGAGGCCCAGCTGAAGGACGACCTCGCCGCCAAGGACGACAGCGCGGCCCTGGCGCTCACCGGGCCGGTCTATTCCACGCTCGTGCACCGGGCCAAGGCCTACTATCACGCTGGACGCCCGAAGCAGGCCATCGCCGACTTCCAGGCCGCCGCCGCGCTGCGTCCCGAAAAAGCGGCCGAGCTGGCGCCCTGGCTGGCCTACGCGCGGCGCAAGCTGCGCGGGCGCCCTCAATAATCATAGAAGCCGCGCTTCGTTTTGCGTCCTAGGCGTCCCGCCTGCACCATCTGGCGCAGCAGCGGGCAGCAGCGGTACTTGGGGTCGCCGAAGCCCTGGTAGAGCACGTCCATGATGGCCACGCAGACGTCGAGGCCGATGAAGTCGGCCAGCGTGAGCGGGCCCATGGGATGGGCCATGCCGAGCTTCATGGTCGTGTCGATGTCCTCGCGCGTGCCCACGCCCTCCTGGAGGCAGAAGACGGCCTCGTTGATCATCGGCATGAGGATCCGATTGGCGAGGAAGCCCGGAAAGTCCTTGGAGCAGGCGGGAGTCTTGCCCAGCTTGAGCGTCATCTCGTGGATGGTCTTGTAGGTCTCGTCGGAAGTGGCCAGGCCGCGGATGAGCTCCACGAGCTTCATGACCGGCACCGGGTTCATGAAGTGCATGCCGATGACGCGGTCGGCGCGCTTGGTGGCGGCGCCGATCGTCGTGATGGGCAGCGAGGAGGTGTTGGAGGCCAGGATCGTGGCCGGCTTGCAGAGATCGTCGAGGCGGCCGAAGATGTCCCGCTTCATGGCCAGGACCTCGGGGACGGCCTCCACGACGAGGTCGGCGTCCGCGGCGGCGTCGAGCGTCGTGGCCGTCTTGATGCGGGCCAAGGACTGCGTCTTCTGCTCGGCGGTGATGACGTTCTTGGCCACCTGCCGGTCCATGTTGGCGCCGATGCCCTTGACCGCCTTGTCGGCGTACTCTTGGCTGGCTTCGATGAGGGCGACGGCGAACCCGTACTGCGCGAAGGTGTGAGCGATGCCCGAGCCCATCGTCCCGGCGCCGACCACGGCCACGTTCTTGATCTCCATGCCCGGCGATTATCGCAAAAAATGACTTTTGCCGAAAAGCGCGTTTTTGGTATACACGCTCGTGGCCGAACCGCCGCGCGTCAAACGCCTGCCCAAGGCGGAGCTCCACCTGCACATCGAGGGGACGCTGGAGCCCGAGCTGATGTTCGCCCTGGCCCAGCGCAACAAGATCAAGCTGCGGTTTTCCTCCCCCGCCGAGGTCCGCAAGGCGTACGAGTTCACCGACCTGCAGAGTTTCCTCGACATCTATTACGAAGGAGCCGGCGTCCTGCGCACCGCTGAAGACTTTCATGACCTGGCGATGGCCTATTTCGAGCGTGCTCACGAAGACGGAGTCGTCCATGTCGAGATGTTCTTCGATCCTCAGAGCCACGTCTCGCGCGGAATCGAGATGAAGACCGTCATCGAGGGCCTCGATTCCGCGCGAAACCTGGCAAAGAAGCGCTTCGGGATCTCCTCCGGCTTGATCCTGTGTTTCTTGCGCCATTTATCCGAAGATGAGGCCCTGGCCACCCTGAAAGCCGCTCTCCCGTTCCGCGACAAGCTCCTCGGCGTCGGCCTGGACTCCGGAGAGAAGGGCAACCCCCCCGCCAAGTTCCAACGCGTCTTCGCCAAGGCCCGCGCCGAAGGCCTCCATGCGGTCGCGCACGCCGGAGAAGAAGGACCGGCGTCCTACGTGCGCGAGGCCCTGGACCTCTTGAAGGCCGAGCGCATCGACCACGGCGTGCGCTGCCTCGAGGACGCGGAGCTCGTCAAGCGGCTGGCGGCGGAAGGCGTCCCGCTCACGGTCTGCCCCCTTTCGAACGTGAAGCTGCGCGTCTTCGACCGCCTGGAGGACCACAACCTGAGGAAGCTCCTTGCCGCCGGCCTGCGCGCCACGATCAATTCCGACGATCCGGCCTATTTCGGCGGCTACGTCGGCCGCAACTACGAAGAGACGGCGCGCGCCCTTCGCTTGGGCGAGGCCGAGCTCGCCGCGCTGGCCCGCAACTCGATCGAGGCCAGCTTCCTGCCCGCCGCGGAGAAGAGCCGGCTCTCCGGCGCGGCCCGCTGACATGGCCAACATCCTGGTCTGCGACGACGACGACGACTTCGCCGACATGATGGGCCGTTTCCTGAAGAGCCAAGGCCACGAGGTCTCCCGCTGCCGAGACGCGGTGGCCGTGGCGTCGGCGCTGCTCCAATCGCGGCCGGACCTCATCGTCTGCGACGTGGAGATGCCGGGAGGCGGCGGCATCGCGGCCACCCGCTTCTTGAAGAGCATCGGCGCCGATTCCATGCCCCTCATCGTCTGCTCGGGGCTGCCGCTCGAGGAGCAGAAAGGCTTCTTCGCCGGCCTCCGGCGCGTCTCCTTCTTCCAGAAGCCCGTCGACCTCGACGAGTTCGCGCGCACCGTGCGCGAGTTCCTGGGCTAGCGGGCGTGTCCGCCCCGCGCCCGGCGCCGGCGGCCCTGGCCCTGGCGCTGGCGCTGCTCGGCGTGGGCTCGGCGGCGGCCGAGCCGATCGAGCAGACCGGACATTCCCTCTCCGTCGACGCCGCGGCCCTGAGCGCCGACGGCCGCCTCGCGCTCACGGGCGGGCGCGACGGCTCGGCGATCCTGTGGGAGGCGCGAACCGGCGCCGTGCTGCGCTCCTGGCGCGCCGATCCCCTGGGCCTGACGACGGCGGCGCTGAGCGCAGACGGCCGTCAGGCGCTGACCGGCGGCGCGGGGACGGCCGCCCTTTGGGACGCGCAGACCGGCCGGCTGCGGCTGCGCTTCGGACGGCCCGGCGAATTCCTGGCCCTGGCGGCGTTCTGGCCCGACGCCCGGCACGCGCTGATCGCCGGCCCGGACGGCTCGGCCCGCGTCTACGATACGGCGACGGGCCGCCCCGTACGCGCCTACGCCACGGCGCTCGGGCGCATCGTCGCGGCCGCCGCCTCTGCCGATGGCCGGCGGCTTGCGGTCTCCGACGGCACGGCCAGCGTCCTCGTGGTCGACGCCAAGACGGGCGCGGTCTCTCTGCTGGACGCCGGCGGCCCGGTCGCGCGGCTGGCGTTCTCGCCCGACGGCCGGCGCGTGGCGGCCTCCTCCGCGGAAGAGGTCCGCGTCTGGGACGCGGCCGACGGGAAGCTCGCCGCCTCCTTCGCCGCCCAGGCGGGCCGGGGGCTGGCGTTCTCCATGGACGGCGCCTCGCTGCTGACCTGCGGCGGCTCGGCCGCCGCGCGCGAGTGGGCACTCGACGGCACGCCGCGCTTGTCCTTCATCGGCCACCTCGACCTCGTGCGCGCCTTGGCGCTGTCGCGCGACGGCCGCACGCTGATCACGGGCGCGGACGACCACTCGGCCCGGGTCTGGGACGCGGCAAGCGGCCGCGAGCTCGCCCGCCTCTCCGGCCTGCCGTCGCCCGCCCTGCAGGCTCTGGTCTCCGCCGACGGCCGCCGGCTCGTCGTCATCGACGCCCAGGACGCGCGGACGTGGGACCTGAAGGACGGAGCGGCGCTGCGCGTGACGACAGGAGACTTCACGGGCTCATCCTCCTTCTCGCTTTCGGACGACGGGCGGCTGCTGGCCTCGGTCCGCGCCGACAAGCTGGCCGACCTCAAGAACCTCGAGACCGGCCAGGACTTCGGCACCTTCCAGTGGAGCCTGCTGCGCGCCGACCTCGTGGCGCTCGATCCCGCCGGCCGCTACCTCGCCACGGCGCACGAGGCCAACGTGCAGCTCTGGGACACCGCGACGCTGCGCGAGCGGCCGGGGGCCCCTCGGCCTCGGGCCCACGTCAACGGCCTCTGGACGGCCCTGGGCGGGCGGCGGCTGCTCTACCTCGACGTCTACGGCGCCCTACGGCTGTGGGACGTGGAGAGCGGCCGAGAGCGGGCCGAGTGGCTGCCGCGGGCGGCGGCGCCGCCCGACGCTGTCGTCTCCCCGGGCGGCGGCTGGGCGGCCACGGCGGAGCCCGCCGACGGCCGCGCCGTCGTCTCCATCCGCTCGCTAGGCGACGGCAGGCTCGCCGCAGGCTGGGAGGACGAGGCGGGCACGCTCCCCTACGCGCTCGCGAGAGACGGCAAGACGCTGCTGGCGAGCGCCGGCGGCGCCGTTTCCGTGTGGGACGCCGCCGCGGGCGCCCGGCGCCGTTCCTGGAAGGCGCCCGCGGGCGTGGAGCTCTCTTGGCCGGGCGGCGTCGAGCCCGGCCTGCGCTGGCTGGCCGCCTCCGCGAACGGGGCCGTCGTCTTCTTGGCGGCGGAGGACGGGCGCGAGCTCGCTCGCCTGACGATCGGCGAGAAGGGCTGGATCGTCCGCGCTCCGGACGGCCGCTACGACGCCTCGCCCGGCGCCCTGCGCTGGACGAGCGGCCTGCGCAGCGACCCGCTGGAGGCGCACCCGGACCCGCGGCGCGCCCCCGGCCTCCTCGCCACCGTCCTGCGCCGCTAGGGCGTGGCGGGAGCGGGCTCGGGCGGCTCGGGCGAGACGATCACCGACGGCGGGGCGGAGGGCGTGGCGTGCTGCTGCGGCTCCGCCGCGCGGCGACGGTCTTCCGCGGCTTTCTGCCGGGCCGCCTCGTCCTGCGGGCCTCCCGTGGCCGTCTGGTCGCTGCCGGTCGTGCCGCCGCGCCAGGCGGGCAGGCTGCCGCCGTTGGGGTAAGTGGACGGCGAGCCGCCGGGCGCCATCATGGCGGGAGCCGTGGGATTGCCGCCGGCGTTGATGTTGACCGTGGGGACGTTCTGCGGGCCCGGGCTGCT
>CAZZGQ010000100.1:0-10412 GCA_964653765.1 uncultured Elusimicrobia bacterium | reverse complement strand
CCCGCGCGCGAGAGCTGGTGAGCGTCTCCACCGGCGACGGCGCCGAGGCCCGGGCGGCCGCCTATTGGCGCCTGGCTCAGGCCGAGCGCGCCTCGGGCGATCCCCGCGCCGCGCGGGGCAGCCTCGAGCGCGCTTTGTCCCTGGCTCCGGGGGACGTCATGGCCTTGGCGGATCTATTCGACCTCGAGCTCGAGGCGGGAGAGGCTCGCGCCGCCGAGACGCTCTTGGAGAAGCATGTTCCGAGCGCTGGCGCGAGCTCGCGCGCGGCCTGGCTGGTCCGGCGCGGCCTGGCGCGCGCCGCCCTCGGAGAAGACGCGCCGGCTCGGCGTGACTTCGTCGACGCCGTGGCGGGCGGCGCCGAGGCGGCCTGCCGCGGCCCTGGTCTCCCGGCCCGACGCGACCGGCTGCCTTTTTCCTATTTCGACGCCTGCCTGGCGCGCTTCCCTTCCGACGTCGGCCTTCACGAGGACGACGGCGTGGCGCTGTATCGCGCGGGCCGGACGGAGGCGGCCGTCGCGGAGCTGCGGCGCGCGGTCGCTCTCGCGCCCGGCGACGCGCGGGCCCAGCTCAGCCTGGTGTCGGCCTTGGCGTCGGTGAATCGCCCGGCTGAGGCCCTGGCGGCGGCCGATCGCGCCGTGGCGGCGCTCGGCCGCGGGGCGGGCCCGGTCTACGACGAGCTGTTGGCCCTGCGTGTCAAGCTCAAGGCCGGAGACGCGCTGCCAAGAAAGCATTGAAATCCCTAGGGGTTCCTGCTATAGTCAGCGGAATTCTAGACCCGGAGGCTCTCATGAAAGGTGCTTTCTTGGCCGTGTCCCTGGCTGTCCTGGCCGTGTTCGCCGCTCCGTCGCGCTCCAGCGCCGCTCCGACGCAAGCGAAGTACACCATCCACTGGCAACTCGGCCATCGCAACCTCGATTTCTTCGAGGAAGCGGCCAAGAGCTTCAAGAAGGCGGTGGAGAGCCGCAGCCACGGCGACATCGCTGTCATCATCGAGAACTCGCGGGACACCGGCGCCGACGCCTCGCCGGAGAACGCCGACATCCCGATGAAGGTCTCCAAGGGCGACATCGAGATGGGCCACTCCTTCGTCGACGTCATGGGCGGCATGAACAGCCAGCTCTACGCCTTCGAGGCGCCTTACCTCTTTAGAGGAAACGCGCACATGGAAGGCGTGCTCGACGGCCCCGTGGGCGAGCGGATGCTCTCCGACCTGCGCTCCCAGCACTTGGTGGGCCTCTCCTTCACCTACAGCGGCGGCCCGAGCGGCGTGGCGAGCGTCAGCAAGCCGCTGCGCAGCGCCGCCGATCTCAAGGGCCTGAAGGTGGGCGTCTACGGCGACGAGGTCAACGCGGCCTGGCTCAAGGCCGTGGGCGCGACCCCCGTGGCGATCCAGCATGATCTCGACGGCATCGCCCCGATGGCATCCAAGGGCGGGCTCGACGCCGTCGTCATCACGTGGCGCAACTTCGCCCACACCAACCTCCAGGACACCTTGAAGTACATGAACCTGATGGGCTCCACGTACCTGGTCAGCGTCACCTACGCCAACGACCGCTTCTTCGACAGCCTGCCGAGGGAGTATCAGACGCTGCTGATCGAGGAGTCGCGCAAGGCCGGACGCATCGAGCGCGCCAAGACGATCCAGCTCAACGAGGAGTCGCGCGAGGCGATGCTCAGCAAGGGCGTGCGCTCCATCGCTCTGACCCAGGCCGCCAAGGAGGCGTTCACGGCGGCCGTGAAGCCGGCGTACGAGGCGACGATCAACAAGGCGCTGGGCCGGGACCTGATCGAGAAGATCCGCGAGGCTTCCGACGGGAAGGTCGCTCCCGTCGTTCCCAGCGAGCTTGCCGAGCGCTAGAGCCACCGCTCTCGGCCTGGTCCTCGTCGGGTTGTCCGCCCGCCCGTCCAACGCATGGACGGGCGGGCCTCTTTCCGACCGCCGCTTCCGCGCTCTCCAAGGGAAGGTCCGGGCTGAGCTTGCCTCCGATCACCGTTGGCGCGCCCTGCCGCTGGCCGACGCCTTGGCCGGCCGCGACGACCTCGACGCGGCTCAGAGGCTCTGGGCGCTGCGCGAGGCCGCTCGCGTCCACTTCCTGGTGGGAGATCGCGACGGGGCCGAGGACGCCTTGCGCCGGGCACTCGCCACCGCTCCCGGCGACGCGGGCACGCTGCGGCAATGGGCCGCGCTGCTGCGCGACGAGCGTCCGGACGACGCCCTCCGCTACGCGCGGCAGGCCGCCGACCCGCGCCTCGAAGGCGAGATCGAGCTCGATCAGGGCGACCTGCCGGCCGCGCGGGCGAGCCTGGAGAAGGCCTTGGCCGCCGACGGGCGGGAGCTGGACGCTCTCCTGGCGGCCGCGCGCGCTTGGCGTGGAGAGACCGCCGCCGCCGGCTACGCGGTCCGCGCGCAGCAAGCGGCCGCCGAGGCGCCGCTCTGGATGCGGGCGGCTGCGCTGCGCTCCTGCGCGCAGCTCTGGCTCGAGCTGGGGGATCAGGCCCGGGCGGTGGCGTGCGACGAGAGCGCGCTGGCCGTCGATCCCGACGATCTCGACGCCCTCAACTCCCTCGCCGACATCCAGGCGAAGGACCCGTCCGTGAACCTGGCTCCGCCCGCCGAGGCGGCCGCCCAGGCCGACGCGCCTCCCGGCGGCCTCGATCAGGCGCTGACGGCGCTCGCCAAGGCTCCGGAGGACCTCGAAGCCTTGCGCCAGGCGTTCCTGGCCGAGCGCGCCGCGGGCCGGACGGAGCCGGCCCTCGACCTCGCCGATCGCTTCATGGAAGCCGTCCCCGACGCGCCCGCGTGGCAGAAGGCGGACGCTTATCGGACGATCGGCGAGCTGCTGGCGGAGATGGGATCGCGCCAAGCCAGGCAAAAGGCCGACGGCGCGGCGCAGCGGGCTTTCCAGCTAGGCATGCACCGGGTGAAAGTGGCTCTGCTCTTGATGAAGGCTCATCCCGACGTCCATTCTCCGGATGCCCCGGGCTCGGCCGAGTTCGCCGGACTGACCTTCCTCGAGGTGATCCAGGCCCGCGAGCGCCTGCGCGACAGCGCCGGCGCGCGCGCGGCGCTGCAGCGCGCGGCGCGGCGGCTGCCGGACAATCACGAGCTGACTCTGGCCGCGGCCGGCTTCGAGCTGGAGGAGGGCAGGGCCGACGACGCGCTGAAGGCCGTGGAGCCTCTGCTTCCCGGCGCGGGCCCGTCCGCGCTGCGCGCCGCCGCCTACGAGCTCAAGGCCAAGGCGCAGCAGCGGCTCAAGGATCCCGCCGGCGCCGTCGCCACCCTGGAGAGGGCCCTGGCCGTCGATCCGTTCCAGGAGCGCGCCCTGGATCTCTTGATCGACGCCGAGCTGGCCGCGGGACGGCCCAAGGAGGCGCTGGGCTACGTCGACCGTCTCTCGGCGCTGGCGCCCGCCGGCGAGCGCTCCGCCGTGCTCAGGCGCCGCGGGCAGGTCCAGCGCGCGCTCGGCGACCAGGCGGGGGCCGAGGACAGCGTCAAGCAGGCCCTGGCCCTGGCGCCCGACGACCGGCAAGCCCTGATCGAGATGATCGACCTGCTCGGCCCGGGCCGTCCGCGCGAGGCGCTCTCTTACGCGCGGCGTCTCGTCAAGGCCTGCGGCCCGGCGGGCGACGAGGAGTGCGCGGCGGCCTACCGGCGCCAGGCCCAAGCCCAGCGCGGCGTCTCCGACCAAGCGGGCGTGGAGGAGAGTCTGCGGCGTGCCCTGGACCTGCGTCCGGGCGATTGGCGGGAGCTCAGCGAGATGGTGGACCTCGAGCTGGCCCGCGGCAAGCCGAAGGAAGCTCTCGCCTATGCCGAGAGGCTGACGGCGACCCAGGGCGCAGAGCCGCCGGCGCGCGCGGCGGCCTGCCGCCGCAAGGCGCAAGCCCAGCGGCTGCTCGGCGACGACGCCGGGGCGCGCGACAGCTTGGAGAGGGGCCTCGCTCTGGCGCCCGACGACCGCGACGTGCTGACCGATCTCGTCGAGCTCGAGACCAGGACCGGACGGCGTGACCCAGCCCAAGCCTACGCGCGGCGCCTCAGCGGCGGGCTCGACGCCGCGCTGGCCGCGGCCCCCGGCGACTGGACGACGCTGCGCGAGCGGGCGGCGTTGGAGCTGAGCCGCGGCCGGCCCGAGAAGGCGGCGGCCCTGCTCGATCTCCACCGCGACCGGCTCGACGCCGCCGCGCAGCCGTCCTGGCTGATCTGGCGCGCGTTGGTGCGTCTGGAGCTGCGCGACCCGGCCGGAGCCCGGACGGACGTGTCAAAGGGCGTGGGCCTCGACGCGAAGACGGCCTGCCTCGGCGGCGAGCTGCCCAAGGGCCGCGAGAAGCTGGGACTTCCCTATTTCGACGCCTGCCTTCGGCGCTTGCCGGAGGAGCCCAAGCTCTACGTGGATCGCGGAGTGGCGAACTTCGAGGCCGGACGCGTGGACGCGGCCGTGGCGGACTTCCGGAAAGCGTTGGTCCTCAAGCCGGGTGACGCGGGCGCGCGGCAGAGCCTGGAGGCCGCCTTGGCTAGCGCGCAGAAGCGACGGTGATGCCGGCCAGGTTGCGCAGCGTCTCGGGGCTGGGGCTGACGAGCTTCGAGGCGGGATCGACGACGAACTCGTAGGCGGCGGCCTCGTCGCCGCGCGGCCGGAAGGAGACGAGAGTGGTCTTCTCGTCCACCCGCGCGAAGACCCAAGGCGAGCCGGGCGCCGACTCGATCTGCTGGGAAAGCAGGTCGCGCACGTTGCGCGCCGAGCCCGGCGGCACGTAAGAATAGACGAGCGAGAGGATGTCGGCGTTGCCGAGGTCGTCGGCGATGGTGGAGACGGCCTCGGAAGCCTCGCGCACGGTCTGGGCCATGGGCGGCGGGACGGCGTTGATCGACAAGCGAGGACGAGGAGCCTGGGGACGCGTCGCCAGGAAAGCCGCCGTCATGGAAGCGAGGGCCAGGGCCGCATACGGCAGCGCCGTCGCCCACGAGCGGGCGGGCGCGCGGACGATCGCGGCGACCGGCTCGGGCCGCGGCGCCGGAAGGACGGCGGCGGGCACGGGCGCGGTGACCGGGACGGAGACGGCCTGCGGCTTAGGCCGCGGTTGGGGGGGAGGCGCGGCCGAGCGCAGCGCCCAGCCTTGCGTCTCGATGGCGCGCAGCCGCTGCTGGGCCTCGTCGACGGCGCTCGTATAGCCGCTGACCTGCTCGCGCAGGCGCGCCAGCTCCAAGTCTTGGCGGTTGAGCCGCGCGCGCGTCGCCTCGAGGGAGTTGCGCAGCAGCCGCAGGCGCTCCTCGATGGGCGACTCGTCGGGCACGGCCTCGCCGATCGCGGCGGCCTGAGGCTCCAGCGCCCGGCGCACGATCTCCGCCACGATATCGCGACTCATCGCCGCCAATATATAGGGGGAAGCCCCGACCTGGGTGTACGAAATGTTAACTGCGGGCAGCCTTAACATTTAACTTGGAAAGTTAAATGTTAAGGCTGCCCGCAGTTAAGTTAAGACAGCTTCTTGAGGGCTTCGATGCGGGCTTCCAGCGGAGGGTGCGTGGAGAAGAGCAGCTGGGCCAGGCCGTGGCCGCGGCCGTCGATCTTGAAGGCCGAGACGGCGGGGGCGCGGTCGTCCTGGATGCGCGGGCCGGAGCGCAGAGACTCCAGGGCGTGGATCATCGTCTCGCGGCCGGTCATCCGTGCGGAGCCGGCGTCGGCGCGGTACTCGCGGTGGCGCGAGAACCAATAGACGAGGGGGGAGGCCAGGAGCATCAAAACGGATTCCAAGACCGAGATCAGCATGTACTGGGCGAAGTAGCCCAGCCCGCCGCCGCGCCGTTCGTCGTCGCGGTTGCGCATGGCGTTGTCGATGGCGAAGACGGCGATGCGCGCCAGGAACATCACGAAGGTGTTCACGATGCCCTGCAGCAGCGTCATCGTGACCATGTCGCCGTTGACGATGTGGGAGATCTCGTGGCCCAGGACGCCGTCGATGGCGCGGTCATCCATGCGGTTGAGCAGCCCCGAGGAGATAGCGAGCAGGGCGCGGCTCTTGCTGGGGCCGGTGGCGAAGGCGTTGACCTCTTGGCTCGGATAGATGCCGATCTCGGGGAGGGTGTCCAGGCCCGCCTGCTGGCAGAGCCGCTGCACTCGCGCCACGAGGCCCGCCTCGAAGGCGCCGCCCGGATTCTGCGGATCGATGAGCTGCACGCCCATGCCGCGCTTGGCCGTCCAGCGCGAGAGCTGCAGGGAGATGAAGGACCCGGCGAAGCCGAAAAGGGCGCAGAAGATCAGCAACGACTGGTAGTTGATGCCCTGGTTGCTAAGGTAGGGCTTGAGGCCCAGGATGTTGATGATCAGCGAGATGGCGACGACCACCAGGATGTTGGTGGCGAGGAAGAGCAAGAAACGCTTCATGGGGTTATTATATGATTTTTGGATGAACGCCCGAGTCCAGAGCCCCAAGCCCGTCAACGAGCCCGTTTTCGAGTACCGTCCCGGCAGCCCGGAACGGTCCAAGCTGAAGCAGCGGCTCGAGGCCCTGAAGGCCGAGAAGCCGGTGATCCCCATGAGCATCGGCGACAAGGAAGTGCGCACCGGCAAGCTGGCCGAGTGCCGTTCTCCCTACGACCATGGGCAACTGCTCGGAAAGTATCACGAGGGCGGAGCGAAGGAGGCCGCGGCGGCTGTCGCCGCCGCTCTTAAAATGCGGCGGGCTTGGCGCGAGACGCCTTTCGAGGCCCGCGCGGCGATCTTCCTCAAGATGGCCGACCTCCTGGCCGGCGATTGGCGCTACACCCTCAACGCCGCCACGATGCTCTGCCAGTCCAAGAGCGTCCATCAGGCCGAGATCGACTCCGCGTGCGAGCTCATCGATTTCCTGCGCTTCAACGTCCACTTCGCGGAGCGCATCCTCGCCGAGCAGCCCGACAGCGCCCGCGGCACGTGGAACCAGATGGAGTATCGGCCGCTGGAGGGTTTCGTCTACGCCGTCACGCCCTTCAACTTCACCGCCATCGCCGGCAACCTGCCGACTGCGCCGGCGCTGATGGGCAACACCGTCGTCTGGAAGCCCGCCCACGCCACCGCGTTCACGGCGCACTACCTCATGCGGCTCTTCAAGGCCGCCGGCCTGCCCGACGGCGTCATCAACATGGTCAACGGGGACCCCGCCGAGATCTCCCGCGTCTGCCTGGCGCATCCGGAGCTGGGCGGCGTCCATTTCACGGGCAGCACGCCCGTCTTCCAGTCGATGTGGGGGACCGTGGGCGCCAACATCGCTCGCTACAAGAGCTACCCGCGGCTCGTCGGGGAGACGGGCGGCAAGGACTTCGTGCTGGCGCACCCGAGCGCGGACGTGGACGCCTTGGCCGTCGCTCTCGTTCGCGGCGCCTTCGAGTTCCAGGGCCAGAAGTGCTCCGCGGCCTCGCGCGCCTATGTCCCGGACAATCTCTGGCCCAAGGTCAAGCTCCGCATGGGCGAGATGCTGTCCACCATCAAGATGGGCTCGCCCGAGGACTTTTCCAGCTTCTTCAACGCTGTCATCGACAAGAAGGCGTTCGAGCGCATCTCGGGCTACATCGAGCGCGCCAAGAAGACCGGCGGCAACAAGATCCTCTGGGGCGGCACGTGCGACGGCTCGCAGGGCTGGTTCGTGGAGCCGACGGTGATCCAGACCGCCGATCCCAAGTACGAGTCCATGTGCCAGGAGATCTTCGGGCCCGTCCTATCGCTCTACGTCTACAAGTCGTCCCAGTTCGCCAAGACGCTGGACCTCGTCGACGGCAGCAGCCCCTACGCGCTGACGGGGTCGATCTTCTCCACGGACCGCGAGGCCGTGGAGCTGGCCAAGCAGAAGCTGGTCAACGCCGCCGGCAACTTCTACGTGAACGACAAGCCCACGGGCGCGGTCGTCGGCCAGCAGCCCTTCGGCGGGGCCAGGGCCTCGGGCACCAACGACAAGGCGGGCTCGATGCTGAACCTGCTGCGCTGGACCTCCCCGCGCACGATCAAGGAGACCTTCGATCCGCCCAAGGACTACCGCTATCCGTTCCTGGCGGAGGAGGGTCCGGCGCGCAGCGAGGCGGCGGGCGTCTCCGGCGCGTCGCCGAAGCCGGTCCGCCGCCATCGCGCGACCGCCTAGCCTTCAGGGCTTGTCGGGCGGAGTAGGCTGGGCCCCCGGCGACGGCGTGTAGTACGGGCTATTGCTGCCGTTGCTGGGGCTCGTCTGGGATCCGCTCGAGCGCCGGTGATGGCGCCTGCCGCTCGAGGGCTGGTTCGGCTGAGCGCTCTCAGTGCTCGAGCCGCCGCCGGGCGCGGTCTCAGCGCCCGACGAGCCTCCGGTCCCCATCGTGCTCGAGCCGCTCGAGGCGCCCTCGGTATTGGAGCCGGTCGAGCCTCCGCCGGCGCCCATGGAGGCGTCCGCGCCGCCCGAGCTCTCGGTGGAGGAGCCGCTGCCGCCGCCGCCCGCTGCGCCCGCGCCGCCGGTTCCGTCGCCCGCTCCGCCCTGGCCGAAGGCGAAGCCGCCCAGGGCCAGCGAGACGATCGTGATCGCAAGCAAGCTGCAGGTCTTCATTGGATTTCACCTCCAGACCTCATCGTAGCGCGGCGGCATGGCGCCCGCGTGCGGGGCTGGAAACGATATCGTGACCCTTACTTGGCGCCGGAGCGGAAGGACAGCGAAGCGGAGTTGATGCAGTACCGCAGCCCGGTGGGCCGGGGACCGTCGTCGAAGACGTGGCCCAGGTGGGCGCCGCAGCGCTTGCAGTGGACCTCGGTGCGGCGCATGCCGTGGGAAAGGTCGACCTGCTCTTCGACCGGGGCGCCCTTGAGGGGCGCGTAAAAGCTAGGCCAGCCGCAGCCGGCGTCGAATTTCGTCGCGGATTCGAAGAGGGGCGCGCCGCAGCAGACGCAGTCGTAGGCGCCTTGCTGATTGTGGTCCCAATAGACGCCGGTGAACGGCCGCTCCGTCCCCTTCTCGCGGGTGACGCGGTATTGCTCGGGCGTGAGCTGCTTCTTCCACTCCTCGGGCGACTTGCGGATCTCTTCGCTCATGATCGATCGTGGGCGCCCCGCTCGGCCAGGGCCACCGCGTTGGCGAGCAGCATGGCCGTGGTGACGGGCCCCACGCCTCCGGGTACCGGCGTGTAGAAGGCGGCGCGTTGAGCGGCGGCCGGCTCGACGTCGCCGAGCACCTTCTTGCCGGAAGGATTGATGCCGGCGTCCAGGACGACGGCGCCGGGCTTGATCCACTCGGCCCGCACGAAGCCCGGCTTGCCGATCGCGGCGACGACGACGTCGGCCGCGCCGATCACCCCGGGGAGGTCGGCGGTCTTGGAGTGGCAAAGCGTGACGGTCAGGTCCAGGCAGCTCAAGAGGTGGGCGGCCGGCTTGCCGACCGTGTTGGAGCGCCCGACCACGGCGGCGGTCTTGCCGGCGAGCGGCAGGCCGGTCTCGCGCAGCAGCTCCGCCACGGCCAGGGCCGTGCAAGGAGCCGCCACGCCTTTGGCGCGCAGGTCGTCGTAGCGCTTGAGGGCGAAGAGCCGGCCCAGGCTCGCGGGCGTCGCGCCCTCGGCGTCGCGCGACGGCGGCAGCAGGTCATAGAGGCGCTCGAGGCTCACGGCGTCGGGCAGCGGACGGTCGATGATGGCGGCGTCCCACGGCCCGGACTCCTCGAGCCGGCGCAGCACCTGCTCGGCGCCCGTCCAGCGCTCGGCGACGACGCGGCAGCGCACGCCCACGGCGGCGCAGGCCTTCTCCTGCACCTGGCGGTAGGAGCGCGCCGGGGCTTCCTCGGCGTCGGAGGCCACGATGGCCAGCACAGGAGGCCGTCCCAGCGTCTTGGTCACGGCCTCCACGCGCGGCTTGAGCGAGGCCTTCACCCGCTCGGCGGTCTTCTTGCCGTCGAGGGGCGTCACAGGGCGGCCTCGAGCCGCTTGACGAAGCGGTGCAGCCGCGGCAGCAGGGCCAGCGGCACCCGCCGGCGGCGGGCGGCGGCGAGGATGGGGCCGACGATGGCGTCGACCTCGGTGCGGCGGCCGGCTTGCAGGTCTTGCAGCATGGAGTTGCGCTGCTTGGAATCGTTGGGGTAGCTCTTCACGATGACGGCTTCCATGTCGTCGTAGAGGAGCCGGTGGCCGTCGGCCCGCGCCGTCGCTTCCGCCTCTTTCAGGCAGCCGATGACGAGCTCGCGCAGCGCGGGATCGCGCGTCAGCTCGCCGTTGGTGGCGTTGCAGAGCGCGCCGAGCGGATTGCCGGCGGCGTTGAAGCAGAGCTTGGTCCAGAGCAGCGCGTCCTCGTTCTCGTCCAGCGTCACTGTCCAGCCGCCGCGTCGGAGCAACTCCGCCGCCTTTTCGGCGGAGCCGCGATTGCCCGGCGTCTCGGCGAGATGGACGTCCTTGCCGCCGTTATGCGCGATGGCGAACGGTCCGGTCCGGTCCGCCGCGA
>CAZZGQ010000099.1:8747-10456 GCA_964653765.1 uncultured Elusimicrobia bacterium | reverse complement strand
TCCTCGGCCTCGATCTTGGCGCGGACCTCGGGCGTGAGGTCCAATTCGTCGCCGAAGCGGCGGCCGACATGCGCCAGGTCGATGCCGGCCAGGACCAGCACGCGCTGCCTCTTGGCGCGGCGCGCCAGGACGGCGCCGAGGTCGCGCAGGGCCTTCTCGACGGTCGGCGTCCCCGACGGCGCCTGCGCGCCCGAGAAGCGCTCGAAGGTGGAGCAGAGGATGGGCACCCACGGCGGCGCCTCGTCGCCCCACAGGTGGCGCAGCCAGACGGCCTGGAACTCCAGCGAGTGCTCGCGGCGGTGCGTCCATTCGTCGGCGAGAGGATCGTACCAGAGCGGCTTGGTGAGCTCGTCGTAGAGCTCTTGGTCCACCTTCATCGCGCCCTGCGCGGTCTCGTACGACTTGCGCGTGAAGACCCAGGGCGAGTCGGGCGACATGTGAGCGACGCCGAGCGCGACGACCACGTCCGGAGGCGGGGCGTCGGCCAGCGCGCCGTAGGACCAGGCGTAGGCCGGGCCGCCGCGGTGGAAGTCGATGTGCGGCGCGGCCAAGCCCCAGGGCGCGCCGGCGCGCGACGGAGACTTCGGGCGCGGGCGGCCGGGGCCTTTGGGCGCCTCGAAGAACTTGTCGAGGTAGGCGGCCAGCGCCCGCGGCTCGTCGGGGTAGCCGGCGGGGCCTTGGAAGACGGCCGGCCGCGTCGGCGAGTCCAGGAAGGAGCGCAGGCGCGCTCGGCGGCTCTCGCGCGACTCCGGCGTGTCGAGCAGCCCGGCGTCGCGCAGCTGCTGCGCCACGCGCAGGATGTCGGCGGGGTCGATGTTCGCCTGTGCTTGGCGCGAGATCTCGGCGGCCACGTCCGCGGCGCTGCGCGAGCCGTCGAGCATCGCGGCCACGGCCATGCCGCCCGGCGACAGGCCCATCGCCGAGTCGCTCTCGATCTCGGGATCGCGCAGCAGGAACAGCGACTTGCCGTCCTGCTCGATGGGGACGATGTCCAGATCGCCCCGCAGCGCGGGCAGCGGCGAGTTCGTCGAAAGAGGGTCTGCCATCCCGGGATGATAACAAACGGTTACGCCGCCGCGACCCGGCCGGGATGGGCGAGACGGCGGCCACATGCTAGTTTCGCTTCAGCATGGCGCGCTTCGTCCTCTGGCTCGCGGCCTTGTTCCTCGCGGCGGCTCCCGCCTCCGCGCAGGAGGGACGAGAGCTGCTGCGGCCGCTGGCCGTGGACCTGCGCCGCCTCTACCCCGACCTGATCAAGCGCTGGGACGAGGCCGAGCTGGGACGCTACGCGCGCACGCGCGAAGGGTTCCGGCCGGTCACGGGGTTCCTGGCGCAGCCCGATCTGCCGCGCGTGGCGATGCCGACCCGGGCATCCGGCGTCGTTTCCATCCGCCGAGGGAAGGTGACGGTGAAGGAGCGCCTGCTCGGCGCCAAGCCCGCTCCCGGCCTGGTGGAAGGGGGGCTGCTGCGCTACCGCGGCTCCTACGACCACACCGAGACCCTCTACGTCGCCGGGGAGGCGTCCGCCCGGCCTTCTTTCCTGCTCACGGATCCCGCCGCGCCGACGCGCATCGCTTCCGAGGTGTCCGTGCGCGGCGGCAGGCTGGACCGGGAGGCCGGCGGCGGCTTGTCGGTGCGCGACGCCTCCGGCGCGCCGGCGCTGAGCCTGGGCGCGCCGGTGGTGCGCGACGCCAAAGGCCGGCGGCGCC
>CAZZGQ010000099.1:5194-8647 GCA_964653765.1 uncultured Elusimicrobia bacterium | reverse complement strand
GTCGGCCTGGGCCGCGGCTGGTCCTCCTTCCTGGGCGTGACGCTGGCTCTGGTCTTCACGCTGCTGGCCGGCTGGGTGTGCTTCCACGCCGTGGCCGGCGTCGTGCGGCAGGTGCCCCGCTACGCCGAGCAGGTCCGCGGCGCGGCCCAGAAGGCGCAGACCCGCCTCAAGAGCATCGAGCGCCATACCAAGGAGCTCACGCCCGCGCCGTCGTCCCAGCAGCAGCAGGGGCAAGAGAGCGCGCCGGCGCAGCAGGACTGGGGGACGCTGCTGCTGCGCGGGTTGGGCTCGATCTTCGAGGCCGCGGGCCTGGCGGTCTTCGTGCCGTTCCTCGCGCTGTTTCTGCTCATCGAGCAGCCGGTCCTCGAGAGCGCGATGGATCGCGCGGCCGGGCCGGAGTACGACGCCTCCCGCTTGAGGGACGAAGGAGCGCGGCTGGTGCGCGCCTACATCTTCGGCAACCTGGTTCTGGGGCTGGTCCTCGCCCTCGTCCAATGGGGTCTCTTCGCCTCGTTGGGCCTGGAGAACGCTTTCTCGCTGGGCTTGGCCACGGGCTACCTGAACGTGGTGCCGGTGCTGGGACTGCCGCTGGCGCTGCTGCTGCCGCTGGGCCAGGGCCTCGCGACTTTCCATGGCCCGCTGCCGTTCATCCTGCTGACGGCGGCGCTGCTGTTTATCCATCTCGCCGCCGCCAATTGGATCATCCCGCGCACGATCGGAGCGCGCGTGAAGGTGAACGCCTCGGCGGGGACGCTGGGGATGCTGTTCTTCGGCTGGATGTGGGGCGTCGTGGGCTTCTTGCTGGCCGTGCCGTTGATGGGCTTGATCAAGGTCGCGCTGGATTGCTCGCCGAAGACGGCGGCGTTCTCGGGGCTGCTGGCGGCCGAGGCCCCGCCTCCGGGGCGGCTGAGGCTGTGGCGCCGTCACGGCGCCGCCGCGGGACGCTAGGAGGGACGCATGGCGACTTACTTCATCTGGACGCGCCGGGGACTGGAGCGGCGCGAGAACGGCGTGCTACCCGTGGAGATCCACCACCACATAGTGGCTCGTGCCTCCTTCCCACACGCGAAGCAGCAGCGCCGTGCCCGTAGCGCGCCGGGCCACGCGCCACACGTCGCCCGCTGAGGCGACCGGCCGGCGCGCCACTTCCGTCACGACGTCGCCGGGCCGCAGGCCTGAGTCGAAGGCCGGCGAGCCGCGTTCGATGGCCGTCACGAGCGCGCCGCGGACCTCGGCCGGGACCTCGAGCTTGCCGTGCATCTCCGGCGTCAGGTCCTCCAGCACCGCTCCGGCGAAGGAGTGCGAGATGGAGGCGCTGGTGGGCAGTTCCTCCACGCGCGGCTGGATCTCGCGCATCGTGATCTTCATCGCCATCGTCTTGCTGCCGCGCCGGACCTTGACGGGCACCGGCCTGCCCGGAGGCGTCTGCCCGGATTGCAGGCGCAGGGTGCGGCTGTCGGGGACGGGGTGGCCGTCGAAGGCGACGATCACGTCCCCGGGCTTGACCCCGGCCGAGGCCGCGGGACCGCCCGCGACGACGTCCGAGATCAGCGCTCCCTGGGACTCCACGCCGAACTGCTTGGCGAGGTCGGGCGTGACGTCCTGGGCCGTCAGGCCGAGGAAGCCCCGGATGACCCGTCCCTGGGCGATGAGGCTCGACATCACGTTCTTAGCGAGGTTTGCCGGCACGGCGAAGCCGATGCCTTGATTGCCGCCGTCGCGGCTCAGGATCGCCGTGTTGATGCCCACGACCTGGCCCTGCGCGTTGACCAGCGCTCCTCCGGAGTTCCCCGGGTTGATGGCGGCATCGGTCTGCAGGAAATCCTCGTAGTCCTCGAGGCCGATGTTGCCGCGGCCGGTGGCGCTGATGATGCCCATGGTCACGGTCTGGCCGATGCCGAACGGGTAGCCCAGCGCCAGCACCACGTCCCCGATCGAGGCCTTGGAGCTGTCGGCGAAGAGGGCGGGCGTCAGGTTCGGGTGGTCGATCTTGATGACGGCGATGTCGGTCTTGGAGTCCTTGCCGACCACGCGCGCCTGCATCTCCGCGCCGCTCGACAGGGAGACCTTGATCTCGTCGGCGCCGTCGATCACGTGGCTGTTGGTCACGATGTAGCCGTCGGAGGAGACGATCACGCCCGAGCCGAGGCTGGGCCCGGGGGGCAGCAGCGGCGTCTCGCCGGACTCGTCCTGCCCGCCTTGGCCTTTGCCCGGCGCCTCGGGCAGGGCTTTGCCGCCCGGCGGGGCGGGGGCGGCGGTCCAATGCCGTCGGTTGGCCGTCACGCTCACGATCGAGGGCGCCACGATGGAGACGACGCTGGCGAAAGTGGGGCTGGAGACCTGGACGGGCTGGACGGCCGCGCCGGCGACCGGCGCCGTCGAGGCGACGACGGGCGCCGCCGCGAGGATCTGCGCCGAAGCCGCGCTGGCGCCCGTGAACGTCAACGTTAGGGCGGCCAGACTGGCGAGTATCGTTCTCATGGCGCACCTCCGACGTCCATGATACTGCGACCCCCGCGCGGCGGCTGTGTCCCGCCGGCAAAACCGTTTTGAAGGGACCGTGACGAGCCCGGGGGCCTCACTTTGCTAGAGTACGAAAACCATGAAAGCGATCCGCGTCTCGCAGTTCGGCGGCCCCGAGGTCTTGTCCGTGGAGGAGGCCGCCGCGCCGCCGGCCCCGGGGCCGGGCCAGGCTCTGATCCGGGTGCGCGCCGCCGGCGTCAACCCCGTCGACACCTACGTGCGCGCCGGCGTCTACGCCCACAAGCCCGCGCTCCCTTATACGCCCGGCCTTGACGCCGCCGGCGTCGTGGAGAAGGCGGGGCCGGGCTGCCCCTTCGCGCCCGGGACGCGCGTCTACGCGGCGGGCACGCTCAGCGGCGCCTACGCCGAGCTTGCGCTCTGCGCGGCCGAGCAGCTGCACGCGCTGCCGGAGAAGGTCTCCTTCGCCCAGGGCGCGGCGCTCGGCGTCCCGTACGGGACGGCCTATCGCGCCCTCTTCCAGCGCGGCCGCGGCAAGGCGGGGGAGACGGTCCTCGTCCACGGGGCCAGCGGCGGCGTGGGCACGGCGGCGCTTCAGCTCTGCCGCTGGAAGGGCCTGCGCGCGGCGGGGACGGCGGGCACGCCCCAGGGCCTCGAGCTCGCGAGGGCGCAAGGGGCGCAGGCCGCCTTCGACCACAAGAGCGCGGACTACGGCAAGGCCCTGCTGGAGTTCACCGACGGGAAAGGCTTCGACCTGATCGTCGAGATGCTGGCCAACGTCAACTTGATGCGCGACCTGGCGCTGCTGGCGCCGCGCGGGCGCGTCGTCGTCGTGGGCAGCCGCGGCAAGCTCGAGTTCGATCCGCGGGCCGTGATGAGCAAGGACGGCGACGTGCTGGGCATGTCGCTCTTCAACGCCAAGCCCGAGGAGCTGGCGCAGGCCCACGCCGCCCTGGGGGAGGGGCTGGCGTC
>CAZZGQ010000099.1:0-5094 GCA_964653765.1 uncultured Elusimicrobia bacterium | reverse complement strand
TCACCCTGAGCGAGCAGATCTTCGATCTCTCCGCCATCGACCGCGCGCGCGCCGCGAAGGCGGGCTCCCGGATGGCCGTCCTCCTGGAGCGCCTGGCCGCCGAGCAGGTGGGGGCCGCCGCCGCGCTCGCCTACCTCAACGACCTTCAGGCGGGGCGGGCCGTGGAGACGGCGCAGGCCGACGTCGCCTTGGCCCAGCGGCTGCAGGGGCTGGCCGAGGACCAGAAGAAGGCCGGTTCGGCCACCGGGCTCGACGTCACGCGGGCCAAGACGCGCGCGGCGGCCCAGCGGCTGCGCCTGCTGCAGGCCCAGGTGGCCCTGCGCGACGCCGACCTGAGGCTCAAGCGGGTGGTGGGCCTGCCGCTGGGCCAGCCCGCCACGCTGGCCGACGCGCTCAAGCCCGCGCAGTTCCAGCTCCCGGCCGACGCCGCCGCCGTCGCCGAGGCCCTCCAGCGCCGCACCGAGGCCGCCGCCGCCCGCGAAGGGGCCGAGCAGGCGCGCCTGCTCGCCAATGCCGCCTCCGCCGCCCATCTGCCGACCGTGACCCTCACCGGCGACGCCGGCGTGCTCGGCAACACGCCCGATTCCAACGCCCACGGCACGGGCAGCTTCGGCGGCCGCGTCTCGCTGCCGCTCTTCGCCGGCGGGCAGATCCACGCGCGCGCCAAGCAAGCCAAGGCGGCCCAGACGGCGGAGGAGGCCCGGCTTTCGGACGAGCTCGCCCAGATCGAGGAGGACGTGCGCGACTCCTTGCAGCACGCCGGCGCCGCCGAGGAGCAGGAGCGCGTCGCCGCCGAGGGCCTCGAGCTGGCCAAGCAGGAGCTGTCGCTGGCCCAGGGCCGCTTCACCGCCGGCGTGGGCGACAACGTCGAGCTCACCGAGGCCCAGGACGTCCTGGCCCGGGCGGAGAACGACGAGACGGCCGCCCTGGTGGACGGCAACGCGGCCCGGGTGAACCTGGCGATGGCGCTGGGCCTGATGTCGGAGTTCAAGTATTAGCGTCTCAATTTCAGGAGAACGTATGGAGCAGAAACCCGAAGCCCCGAAGAAGAGCGACCGGAAGCTGGCGATCGCCGGCGTGGCCGTCATCCTCGTCGCCGCCGCCGCGCTGGGGTGGTACGTGGCGCACCGCGGCGAGGAGAGCACCGACGACGCCTTCATCGAGGCGCACGTGCTGCCCATCAGCGCCAAGGTGGCCGGGCACGTGGATCAGGTCCTGGTCGACGACAACTACGAAGTGAAGCAAGGCCAGCTGCTCGTGCAGCTCGAGACGCAGGATTTCGAGGTGGCCGTGGAGCAGGCCAAGGCCGAGGTCGAGGCCGCGCGCGCGGAGGCGGTGCGCACGGCGGCGGACTCCAGGCGCGCCCAGGAGCTCTTCGGCAAGGATCAGATCTCCCGCCAGGCCTACGAGAAGGCCGTGGCCGACGCCAACGTGGCCCGCGCCCGCTCGGAGCTGGCCGATCGCAAGCTCGAGGCCGCCAACCTCGACCTCTCCTACACCAAGATCGCCGCGCCGGCCGACGGCAAGATCACGCGCAAGAACGTCGAGCGCAAGAGCTACGTCCAGATCGGCCAGCCGCTCATGGCCATCGTGCCGAAGGACGTCTGGGTCACCGCGAACTTCAAGGAGACGCAATTGACGAGCATGAAGGCAGGCCAGGCCGTCACCGTGAAGGTGGACGCCTACCCGCATAAGCGCTTCAAGGCGCACGTCGACAGCATCCAGTCCGGCACGGGCGCGCGCTTCTCGCTGCTGCCGCCCGAGAACGCCACCGGCAACTTCATCAAGGTCGTGCAGCGCGTCCCCGTGAAGATCATCTTCGACGAGTCGCTCGACGGCTACCTCTTGGCCCCGGGCATGTCGGTGGAGCCGACCGTCTACGTGAAGTAGCCGGCGATGACATCATCTGTTTTCCATTTCTCGTATCTCAGAGGAGGGTTTCCGGCACGCTCGTGCCGGAAACCCAGGCTGACAAAGAAAGAGGTTCGTGGTCGGGCTTCCGGCACGAGCGTGCCGGAAACCCCGCTCGAGATACGAGAAATCGAAAGCATATGATGTCATCGCCGCCTCGCAACTACAATCCCTGGCTGATCGCCGTCGTCGTGACGATGGCGACGTTCATGGAGGTGCTCGACACCACGATCGTCAACGTGGCGCTGCCGCACATGGCGGGCAACCTCTCCGCCACCACCGACGAGATCACGTGGGTGCTGACGTCGTATCTCGTCGCCAACGCCATCGTGCTGCCGATCGCGGGTTGGTGCTCCAACGTCTTCGGCCGCAAGCGCTTCTACATGAGCTGCGTGGGCCTGTTCACGGTCAGCTCTTTCTTGTGCGGCTTCGCGCCCAACCTGCCCACGCTCGTCGTCTGCCGCATCCTCCAGGGCCTGGGCGGGGGCGGCTTGCAACCCAGCGAGCAGGCGATCCTGGTGGACACGTTCCCGGCGGAGAAGCGCGGCATGGCGTTCGCCGTCGCCGGCGTGGCGATGGTGACGGCGCCGATCCTCGGCCCAACCCTCGGCGGCTGGATCACCGATAACGCCAGCTGGCGCTGGTGTTTCTACATAAACGTCCCGGTAGGTCTGCTTTCTCTCATGCTGTCTTCGCGCATGGTGCAGGACCCGCCCAAGGAAAAGGAGGAGCTCAAGAGCAAGGTCCCGTTCAAGCTCGACTTCACGGGCTTGGCCCTGATCGCCGTCTCGCTGGCCGCCACGCAGTTCATGCTGGATAAGGGCGAGCGCCTGGACTGGTTCGACTCGCCGGTGATCCTGACCTGCGGCATCATCGGCCTGGTGGGCCTGATCGCGACGATCATCTGGGAGCTGCGCCAATCGCATCCCGTCGTCGACCTGCCGCTCTTCAAGAGCCGCAACTTCGCCGTCGCCAACGCGCTGATGTTCACGCTCGGCTTCGTGATGTTCGGCACGACCGTGCTGCTGCCGCTGCTGCTGCAGACGCGGATGGGCTACACGGCCACGCAAGCGGGCTTGGTGCTCTCGCCCGGCGGCATCGTGGTCATGATCATGATGCCGGTGATCGGCTGGCTCGTCTCGCGCGTCCAGCCGAAGAGACTGGTGGCCTGGGGCATGCTGATGCACGGCGTCGCCCTCCTGATGATGACGCGCTTCGACCTGCTCGTGGACTTCAAGACCGTCGTGCTGACGCGCTGCCTGCAGGCCGGCTCGTTCGCCTTCCTGTTCATCCCGATCAACACGATGGCCTACGCCCAGCTGCCGCCCGGCAAGAACAACAACGCCTCATCTCTCCTGAGCCTGGCCCGCAACATGGGGGGAAGCTGCGGCATCGCCCTGGCGACCTATCTCGTGACGGCGCGCGCGCAGATCCACCAGACGATGCTGTCGGCGCACATGACGCCCTACGATCCGGCGTTCTTAGAAAGGATGCGCGCCGTGCATCTGGCTTTGCCGGGCTCGCGGCCGGAGGCGGTGCTCTACCGCTCCCTGCTCGACCAGTCGGCGATGCTGGCCTACCTGGACGTCTTCGGGCTGCTGGCCGCTCTCTCCTTCTGCGGCATCGGCTTGGCCTTGCTCTTCCGAGAGATCGACCTCAAGCGCGCGCCGGCCGGCGCCCACTGATCGAGATAGACGGAGTGCGAGGCGGGGTCGCGCAAGGTCACGCCCCGCCACAGCAGCGTCAGGCCCGCCGCCGTCCCCACGGCCAGGGCGATCCACTGCGCCGGGGAGAACGTGGTCGAGAGGATCATGCCGCGGTCGTCGCCGCGGACCAGCTCGATCGCGAAGCGCAGGATCGAGTAATAGAGCAGGTAGCCGAAGAACGCCGTGCCGTAGCGCAGCTTCTTGGCGCGCAGCGCCGGCAGCACCCAGCCCATCAGCACGGTCGCGGCGACGGCCTCGCCCAGGGCCTCGTAGAGCTGCGTGGGGTGCAGGGGGGCGCCGCGCAGCGCCGGGGGGACCTCGGCGAACTTGCTCGTGAACGTCACGCCCCAGGGCAGCGTCGTGGGCCGGCCATAGCAGCAGCCGGCCATGAAGCAGCCGATGCGGCCGAGGACGTGGCCCATGGCGAGGGCGGCGATCAGATAGTCGGCGATGGGGAGGTAGGCGCGCGGCCGGTGGCTGCGGTTGTACCACTCGCGGTAGACGAGCCCGGTGCCCATGGCCAGCAGCAGGCCGAACCAGAACACCCAGCCCACGTCCCAGTGCCGCACGTAGAACCAAGGATCGTCGAGGACTTGGCGCCATTCCACGATCAGGATGCCGAGCTTGGCGCCGATGACGCCGGAGGCGACGAGGGCGACGGCGAGCTTGAGGAAGTCGCCCAGCGGCGCCTCGTGGTGCTTGAGCTGCGTCAGCGACCAGAGGAAGCCCAGGAGGTAGCCTGACCAGACGAGGACCGTGTAGGTCTGGAGCGAGCCGCCGGCGTAGCGCAGCAGGATCGGGTGCACGACGCAAGGGTAGCCGCCGGGCGCCGCGCCGTCAAGAACTAAACAATGGTGTCAGGCCCGATTGTTTAGTTGTTCACCAGCCCCTTCATCTCGTCGTAGTAGCGCCGGATCTTCTTGATGTAGTCCTGCGTCTCGGGGATGTCCGGCACGCGGTGGAGGCGCGCCACCCGGTTGGGGCCGGCGTTGAAGGCGCCGATGGCCATGTCGGCCTTCTCGTGCAGGCGGGCCGGCAGCTTGTCGAGCGCCGTCATCTCCGGGCCCACGAAGCGCTTCCAGATCCCGTTGAAATAGCGGAAGCCCGTCTGCAGGTTCACGGTGACGTCGAAGAGCTTGCAGCTGTCGTGGACGCCCATGTCGTCGCCGGTGGCGGGTATGACCTGGGTCAGGCCGCGCGCGCCCTTCTTGCTCTCGGTGGCGGGATTGAAGGACGACTCCTTCTTGACCAGGGAAAGAGCCAGGATCGGGTCGGCCTTTTCCTCGAGGGCGTGGTGGATGACGTTGTCGACCACGACGGGGTCGGCCCCTTCCTTGGCCAGTTTGGCGCGGAGCTTGTCGAACTTCGCGGGGACCTTGGGGTGAGGCAGCAGGCCCGTCGCGGGACAGATCTGGGGCCGGCTCTTCGGGATCGGCACGCCGTTCTCGGCGACCTGGGCGGGCTGGCGCAGGTAGAG
>CAZZGQ010000098.1:7617-10614 GCA_964653765.1 uncultured Elusimicrobia bacterium | reverse complement strand
GAGCGGGCGAGGTCCTTGGCCTGGGCGTCGATCTCGCCGGCGTCCTGGGGGCAGCGGCGGGCCACCTCTCGGCGGACGTCGTCCTGTGTCCGGAACGCGAGGAACTCCTCCTCCAGGAAGGACAGGGGCATCTCCCGCCCGGCCAGCGCGGCGATCGCGCGGTCGTTCTCGCCGTGCTGGGCCTCGTGGGCGACGATCGGCAGCAGCTTGCAGGCGGCGACGGCCGGCAGGTCGGCCTCGGAGACGCCTTGCGCGCGCAGCCTGCCGGAGAGGTCCTCGACCGTGCGGCGATTGACGTGGATGGAGCCGCCGTAGTATTTGGCGAAGGCCTTCAGGTCGCCGGAGTCGTAATAGGTGATGGGCGGCCGCTTCGCCGCCTCGAAAGGCGCCCGCGCGGAAGGCACCGCGTCGAGGAGCTTGAACAGCTGCTGGCGCAGGGCCATCTCGAACCCTGCCTTCTTGGAGTCGCCGAAGAGCTCTTTCAGGCTGCCGCCGCCCGCGTGGACGGGACAGGCTGAGCCGGCGGCCAACAGGATCGGCACGGCCAGAGAGCGTAAGCTACTGTGGCCGGCCATAGCAGCTTACGTCGACGCCTCCACGGCGTGCTGGACGACGTCCACCACCTCGGCGGCGGAGTTCCAGGCGCCGCGGCGCTTGGCCAGGGACATGTCGATCAAGTCGAGCAGCAGCGGCGAGAGGCCGGCGATGGCCTCGCGCAGGCAGGCGGCGAAGGCCTCGCGGTCGGTGAGCGGATCGCCGGGGCCGCGCCCCAGGCCGAAGTCGAGGAGCTTGGCGCTCGAGTCCGCGCCGACCATCACGTTCGAGGCCTTGATGCCGCCGTGGATCGCGCCGCGGGCGTGGGCGTGGTCGAGCGCCTGGGCCAGGCGGCGGAAGAGCGGCAGGGCCTGAGGCGCGGTGAGCGGCCCGTTGACCGCCAGCACGTCGCGCAGCGTCTTGCCGGGGGCGAACTCGGAGACGAGGTAGAGCGCGTCGGGCTCGTCCAGCACGGCATAGAGCATGGCGATGCCGGGGTGGTTGAGCGAGGCGGCCAGGCGGGCCGGGGCGAGCAAGCGCTCGCGGTCGTCCGAATGGAACTCGGCGCGCAGCTTGCGGATGGCGACGCGCCGCTCGAGCGACAGGTCGAGGCCCTCGTAAACGGCGCCGTGCACGCTCGAGCCGATGATGCCCAGCCGCCGGTACTGGCCGCGCAGCACGACGCCGGTCGTCGCGAGCGTGGAGGTCGGCGCCGGCGTGGGCAGGCCCGCGGCGATCGTCTCGCTGCGGCCGACGGCGGGGCGCGTGTGACCCCATTGCGAGAGCAGCCGCCTGAGCGCGGGCGCGAGCCAGGAGAGCAGGCCGAGCAGCGCCAGGGCGCCCAGGCCGTAGAGCGTCCAGAGCAGCTTCCAGTCGCGCGCCTTCTTGCCGCCGCGGGCGGCCAGCGCGGCCTTGGCGGCGGCCAGGCGGTCCTCGGGGAACAGGAAGCCCAGGTCCTTCTCGGCCGGCGCGTCCTGGGCCAGCTCGACGGCGTCCTGGAAGCGCGGATCAAGCGCGGCCGCCTGCTTGAGGCTCTCCAAGGCGCCGGCCTTGTCGCCCCTGCCGCTCAGCGCCATGGCGCGCATGTACTGCAGATAGGCGTTGCGCGGATTGCCCCGCAAGCCGGAGTCGGCGGAGGCCAGGGCGTCCGAGAAGCGGCCCATCTCGTTGAGCGCCTTGGCGCGCACGTTCTGGGCCAGACGGTTGTTGGGATCGAGCGAAAGAGCCGTGGCGGCGTCGCGGGCGGCCTCGGCGTACTTGCCGGCGCGCTCCTCGGCCATGGCGCGCAGGGCGAAGGCGCTGGCCTGCGAGTCGTCGAGCGAGATCGCGCGGCTGGCCTGGGCGATGGCGGCCTGGTAGTCGCCCAGCGACATGGCGCGCTGGGCCTCGCCCAGCAGCACGGCGGCCTCGAAGGGGCTCTGCGACACCGACGGGGCCAGGCGCTGGGCGGCGCCGCGCGACCCTCCCGCGGCGGCCACCCCGCCGCCGTCGTCGCCGGCGGCGCCGGCCTTCATCCGCGGCTCCTGCGCCGAGACGGCGTCGTGGGCGAGCATGAGGATGGCCTTGGAGCGGTCGTCGCCGGAATTGATGTCGATGGCGGACTTGGCGTCGCTGGCGGCGGCGCGGTAGTCCTTCAGGTCCATCTCGGCGGCGGCGCGCAGCGAGTACGCCTCCGAGTCCCGCGGATCGAGGGCCAGCGCGTTGTTGGCGAGGCTCTTGGCCGCGCCGGGATCGTTCTGCATCAGCTTGGCGTTGCCGTTGAAGATGTAGCCGAAGGGATCGGCCGGGTTCTGCGGCAGCAGGCCCCAATTGTCCGGATGCGCCGACGACGCCGTGTCGCCGGTGTTGGACGAGCCGGCGCGGGGCCCGTGGTTCGGGTTGCCCATCTTGGCCTCGAGCGCCCGGACGAGGGCCTTGCCGGCGGGATCGCCCTTGGCGATCTCCGTCGCCACTTTGAACCGCTTCTCGAGCGCCTTGATCTCCGCCTCCGGCCGCTTGTTCTTCTGAGCTTCCAGCAGGTCGTACTTCAGCTGGATGGCCTGGTCGACCTCGGACCAGAACTGCCGGGTCGGCAGCGCGTCGCTGGGCAGGTCGGGACGGTACTCGTGATGCCCGGACGGGCCGTTGTAGTGGTAAAAGTTGTCGATCGCCTGGAAGCGGCCCTGGATATCCTTGCTCTGCTCCTGGAAGCGCCGCTGGACCTCCTCGGACCGCTGACGCAGGTCCGCGTCCAGTTGCTCCGCCGGCACCACGTCGGGCGGCGGGTCGGCGGCGGGGGCGCGCGCCGAGAGCAGCAGCAGCAGGGCCGGCCAGATCACGCGGGCACCCTCAGCGCCTCCAGCGCGGCGCGCAGCTCGTTGACCGTGCGGTAGCGCTTGTCGGCGTCGGGCTCGAAGGCGCGGTCGAAGACCTCGTCGATGCCCGCCGGCAGGCCGCTCACGCGGTTGCTGATCGGGGTGTAGG
>CAZZGQ010000098.1:4629-7517 GCA_964653765.1 uncultured Elusimicrobia bacterium | reverse complement strand
CCGAAGTCCATGACCTTGGGCGCGCCCTCGGCGGTGATCATGATGTTGGAGGGCTTGAGGTCGCGGTGGATGATGCCGCGCGCGTGGGCGGCGGTGAGCGCGTCGGCGACGCCGCGCAGCACCGACAGCGCCTGCGGGAAGGTCAGCCTTCCCTGGGCCGAGATCACGTCGTGGAGCGTGCGCCCCTGCACGTACTCGAAGATGAGCGACAGCTCCTCGCCCTCGTCGACGATGGAGTAGAGCGCCACGATGTTGGGGTGGCTCAGCGCGGCGACGAGCTTGGCTTCGGTGACGAAGCGCCGGCGCAGCCCCTCGTCGAAGCGCAGCTCGTCGCGCATGCGCTTGATCGCGACCCGGCGCTGGAGCTTGAGGTCGACGCCCTCGAAGACCGTGCCCATGCCGCCCTGGCCGATGCGGCGGGCGATCGAGAACTGTCCGCCGAGGAGCCGCTGCCCCGCGGCCGGCTCCGCCGGACGCGCCGTCTCGCCGCGCTTCTTGCGCGCCAAGCCGAGCAGGCCGAAGCCCAGCAGCAGCCCGCCGGCCGCGGCGCCGCCGATGACCTCGTACGTCCGGCTCAAGACGCGGCCTCCGGATCTGACGGCGGCGCGCGGGCCGACGTCGGTGAAGAGCAGGCTCATGTCGCCGTCGCCGGAGAGCTGCAGGGCCGCCTTGTAGAGGTCCGCGTAGCGCGGGTCCTGGGCGCCCGCTTGGCGCAGCTCCTCGAGCGCCCCGGCACGGTCCGACAAGCCGTTGCGCGCTACCGCATTCATATAGTGCGCGTAGGGCCCGCCCGTGCCGGCCTCGAGCGCGGCGCTGCCGGCGACGAGCGCCTCCTGGTAGCGCCCGCTCTTGTTGAGCGCGAGCATGCGGGCGTTGTGCGACATGCGGTCGCCGGGGTTGAGCTTGAGGCCGCGGGCGCTGGCCTGCAGCGCCTGCTCGATCTCGAGGCGACGGGCCTGCGCGAAGCCGAGCAGGCCGTAGCCGTGGGCGTAGCCGGGCGACAGCTCCACCGAGCGCTTCGCCGCGGCCTCCGCGGCGGCGTCGTCGCCGAGACCGAGGTCATGCTCGGCCTGGCGCGCCAGGGAGAGGCTCTGCTGCTGCGCCGGCGTCAGCGTGCCCGTGAGCGCCTCCGACAGCGGCGGCAGCGGCAGCCCGCCCAGCGCCCCGTCGGCGGGCGAGGACGCCGGCGTGGCCACGGAGGCGGCGGGGTCGCGCGCCAGCTTCACGACGGCGTTAGCCGTGGGATCGTCCGGAGCGATGGCCAGCGCCGCCTTCGCCGCGTCGAGCGCCGCCGAGTAGTTCTTCAGGTCGTACTGCGCGGAAGCCATCAAGGCCAGGCTCTTGGCGTCGCCCGGATCGAGCTCCACGGCCCGGCGAGCGTCCTCGAGCGCGCCCTGCTTGTCGCCGTTGATCAGCCTCTCTCGCGCGCGGTACTGCAGCGGCGCCGGGGAGTCCGGCTGCGAGGCGACCCAGTTGTCGTCGTGGCCCTTCGGGTCGAGCATCAGGTACCGGGAGCCTTTATCGGCCGTCATGATCGCCGCCCCGATGGGGCCGGCCGTCGTCATGACCTCGTTGTGGGCCGCCTGCAGCCGCGGCAGCAGCGCCTGCATCCGCCGCGCCGCGTCGGGATCCTCGATGGACAGCTTGGTCATGAACGCCTTCAGCCGCGCCTGGAGCTCGGCGTTGCTGAGCTCGCTGACGTTGGCCGGCGGCTTCTCCTCGGGATGGCGTTCCAGATAGTCGAGAGCGATCTTCTGGGCGGCGGCGCGCGGAGGCAGGAAATGGCGGAAAAGGGCGACGACGACGTTGCGATGGACCGGCTTGTCGGTCGGGATCGCCTCGACGATGGGCAGCATGCCCGGGATCTGGCCGTATTCCTCCTCGGCCTTGGCTTTCCCGCGAGCCATCTCCTGCGGATCTACGGCGTCCGGATCGTTCTCGGAGGCCTCGGGAGGAGTCGCGGCCAGGGCGTGCATGCCGTGCCCCTGGGACATCTCGCGATCGTCCTTGGCGTCGGCGCGGCCGCCGGTGACGAGGGCGGCGGCCAGGACGGCGGCGCACAGAAGGGCCATGGGGGAAGTGTAGGGGGGGGCCCCCCCTTTGTCAAGCGGCCGCGGGCACGGTCAGCCCATCGAGCGCGGCCATGAGCTCGGCGGGGCTGCGAAAGCGTTTGTCGGGGTCGGCGGCCAGGGCCTTGTCGAGCACGGCGTCGAGCCCGGCCGGGGCCGGCTGACGGGCCAGCTTGGAGGCTTGCTCGTGCTTGCCGTTGATCTTGTTGAGGAGCATGCCGGCGCCCTGGCCCGAGAACGGCAACTGGCCGGTCAGCATCTCGAATAGGACCACGCCCAGGGCGAAGACGTCGGACTCCGCCCGCACCAGGCCCTGCTCCTGCTCCGGAGCCATGTAGGGAGGCGTCCCTACGATGGTATTCGTCAGCATTTTCGTCGACGCGGCTTGGCGCGCCACGCCGAAATCCATGACCTTCACGCCCCCCTCCTCGGTGAGCATGATGTTGGAGGGCTTGAGATCGCGGTGGATGACCTTGTGGCGGTGGGCGTGCTCGACGGCGGCGCAGACCGAGCGCATGATCTTGCGCGCGTCCGGGAACCTCATCGAGCCGCGCGAGAGCTGCTCCGCCAGCGTGCGGCCGTGGACGTACTCGAAGACCAGGTAGACGTCGTCGTCGCGCTCCAGGATCTGGTAAAGAGAGACCACGTTGGTGTGGTTGAGCGCGGCCACGGCGCGCGCCTCCTGCACGAAGCGCCGCCGCTCGTTCGGATCGCTGCGGATCTCCTCGCGCATGCGCTTGATGGCCACGCGGCGGTCCAGCGCCTTGTCGCGCGCCTCGTAGACGACGCCCATGCCGCCCTCGCCCAGCTTGCGCGAGA
>CAZZGQ010000098.1:0-4529 GCA_964653765.1 uncultured Elusimicrobia bacterium | reverse complement strand
CCGCCGATCACCGAGAGCAGCGCCAGCGTGGCGAAGCGCTTGCCGTGCGACGCCGGCGCCCGGCTCGGCGCGGCGCCGTCGGCCAACGCCTGCCGGAAGAGCAACGTCATGTCGGCGTCATCGGCGAGCTGGGTGGCCTCCTCGTACTTCGCCTTGAAGCGGGGGTCCTGCTCGGCGGCCAGCCGCAGCGCGTCGAGAGCCTGCGAGCGCCGCCCCTGGCCGGCCAGGGCGAAGGAAAGATCGTGGTAGGCGTAGGCGTTGCCGGGCGCCTTCTCGAGCGCCACGCGCGCGTCGCTCTCGCCCTCGTGATAGAGGCCTTGCTGCGAGAAGGCCCAGGAGCGCGTCACCCAGGGCGGCGCCTGCTTGGGCTCGAGCGTGATGGCGTAGCTGGCGTCGTGGACGGCGTCGGCGTAGCGGCCCATGTTGGAGGCGGCCATGGCGCGGTAGTTCCACGCTTGCGCGTTGCGGTTGTTGAGATCGGTGGCCTCGGAGGCGCGCGAGTAGGCCCCGGGATAATCGCCCACGCGCAGGGCGCTCTCGGCCTGGCGCGTCATCGCCGCCGACTTCTCGACGGCGCCCGGCGCCACGACGGACTGCCGGGCGGCGGCGGCGGCCAGCTCGGCGCGGCGCTCCTGCGCGAGAGGATCGGCGGGCGGCGCGGCCTGCGGCTCGGCGGCCGGCGCCGCGGCCTGCTCCGGCTCGCCTTCCGGCCCTCCGAGGACCGACGGCAGATGGACCTGCGAGACGCGGTTCTCGGACAGGCCGGCCAGGACCTGCGCCGGCTTGTTGTTGGGATCTAGCTGCAGCGCGCCCAGGGCGGCCTGATGGGCGGTTTGGAAATCTTTCTTGTCATAAGCGATGCCGCCGTAAGCGGTCAGCGTCTCAGGCGAACGGTAGCCCCCGGCGATGGCGCGCTCGAGCCACGGCTGCGCCGCGGCCGAATCGCCGCTTTGATAATAATCCTGCCCGACGCGGCTGGCGCGCGCCATGTTGGAGGGCTCCTGCTCCGCCGCGGCCCGGTCCATGTTGGTGTGCATCGTCCAGCCGGGGTCCTTGTCGACGGCCGCCGGCGCGCGGGCCGGCCCTCGCGTGTTGCGGTCAGGCGGGGCCGCCTCGGAAGCGAGCCGGGCGTTCTCGGCCCTCATGTAGCGCTCGACGCCCCGCCGGGTGTCGGGATCGAACCTCCCCATTTGATGCTTCAGGTCCTCCGGGGTCCTCGCGTGGTCGCAGAGCTCGTGGACCTGCTTGACGATCCCGGGGTTCTTCTTCTCCAGCTGCTCGGCCAGCTCCTTCGACCCCCCGGGGTCGCGCCCGGGAACGGCGGGAGGCCTGGGGGGCTTGGCCTGGACGCTTTTTTGCTGCTCCGTCTCCGTGTTGCCCTTGCCGCTCTTCTGCTCCTTCTTCGGGTCGTCATCGGCGGCGCGGGCGCGCGGGGCCGCCAGGCAAAGCGCCAAGAGCAGCAGACAGAGGGCCTTCACGTCGACGAGAGTAGCCGCGGCCCCTTGCTTTGTCAAGAGACCGGCCGATAAAGTGGCGGTTAAAGGCGGGCGGCCAGGAGCAGGGCCTGGAAGGTGGCCTCGGGATCGGGCTCGCCGCGGCCGGCGAGGTCGAAGCCCGTGCCGTGGCCCGGCGAGGTCCGGACGAAGGGCAGGCCCACCGTCCAGTTGACGATGGCGAGATCGGCGGCCGTCTTCAGCGCGATGAGGGCCTGGTCGTGGTAGAGGCAGACCAACCCGTCGAGCCGGCCCGCCGCGTGCCAGCGCCAGGCCGTGTCGGCGGCGATGGGCCCGGCCAGGCTGAGGCCGCGCGCGCGGCGCAGCGCCGCCGCCAGCACGCCGCGCTCCTCGGCGCCCAGCAGGCCTTCCTCACCGGCGTGCGGATTGAGCCCGCAGAGGCCCAGGCGCGGCCGGCGCAGCCCCAACGCGCGCAGACTGCGATCCAGCGCCGCGGCGGCGGAGGCGACGTTGACGGCCGAGAGCTTCCCGGGCACCTGCGCGAGCGGCACATGGCGCGTCGCCAGCGCGGCCCAAAGGCCGCGCGAGGGCGCGCCGAGCACCATCTGGCCGTCGGCGCCGGTCTCCGTCCGCAGCCACTCGGTGTGATCGCGATACGGCACGCCCGCCAGCGCCCAGGCCGTCTTCGAGATGGGCGCCGTGACCATCGCGCGGGCCTGGCCGCGCGCGACGGCGCGCAGGCAGGCGCGCAGCGCGGCGAAGGAGAGACGTCCGGTGACGGCGGTCGGCTTGCCGTACGGCGGCGGCGCCTCGCCCAGCCGCGTGTCGAGCAGCCCCGCCAGCGCCGGCGTCCAGCCCGCGCGCTCCCAGACGGCGCGCTCGCCCACGACGACGGGCCGGCAGCCGCGCGGAAGACCCCGCTTCTTGAGCGCCAGCACGACGGCGCGCGGGCCGATGCCGGCCGGATCGCCGCAGGCGATGACGAGGGCGGGGTCAGCCATGCATCCCTCCAAGGTCCGATGCGTTTCTCACATTTTCGCTCGAATTAAAGTGGGAATCAGGCCTCGCTAATGCAAGAAAAGCATCGGACCTTGGAGGGACCTCTCGTCCACCCGTCCCGCCGGCGCCGCTACTGCGCGGCTTGGAGCTGGCGCTCGATGACGGCCTTGGACTTGAGCGTCTTCACGTAGGCCTCGAGCTGCTTCTGGAAGTCCATGTTCATCAGGTACTTGCCCAGCTCGTCCTTGAAGCGGTCGAACTCGGGCGCCTCGGAGGCGCGCTTCTCGGAGACGCGGATGATGTTGTAGCCGCCCTCGGTGAGGATGGGCGCGCTGATGTCGCCCACGGGCAGGGCGAAGGCGACCTTCTCGAACTCGGGCGGGGCCACGCCGCGCAGCACGTAGCCGATGTCGCCGCCGCGCGGGGCGCTCTCCGGGTCCTCGGACTCGGCCTTGGCCGTCTCGGCGAAGGAGGCGCCGCCGTCGAGCTTCTTCTTGATCTCCTGCGCGGTCTTGAGGGCGCGCTTCTTCTCGATCTCGGAGGGATTGGGCGCCAGGCGGACCAGGATGCGCGAGACGCGCACGCGCTCGGAGCTCATGGCCTTGACCTGCTGGGCCACCTGCATGAACGCCATGCCTTCCTCTTCGCTCATGCCGGCCGGCGGGACGGTGCTCTTGCTCGTGTTGAAGGCCGCGATCTTGTCGAAGAGGGCCTTGATCTTGGCCTCGTCGGGCGGGGCCACCTTCGCGCGCACGTCCTGCTCGATCAGCTTGCGGGCCATGATCTGCTTGCTCAGCCGGTCGCGGAACTGGCCCATCGTCAGGCCGTCGGCCTGGAGCTGCTTGTTGAAGTTGGCCTCCGCCTGGGCGTCGGCCTCCGCCTGCGGGAGCTCCTTGGCGTTCTCGGGAGCGAAGCGGCTCTTGATCTCGGCCACGCCGTTGTCGATGTCGCGCTCGCGGACCTTGATCTTCTGCTTGACGCCCTCCTGATACAGCAGCTCGCGGTTAATGAGCTCTTCCAGCGTGCTCTCCTTGAGCTTCTTGACGTTGGCGGGGTCCTGGAGGGCGTCGGGCTGGGTGTGGTTCCAGTACTCCATCGACGTCCCCAGCTCCTTCTGATATTCGGAAAGCAGGATCGGCGTGCCGTTGACCACGGCGACCGTGTCCTCCAGCTTCGCGCCAAAGGCGGCGGCGGGCAGGAAAGCGATCAAAGCCAGCAGGGCGGCCCTATTTGAATTGCTCATCGACGACCTCCACGGGGAACTTCTCCTGGATGGACTGCAGGTAGCGGTCGAGCTTCTGCTTCTCGAGCAGGCCCTCGATGCGGTCCTTGACGTCCTCGAATTTGGCGCGGCGCTCGGATTCCTTCTTGATCACGTGGTAGCCGAACTTGCTCTTGATGGGCCCGGCGATCTCGCCCACGCGCATGTGGAAGACGATCTCCTCGAGGTCCGGGATGATCTCGCCGTAGAGGCTGCCTTTCATGCGCCCTCCGTCGTGGGCGGTGGACGCGTCCAGAGAATACTGCTTGGCCAGCGCGCTGAAGCTGCCGCCGCCGCGCGCGCGCTTGGCGATCTGCTCGGCCTCGGCGGAGGTGGCCACGAGGATGTGGCGCACGTCGACGGCCTCCGGGTGCTTGCGCCAGTAGTCGCGCGCGTCCTCGTCGCTGACGCCGAGGATCCCCTTCTCGCGCAGGTCCTCCAGCCAGAGACGCGTCAGCAGGACGTCGTGGCCCTCGCGCAGGCGCTCTTCCTCGTCGGCCCGCAGCTTGGCGTACTCGTCCTTGAACTCCCGCGACTTGCGCACGTCGGAGGCGCTGGCCGCGGCGAGCACCATCTTCTCGCGGATGAGGATGTCGAGGAACTGGCGGCGGCCGTTGGGCGTCAGCACGTAGCTCTGGTAGCCCTCGGCCACGTCGCCGAGCTTGCGCTGGAACTCGGATTGGGTGATCGTCAAAGAGCCCACCTTCGCCACGACGGGCTCCTTGCGGCGGCAGCCGGTCAGTATAAGGAGACCGACGATCGGGAACAGACGCGTCACGGCCCCATCGTATCATTTTCCGATGGGCCACACGCCG
>CAZZGQ010000097.1:3769-10667 GCA_964653765.1 uncultured Elusimicrobia bacterium | reverse complement strand
CAAGCGCGCCGACCGTCCGCTCGACAAGCTCCTCGATTCTTTCGACGAGAGGCTGAAGTCGATCGATCTCGAGCCGGCCGCCGCGCCCGCGCCGCCCTCGTTCTCGTCGCCGGGCGGGGGGAACGTGGACCTCCTCCGGCGCAAGCTCGAGGAAGCCGAGGCCGCCATCGAAGCTTCGGCCTCGACCCGGCGAGAGACGTTCCACGACCTGACGACCCTGATCGACGCGCGCCTGGCCTCGTTTTCCGACGCCGCGCCGTCGTCCGGCCCGGCGCCCGTCGCGCTGCCGTTGCCGCCGCTCCTGCCGCAAAGGCCCTCGTTCGACGAGGTGCTCAAGAAGACGCAGGAGCGCCTGGCGGCGATCGCGCCGCTGCCCGCCGCGCGGCCGGCGCCCTCTCCGGCCCCGCCGGCGCACGTCGCGGCCCCGCCAGCGCCCGTCGCGGCCGTCCCGGTGGAAGCGCCGGTCGCCCCCGCGCCGCAGGCGCCGCTGCCGTCTGTCCCGCCGCCCCAAGCCGCGGCGCCCGCGCCGCGGAAGGCGCCTCGCTTGAGCGCGACCGCCGCGGCCGTCGTCGCTGCGAGCTTGATCGCCCTGCCCCTCATCGGCGTCCTGACCTCCTCGCGCCGGACCAGCCCGCCGGCCGAGTTCGCCCTCAATTCTCCGCGCGCCGTCGGCCTCTCTCTGAGCGGCGGGCAACTGCTCACGCTGGATCCGGACCGTCAGCTGCTGTACCTCGTCGACGCGTCCAACGGCGAGATCAGCGGGGTCCAGAAATTCGCCGCCGCTTCCGACGTCGTGGGGGCCGCCCACGGCAAGGATCGCCTCTGGACGATCACGTCGTCCGGGAAGCTGCGCCAATACGCGCTCGCCGGCGACCACGAGCTGCGCCGGACCTTCGATCCGCCGAGCCTCAAGCAGGGCGGGCCTCTGTATTGGGACGGACAATCGCTGTGGATCGGCGGCCCGGAGGAGATCTCGCTCTATTCCGTGGGGGACACGCTGACCCTGCTCCGCCGCTTCGAGCTGCCGCGCGTGCGGCCCGCGGGGCTGCAAGCCTGGCAGGGCACCCTTTGGGTCCTGGATGCGACGACGCGCAAGGCGCTGCGTTACCGCCTGGCGGAAAACTTGCTCCAGCCCCTCGGCGCCGCCGAGCTTCCCGCGCTCGGGTCGGACGCCGTCGTCGCCGCAGGACTGGCCGTGGACGATTCCTGGCTCTGGATCGCCACCGACAAGCCGGGGATGCTGCACCGCTTCGCGCTCAAGAGCGTCGCGGCCGAGCCGCGCTGAAGCGCCCTCCTTCCTAGGCCCGGCCCAAAAACGCGTGGGAACCTTGGCCGCGGTCCGCTAGGCCCTCCGCCTCTCACGCCTTTTCCCTCCAGGTGGTATCGTCTCGATCCCTAAGGAGACCACCCCATGAAAAAGCTCGTCTTGACCCTCGCCGGAATGCTGTGCCTGACGACCCTGGCCCAAGCCGCGGAGACCTATTGGACCGACACGAACCCGACGTTGAGCGCGCAGGACGCCATCGGCGCGATGAACGCCCTGCTCGCCGCCGATCGGATGCCGGCGCAGGACGCCCAGCTGGTCAAGCAATTCAACGCCGGCGCGGCCATCGTCTCGATCGAGACGGTCAAGAACCAGGACGGGTCGACCACCTATTTCTACCGCGCCGCCCGCCACCCGCTGATGGGCGGACCGACGGGTCGTCTCTTCATCCGCGTCTCCACCGCCTGCAGCGACGGCCCGGCGCCGGCCGACGGTGGCCGCTGCCACAACGTCTACTCCGCCGGCCAGGCCGCCGACTCCAACTAGCCTCGAACCCGTTCGGAGAAGCCCATGAACCGTCGACTCCCGCTCTTGCTCGCCGCCCTGCTGTCGTTGTCCGCCGCCTTCGCCGCCGAGGACGATGCCGTCGCCCGGCTGCAACACCTGGCCGGCGTCTACCATTATTCGCTCGTCCCGGGAGAAGCCCAAGAGCTGCTCCGCAGCCGCGGCGAGGAGGGGGCGAAAGGCGAGCTCGCCAACAGGACGCTGGCTTTGAGCGGCTTCTGGCGCGAGATCCAGGAAGACGTGGCTCAGAAGCGCTGGCATGCGCTGGCGCTCAAGGCTTCCGCGGAGACCTACCGCCGCCAAGTCGTGGACGGCTTCCCGGACGATGAAGCCAGCGCGCGCGGCGAGCGCGCCAGCCAGACCATGACCGAAGGCCAGTTCGTGGCCGAGCTCCTGGGCCTGCACTCGGTCGGCAACAACATCAGCCGCTCCGAGCTCTGGAGCGACGACCACGACCTGGACCGCCTCGCCTCGGCCAAGCTCGAGCTCCCCACGGCCGACCCGGAGGCCTCGGATCTCGGCGGCCGGCGCGTCTACGACGTGGAGGGGGAGGGGCGCTTGGACGACGGCTCGACCCTCAAGGTCCGCCTGCGCCTCTGCGCCGATCCGGACGGCTCCCTCCACATCGGCGGCGGCGTCGGCTGATCGCCGTTTTCGCCTCGTTTCGTTTCGCGCGCGTCGCGCCCTCCGGCGCGCCGCTTTCATGGTGTTTTCGCGTGAAACATTTTTCGCGCGCGATTCCTCGTCGGGCGCGGCTTCCCGCGACTTCGATTCTCCGTCGGAGTTTTCCACATTTCTATCCACAGCCCACGGGCACAGCCGTGTCTTATAAATCTTTAAAAATATTTTTAGGACAACATTGTTGGCGTATATCTCCGTCGAGAAATAGCCTTATTCGCAATTCACAGGCTTATCCACAAGCCTTAGACATTTGCCGCCGGATATGGCAGAATAGCGCCGATGACAGCGTCCCGCGACTGCCGGCTGCGCTTGCGCTGGCCCAACGGCGCCGAGTTCGAGGCCGAGGGCTCGGCGGATTTCGTCTCGAAAGAAAGCCGGGAGTTCCACGTCAGCCTGCAGACCGCGCCGGCAACTTCCGCGCCGATGCCCTCTGGGACGCGCGCAAATGCCCCAGGAGCGCCGGAGATCGCATGGACGGAGATCTGCGACCACAAGGGCTCCACGCTGCAGCTACGGGCCAAATTGGGCCCCGGAAAAGGGCCGCAAGAAGCCTGCCTCGTCCTCATGTCGTGCGCGCGCGCGAGACTTAACGAGCCCAAGCCCACGGCCACGCAGCTCGCGAAATGGCTGCGCCGCTCCGGCTATCCCATAGCGCGCATGGACCGCTCGCTCCAGGACGCCGTCAACGAAGGCCTGCTGCTGGCCTCCGGCTCGAGACGCGCGCGGCGCTACGAGCTCACCGCGCCCGGCCGGCTGCGCGGCCTGCTGCTGGCCGAAGAGCTGTCGCAGACCATCACCGCGCGGCCCTGACTCGCGCCCGCGCGCACGCGCTTCAATACCGGCCCGAGCCATCCGCGATTTCGCCGCGCTGCAACCAGCCAGCGAGACCCCGAAATCGCAACGCAGGCCCGGCATAAACTCGCACGCGCACGCGCGCGCTTCAATAGCGGCCGCCGCGGCATCAGCCTGCGTGCGCGTGCGAGTTATCCACATTTTTGCAGCGGAAGAAACGGCACGCCCAGTCTCGCGCGCGTTCTAAAAGCGCCGCCGCGCAGCTCCCGGATCGGCGGGAAAAACGGCCCGAGGGGAGCCTCCTCCCGGCAAACCCATTACTAACGATAATAAATATTATGTTACACACAGAGGGTGGAGCGCCGGATGAGCCTGCGCTCGAATTCCGCTCAAGTTGGCCCGAAAAACGTCGATTTTCTTAGAGCATTCGGCGCGCTTTCGTGAAGGTTTCTGAGATTTTCAGAGTTAGCAGTCTCGGCCGCGGGCGCGGCCCCTCGAGCTCGCCTCGGAATCGCCCGAAACCGGGCTGAAAAGTTGGCAACTTTCGCGGGATCCCGGCCGCGGCCGGACCCCTCAAAAAAACCATGAAAGGATCCGGCCGATTTTGCCCGGATCGGCGGCAGCCGGCCGAAAAGACCATGGAAGGACCCTCCGGAACCCAAGGGTTGGAGGCTCGAAAAGTCGCCAGATTTTTGGGTATCCGGGCCCGGACCGGGTCGCCCGAAAAAACCATGAAAGGACTCAGGGTCGGAGAGCTGAAAAAACAGGCGATTTTTCGGCCGGGCGGGGCCTAGGCCGGGGGCGCCGAAAAAACCATCAAAGGAAAAGGGCGGATCGCGGGCAAAAAACCGGCGGACGGCCCGAGAAAATGGCCCTGGCCGAAAAGACCATGGAAGGCGAGAGGGCAAAACAGCGGGAGAGTCGCCAAAAGATCGGGGACCGGCCGAAAAAACCAAGGGAGCTGTTCGGCTCGGAACGACCGCGAAAAACACCAAGGATCGGATCGAGCCGCCGGAAGGCGCGCAGCGCGAAAAAACCAGCTCAGAAGCGAGGCGGTTTTTTCGCGGCGCGCGGAGCGGACCAACGAGGCGCGGCGGGCCGCAAGCGCGGCTCAATCACGGACGAAAAGACGGCGAGACGGTTTTTAGGGGCGGCCGGGGGAGGCGGGAGAAGAGGAGGGAGCTCCCCCCTCTTCGGCGGCGGGAGCGAAGAGGCCCAGGCCGATGGCGGCGTAGCCTCCCAGGATCAGCAGCGGGGCGGCGTCGCTGGCCCAATTGCGGCCCATGCGGTCCGCGCGAGAGAGGACGAGGAAACCAAGGAGCACCGCGGCTCCCCCCGCCCCGATCAGCCGCCAGCCCAAAACGGATATACGCTCCTCCGGCGGCTGGGCCGCCTCGGCTTTCGTGGTCTTTTGAGCCTTGTTCTTCTTGGCCATCGGAGGGATTCTACCGCTTTTTCGGGTGAGCCACGCAAAAGAGCTCGCGCGCCAAGTACTTCTTCCATGGTCCGCGGAAGAAGAGGCCGTGGACGGCGCGCTTCCAGGGCTTGGCGGTCTTCAAAGGGAAGCCGGCCGGAAGGGGCTTCTCATAGAGCTCGTCCACGACGAACTTGTCGTTGGGCCGCGGCTCGACGCGCGCCTCCCACCCTTGTCGCTCCAAGAAGGCCCTCAGGCCGCTTTCATTGTGCTCGTTGACGTGCAGCTCCTCATCCTCCGCGGATCGCAGCCGCCGCGGCGGTCTCAACCCCAGGGCGCGCGCCAGGCGCAGGCGCAGCGCGTAGGTCTTTCTCTTGTGATAGTCCGTGTTGACGCACGTATTGAGCAGCAGCACGCCCCCGGGCTTCAGGAGGCGGCGGAACTCGGCCAGGCAGCTTTCGAGGTCGGCGTCGGCGAGATGGTCGACGACGCCCAGGAAGAAGACGCGGTCGAAGGAGCCGTCGTGGAAGGGCAGCTTCCGCGCGTCTGCGCGCAGCACGGGGGCGCGCGACGTGGTCCGCGCCAGGCCCAGCGCGGCGGGCGAGAAATCGGCCCCCACGGCCCTGACGCCGCGTTTCTTGAGCTGGTGCAGCAGCTCCCCCCGCCCGCAGCCGATGTCGAGCGCCGTCATGCCTTCCCGAAGGTCCGCGCGCTTGAGCGCCAGTGCCAGGGCCGGCTTGACGACGCTGGCGCCGAAGCGCGCGAAAAAATCCGAGCCGCCGCAGCTGCCGCGGTAATACGCCTCGTCGTACTCAGCGCTCATGCCGGACGAGGTCCTCCCACGTCTCGCGGCGGCGGATCAGGCGGGCGCGCCCGCGCGCGATCAGGGCCTCGGCGGCCCGAGGGCGGGAGTTGTACTGCGAGCTCATCGCGAAGCCGTAGGCGCCGGCCTTCAGCACGGCCAGGACGTCGCCTTCCGCGGTCGGTCCCAGCCGCCGGCCGCGCGCGAGGAAGTCGCCCGACTCGCAGACCGGCCCTACGACGTCGACCCGCCGCTTGGCTCCGGCGCGCGCCGAGGCCGGCTCGATCGGATGGTAGGCGTCGTAGAGAGCGGGCCGCGCCAGATCGTTCATGGCGGCGTCCACGATCACGAAGGTGCGTCGCGAGGTCTTCTTCTCGTAGAGCACCCGGGTGAGCAGCACGCCCGCGTCCGCCACGAGGAAGCGCCCCGGCTCGAGCAGCAGGCGCGGGCCCTCGGGCAGCGGCTCCAGCGCCTTCGCCAGCCGGGCGAGGTCCAGCTCCGTCTCGCTGTCGTAGTTGATGCCGAAGCCGCCGCCCATGTCGATGAGGTCCAAGCGTATCCCCTTGCGGCCGAGGTGGGCGACGACGGCCGCCACGGACCGCACGGCTTGCGCGTAAGGCCTGACGGACACGATCTGGGAGCCGATGTGGCATTGGATCCCTTTTGGCTGGAGCCACGGGCTTCGGGCGGCCTGATCGTACAACCGCAGCGCCTGGGGCTTCTCCACGCCGAACTTGTTGTCCGCCAGGCCCGTCGTGATGTGCGGATGGGTCTTGGCGTCCACGTCCGGGTTCAAGCGCACCGAGATCGGCGCCCGTCGACGCAGCCTCTTGGCCGCGCTCTCCAAGGCGCGCAGCTCCGCCTCCGATTCGACGTTGAAGGTCAGCACGCCTTTGCGGATGCCGAGCTCCAGCTCCTCCGCCGTCTTCCCGACGCCGGAGAACACGATGCGTCCCGCGGGCACGCCGGCGGCCAGCGCGCGCAGCAGCTCGCCGCCAGAGACGATGTCGGCGCCGGCTCCGCGACGCGCCAGCAGGCCGATCACGGCGCGGTTGGAGTTGGCCTTCATCGCGTAGCAGATGAGGGGCCGCCGCGGCTTGAACGCCCGCTCGAGCGCGGCATAGCGCGCGGCGATCGCGTCCTCGGAGTAGACGTACAGCGGAGTGCCGAACCGGCGGGCCAAGGCTTCCGCGGAGAGACCGTCGAGCAGCAGGCGTCCTTGCTTTCGTTGGATCATTTCAAAAGAGCTGGCTCAGGTTCACGTAGAAGACGCCTCCGTTGGAGGTCGTGCGTCGCGCGTAGTCGAACGCCAGGACGAGCGGGAACTCCTGCAGGATGAACGAGTACACGCGCACGCCCAGCCCCACCGAGTTGCGCAGCT
>CAZZGQ010000097.1:0-3669 GCA_964653765.1 uncultured Elusimicrobia bacterium | reverse complement strand
TCCTGCAGGATGAACGAGTACACGCGCACGCCCAGCCCCACCGAGTTGCGCAGCTGGGCCAGGTTCGCATGCTTGAGCTGCCCGGCGCTGTCCCAGGCGTAGCCGGTGTCGCTGAAGACGTCGCCGAAGAGCGCTTTGAAGTAGAAGTCCGGGAAGAAGTACCACATGTAGTAGTTGAGATCGGGGGCGATCGGGAAGCGGAACTCCGCGTTGAGCACGGCCAGCCGGCTGCCCACGTCCGTGGTCGTGCTGCGGCCGTAGCCGCGCACGCCGCCCCAGCCGCCCAGGATCAGCTGCGGCTTGTCGCGGCCCGTGGCCTCCATCCCCACGGCCCGGAAGGCGAGCGCGGTCTGCGAGGCGATCTGGTAGAACTGGTGGCCCTCCACGCTGGCGACGTCGAAGAGCTGGTTGCCGCCCAAGGCCGCGTATTGATGCGTGTAGGAGGCGCGCAGCCGGTTGCCCTGAGTCACCACCAAGTAGCGGCCGCGCGTCGTGTCCCGCACCGCGGACACGGAGCCGGCGCGCGCCTCGTTGCGCCGCGTCTCGCTGCCGTCGGTGAGATCGTCGAGCCGCTCGGACGCCGAGAACAGCTGCCCCTCCACGCGATGATAGCGGTCGACGGGGTAGCGCACCTGGACGAACTGGGCGTTGTAGGCGTCGTTGATGTCGTGGCTCGTGTCGAGGTCGATGAGGTCCGGACGCGCGGTGCCGGTGAGGCCGGCCACGACCTGCGGCCGGAAGCGGGAGTAGGCGTAGGCGGCCTGGTAGTCGTAGGTGTTCCCGCTGTGGAAGTTCACCAGCGCCGTCTGCACGTGGTTGCCGAGGAGATCGGACCCCTGCCAATAGCTCGACCAGTAGAAGCCGCCAGGCGAGGAATAGAAGGCGGCCGGGATGAAGAGGTCGGTGGAGTACGTGAACTTGTAAGGCCGCTCCTCGGAGAGCGCGACCGTCGACGAGGACGGACGCACGCCGCCCATGCCGGGCAGGGCGAACTCGACGTCGCCCGGCGCCGTCCTCGGCCTGCCGGGCAGGTCCTCGCTCAGCAGCTTGTCCGGCTCGCCCAGATACACGTGCACGCTGCCGCGCCGCAGCGACGAAAAAGCCACGCGGTCGCCCGCGTACATCGGCGTGAACGCGCCGCCGATCGTGCGCGTGAGCCGGCGCGCCTTGCCGGTCTCCAGGTCCAGCTCGGCGACGTCGGAGCTTCCTTCCGTCTCGTGGATGAAGAGCACCCGTTTGCCGTCCGCGGAGACCACGGGATCGCGCGCCTCTCCCCCCGACTCCTCGAGGAGCTTTTGGCTCTTGTCCGCGAGGTCGAGCCGGTAGAGGCGGCGCTCGGTGCCGTGCGGATCGATCTCGTCCAGCCGCTCTCCCGAGAAAATGATGGCCTTGCCGTCCGGCGTGAACGCGGGCATCTCGTCGTCGCGCGAGTCGTGGGTGAGACGCTCCACGCGCCCGTCGTCCAGGTGGTAGAGGTAGAGGTCGGTCCGCGAGAGCTTCATGCCGGAGAACGCGATCGTCTTGCCGTCGGGCGAGAACGCGGGCTGCATCAGCTGCTCGAATCCCGGCACGGGCTGGCGCAGTAGACGCTTCTTCGGGATGTCCCAGAGGCAGATCGCGTCCTCGTGGTTGCGGGTGCCGATGAACGCCACGTAGCGGCCGTCCGGCGAGATCGACAGCGCGTGGTCGATGTTGGCGAAGTTGCCCATCGGCAGGTTCTCCACGCGCGCCCATGGGACCGGGGCCACGCGGCGGGAGCGCTTCGTCTTGACGTCGAGCTCGCGGATCTCGGGCGGCTCTCCGTGGGCTGTCGACAGGTAGTACATGGTCGACAGGTCCGCCGTGAAGACCGGCGCCACGTTGAACTGGGGGATCTTGTCCGGCGTGCGCGTGAGAGCCGGGCCGAAGGAGTCGGGCTCGCTCAGCCGGCGCTCGCGGACCTCGTGCGCGTACTTCTCCTTCATGTACTCTCGGAAGCGCCGGTCGAACTCCATCTCGTCGATGCCGATCAGGTCGTGCAGCACTTGGCTCGTCTCCAGCCGCGTCTGGAACAGCCGCAGCATGTCGCCCACCTTGCGCGAGCCGTATTGGGTGGCCAGGAACTCCATGGCGGAGGAGCCCTCCTCGTATGCCAGCGTGATCTGATGCGGCTTGAGGTGGCCGAAGTGCTCGAGCTTGTAGATCGGGATCAGGCCGTCGGAAGTGGCGGCGTCGCGGATCGTGATCTCATGGAGGTAGGCGTCGATGTCGTAGGTGGAGTGATCGGCCATGCCCTCCATCATCCAGAGCGGGTAGATGATGGTCTTGATCAGTTCGCCCGAGCGCCACCAACCGGAGATCAGCACGTGGAACTGCATGATGTGCGTGAACTCGTGGGTGATGACGTCCTCGAGCCACTTGCGGGTGCCGTCGTTGTACACCATGAAGCGGTTCTTGAACGGCTCGGTGATGCCGCCGGTGCCGTCGCCCACGTCGGCGATGTTGGACTGCTCGAAGTCGTTGGGGCTGGCGTACAAGAAGAACGGCCGCCTCTCCCACTTGCGCTTCTCCCGCTCCTTTTCCGAGAGCCACGTCGGCGGCTCGGTCTGGATATCCAGCGCCTTGCTGACCCTGACGAAAGCCGTCTCGAGGATCTCCGCCGCCTCCGGCACCAGCGGCTCGGTCTCCGGATAGTAATAGATGTCGAAGTGCTCGGTAGAGCGGACCTTCCAGGGGAAGTCCTTGATGACGACGTGGTTCTGGCCGAACTGGGCGCGCGCGGGCGCGGCGAGGCCGAGAAGGGCGAGAAGCACGAGGCGCCACATGACGAGAGATTCTAACTTAACTTGGGGGTCAACCCTGAAAGTTAAGCAAGTAGCAGTTACTTAACTTTCAGGGTTGACCCCCAAGTTAAGCGTGCTTCTTCTTGCGGGGGATGCGGCGGGTGGACTCGCGCAGGGCGGCCTTGGCCTTGGAATCGTCGGGGGTGAGCGTCAGGACGCGCTCCCAGGCGGCCTTGGCCTCGGCCCACTGGCCGAGTTTTCCATAAACCGCGCCCAAGGCGGCGGCCAGCTTCTCCTGCGGGACGCCGATGTCGTGCGGCGGATCGGGCTGGGCCTTGAGCAGGTGCTCCAAGGCGCCGGGATAGTCCTTCTTGTCGAAGGCCATCTGGCCGAGGTAGAACTCGGCGCGGCGGCCGGAATCCTCGCCGTATCGGCCCAACTGCGTGAAGATGCCGACGGCGCGATCGAGGTCCTTGGCGCCCCACAGGCTCAGGCCCAGGTTCTCGTCGATGAGAGGGTCGTTCGGGAAGCGGTACTTGAGGCGCTCGTACTCCTCCACCGCCTCGGCGAAGCTGCCCTGCTTGTACAGGAGCTTCGCCTCGAGCATCCGGATCTCCTTGTCCTCGGGGTAGTGCCGCAGGTAGCGCCGGTAGTCGTCGACGGCGAAGGAATAGAGGCCGGCCTCCTGGTACATGAGGCCGAGGCAGTAGAAGACGCGCGGGTCGAGGGCGCCGAGATCGCGCGCCTCCTCCAGCTCGTTGATGCCGTCGGCGTAGGAGTCCTTGCCCTTCTCGAAGTGCAGAGTGCCGAGCTGGACGAGCGCGCCGATGTCCTGAGGGTTCTCCTTGAGCCGGTCCTGCGCGGAGGCGATCATGGCGTCCAGCTTGGCGGGCGCCGGGAAGTCCAG